>JAGOUM010000145.1 GCA_018061265.1 Rhodoferax sp. | reverse complement strand
CCCACACGCTGCGGCAAAAACCAGGTGCCGCCGGTGTCCGGAATCAGCCCGATCTTGCTGAACGCCTGCAGAAAATATGCCGACTTCGCAGCAATCACAAGATCACACGCCAGCGCCAGGCTGACACCCGCCCCTGCGGCAATGCCGTTGACTTGCGCCACCGTTGGCACCCGCAGGTTTTGCAAGGCCAAAATCAAGGGTCGGTAGTGCTGCTCGATCACCGCCCCGATGTCGGGCAACAGCGGACCCACCGCCATGGCCGGGTCGGCCAAGTCCTGGCCGGCGCAAAAGCCTCTTCCGGCGCCCGTGATGACCAGCACGCGAATGGTCTTGTCGCTTTGCACCGCCGCCAGCGCAGACAGCAGTTCGGCATTCATCACCGTGGTAAAGCTGTTGAGCTTGTCGGGGCGGTTCAGCGTCAGGCGAGCAACGCCGTCCTGCACGTCGAAAAGGATGTTTTGGTAGCTCATGGCAAGTCCTTAAACATGGTAGCGGCGCTGAACGACGCGAAAGCGGTTGGCAACAAAGGCCGAATCGGCATAACTGGCGTTGGCCGCCGGGTTGCCGCCGGTGCCGTGGTAGTCGGAGAACGCGCTGGACTGGTTGACAAACACACCGCCGGTCAGGTTGATGGACAGCGCCACCTTGCTGCGCCAGGTGGCGGCTGTCATCGCCTCGATCACCTCCGGCTTGGTGCTGTAAACCCCGGCGGTGAGCGCGCCATGGGTGCCAACCAGCCGCTCTGACAGGGTGATAGCGCTTGCTGTATCTGCGCAGCGCACTATAAAACTGATAGGTCCAAAGCGCTCTTCCATATAAGCCGACTCGTCGGCGACGTCACACGCCAGCAGCACCGGGGTGCGCACTTCGGCCTTGGGAAATTCCGGGTTGTCGAGCTTCTTGGAGGCCAGCAGGACTTTGCCCAACTTGCCGCTATCCGCCAGGGCAATGCGGCCGAGCGTGTCGGTGGACTGGATCGCGCCCAGCACGGCGCAGGCGACCTCGGGCTTGGCCAGAAAGCCTTCCAGCGCACGCGCCAGGTCGGCGCACACTTCGTCATAACTTTTGTGACCGTCTTCAGTGTCTATGCCACCGGCCGGCACAAACAGCGCCTGCGAGGTGGTGCACATCTGGCCCGAATACAGCGACAGCGTGAACGCCAGATTGCGCAACATCGGCTTGTAAGCGTCGGTCGAGTCGATCACGATGTTGTTGACACCGGCCAGCTCGGCGTACACCTGCGCCTGGCGGCAGTGCTCGATCAGCCATTGGCCAAAGGCATTGCCGCCGGTGAAATCGACCGACTTGACCGCCGGGTGCGTGACCAGTGTCTGCGTGGTCTCGCGCTGGTCGGGCACACACAGCGTGACCAGATTGGGGTCGATGCCGTTCTCAAACAACACCGCACGGATGGTACGCACGGTGATGGCGGCTGGCAGCACGGCGTTGTCGTGCGGTTTAACGATCACCGCGTTGCCGGTGGCCAGCGCGGCAAACAGACCGGGATAGGTGTTCCAGGTCGGGAAGGTGGCGCAACCCACCACCACCGCAACCCCGCGCCCAACGATTTCAAAGTGTTTTTTCATCACCAACGGCGGGTTTTTGCCCTGCGGCTTTTCCCAGGTGGCTTCAGCCGGCACAAACTTTTGCTCGCGGTAAGCGTAGGCCACGGCCTCCAGACCCCGGTCTTGCGCGTGCGGCGATCCGGCTTGAAACGCCATCATCCAGCCCTGGCCGGTGGTCATCATCACGGCGTGGGCCAGCTCGAAACTCTGCGCGTTCAGGCGGTCGAGCATCTCGATACACAGGCCGGTGCGGCCTTCCACGCCAACGGCTTGCCAGCCGGGCATGGCGGCTTGGCCTGCAGCGATCAGCGCTTCGATATCGCACACCGGGTAGCTCACGCCTAACTCAATGCCGTAAGGCGACTTTTCTGATGCCAGCCAGCCAATGATGCCTGGCTGGCTCAGCTCAAATTGCTGCCCAAGTTGCGCTTCAAACGCCTTCTTGCCATCGTCCCCCGCCGTCTCGCCATAGGTTTTGGGGCTGGGCATCTCGTTGTACGCAGCCCAGTAGCCACGGGTGTGGATGGCGTTGAGCGCGGCGTCTAGTTTGGCGCGGTGTTTTTCAAACAAGGGGTGGGTCATATGGGTTCCTGAAAGTGTTTTGATGAATACGAATGTAATAGCTGCTCACGCTTATTTCTACTGGGCTAGAGGTCAAAATGACCAAAAAGTGGCGATGAAACGAACGCGGCGCAGCAAAAATTGGGGTCAGATCCGCGAAGCGCAGCGAAGACGGCTCTGACCCCAATTTTTGTGGGTTCGGCGGCGCGATCCGTCATCTTCACGGCACTACTTTCCATACCGCTGCACCGTCTGCTCAATCGCCCCAAAAATCGACGCCCCCTGCGCGTCCAGCATCTCAATGCGAACGCTGTCGCCAAAGTTCAAGAAACCAGTGGCCGGTTTGCCAGACTCAATGGTCTCGTACATCCGCACTTCGGCAATACAGCAATAACCCACGCCGCCGTTGGCAATTGATGAGCCCTGCAAGCCACCCTGCTTGTTCGACACCGTGCCGCTGCCGATGATGCTGCCAGCACACAGCTCGCGCGTCTTGGCGGCATGCGCGATGAGCTGGGCAAAGTTAAACACCATGTCCTGCCCCGCATCGGGCTGGCCAAACAGCGCGCCATTCAGATGCACCGTCAAGGGTCGGTGGACCCGGCTGTCCTCCCAGTCAGCCCCGAGTTCATCGGGCGTGACCGCGACCGGACTAAACGCAGACGCCGGTTTGGACTGGAAAAACCCAAACCCCTTGGCCAGTTCCGCCGGAATCAGGTTGCGCAGCGACACATCGTTGACCAGCATCAGCAAGCGCACCGAATTGGCCGCTTGGACCACGCTGGCACCCATCCTGACATCGCTGGTAATCACGGCCACTTCGGCTTCGAGGTCAATGCCCCAGTCTTCGGACAAGGCCAGCACCGGGTCACGCGGCCCCACAAAGGAGTCCGAGCCGCCCTGGTACATCAGCGGGTCGGTCCAGAACTCGGGCGGCAACTCGACCCCGCGCGCGCGGCGCACCAACTCCACATGATTCACATAAGCCGAGCCATCGGCCCATTGGTAAGCGCGCGGCAGGGGCGAATGGCAGGCGGCCGCGTCAAACACGTCGGGCTCGGTAAAGGCCCCGCTGTTAAGCGCCTCATACACCTGGCGCAGTTGCGGCTCGCAGACCTCCCAATCGTCCAGCGCGGCTTGCAAGGTGCGGGCAATGGCAGGCACGGCCCGACAGTGGGTGAGCGCGCGGTTGACCACCACCAGCGTGCCGTCGCGCCCGCCTTTTTTCAGGGTTGCCAGCTTCATGAAAAAGAACCCATCTTGATAGTGCCTGCCGCTTTATCTATAAGGCTTTTAGGCCATTTTCCTATTGAACTCTTAGTTTTCCGCATAGCTGCCATCGTGCATCCAGCGCGCGTGCTGCGGCGCTTTTTTGGTTTTGTCCCATTCGTTGAGCATGTCCCACTTGACCTCGTCAAGCATTTTGGACATGTTGGGTGTGCCGGTGTTGGCGGCCAATTCCAGCCGGTGCCCGCTGGGGTCAAAGAAATAAATCGATTTAAAAATGGTGTGATCGGTGGGGCCAACCACCTCAATCCCATCCGCTTCAAGGCGTGCTTTGGTCTCAAGCAGTTCATCGACCGAGCCAACCTGCATCGCCAAATGCTGCGTCCAGGCCGGCGTGTTGGGGTCTCGGCCCATCTCGGGGCGGGTCGGCAGCTCAAAAAACGCCAGCACATTGCCGCCACCGGCGTCCAGAAACACGTGCATGTAGGGGTCCGGTTCTTTGGTAGACGGCACTTCGTTCTCGGCAATCGCCAGGATGAAGTCCATGTTCAGGTATTTTTGGTACCACAACACGGTTTCTTTGGCATCCTTGCAACGGTAGGCAACATGGTGAATTTTCTGGATTTGCATGGTGTGTCCTTTCTTAAACATCTTGCCGCGCAATCGCCATGGCTTCGCGCAACACACCAATATCACCAATGTGATTGGCCAGCAACAGCACCAATTTGGCGTTCACCATGGCGCTTTGCTCGTCAGTCAGGTCGCGGTGCGTGTCGATCAGCGCCTCGTAAAAATCATCCCCCGGCGTAAAGGCATGAAAGTAGCGCTTGCCGGACTCAAAAAAATTGGGTTGCAGGTTCAGTGACATAGTGCCTCCTTCATTGAACATTGCAGGTGGCACGCGCCAGCGCCGCTTGGACTCGCCCGGCATCAAAGCCACGCCAGCGCGCCGCCACATGCTGATCCGGACGAATCAGATAGGTGGTGCCGCTGCGCGCATCAAAACGCTCGGCAAAGCGCCCCGCGCGGTCCACCAACACACTCACACCTTGCGGCGCTGGCCCCGGTTTGGCAGCAATCAGCACCACTTCCACAGGAACGGCCGCAGCGCCCAGAGCGATGAACGCCGCTAATTGATCGGCGCTCACATCCGTAGGCGACTCTACACACACCAGCGCCATAAACCGGTTGCCCACCTGGTCCAGCAGCCAAACCTCCCGGCCCGCCAGCTGCATGGGTGCATCGTCCATCGGTGCACCAGGCACCATGTCGCCCTCAAACGTGTCGGTGTCCGGCGTATTCAGGCGCGATTCGGTCAGGTACGCCGGCACCGACAAGCGCCCCGAATTGACCAGTGCGCGGGCAAACTTGTGCTCACGCGCCAGGCTCAGCACCGCATTGCGAAAGGTCAGCGAGGTTTTGCTTTTTGGGGTGATGAAGTCGGTGGAGCGCGTTGAGTTCATCAGGTTCTCGTCGGCGGCAAAGGTGCGCTCCTCGGAATAGGTATCGAGCAGTCTAGCTGGCGCCTTGCCGTCGATCACCAGCTTGAGCTTCCAGCAAAGGTTGTCGGTGTCCTGAATGCCCGAATTGGCCCCACGCGCGCCAAAAGGTGACACCTGGTGCGCCACATCACCGGCAAACAGCACATGGCCGTGGGTGAATGCGGCCATGCGCCGGCACTGAAAGGTGTAGACACTGACCCATTCCAGCTCAAACTCACGCTCGTCCCCCAGCATCGCCTTGATGCGTGGAATGACCTTTTCGGGTTTCTTTTCGGCTTCCGGGTCGGCATCCCAACCCAACTGGAAGTCGATGCGGTACACGTTGTCGGCCTGGCGATGCAGCAGCACCGATTGGCCCGGGTGAAACGGTGGGTCAAACCAGAACCAGCGCTCGTGCGGAAAGTCGGCTTTCATCACCACGTCGGCAATCAAAAAGCGGTCCATGAAAATCTTGCCGTCCATCTCCAGATTCATCATGCGACGCACCGTCGAACGTGCACCGTCGGCCACCACCAGCCAGTCGGTTTCCAGACTGTAGATGCCGTCAGGAGTTTCGACCTGCAGCGTGGCGCCGTCGCCCTGCGGCGTGACCGACACCACCTTGTTTTTGAAGCGCAAATCCAGATTCGGGAGCTCTTTGGCGCGGGCGATCTCGAATTCTTCGAGGTAATACTGCTGCAAGTTAATCATGCCCGGGCGCTTGTGGTCGGGCTGCGGCAGCAGGTTGAAGTTGTACACCTCCTGCTCGCGGAAAAAGGTGCGGCCCACATTCCAGCTCACGCCCTTGCCCACACTGACATCACCCACACCGAGCCGGTCGAGCACTTCAAGCGCGCGCTTGGCGTAGCACACGCCGCGCGAACCCACCGACACCGTGTCGTCATCGTCGAGCACCACCACCGGCACACCACTCTGCGCCAACTCAATGGCCGCCGCCAACCCGACCGGCCCCGCGCCGACCACTACCACCGGGTAGCGTTTTTTATCCGCGCCGCTTTGTTCGGGTGGCCGCACGTACGCGTATTTGGGATATTTGTAAGTACTGAGCATGCCTTGTCTCCTGTCGTTTTAATTAATTGGAATCTGACCCCAATTAATTCTGCAGGCCGTGCCACATTTCCTTGTCGCGCTCGGCGGTCCAGATGCGCGGGTGTTTGATGCCACTGGCCTCGTCCACTGCGCGGGTCACGTCGAAGGGCAGGCAGTGCTCGTAAATGAAGACATGGCCAAACTTTGGGTCCATCGCCAAGCGGCAATGCGCCATGGCTTGCTTCAGGTTCATGCCCTGGGCGACAGCTTCTTTGGCGGAGCCGAGCAGGGTGGTCACAAAATCGCGCGTGTAGGCCAGGCCGGAGGCCACCCGCTCTGGTGTATCCAGTGCCGGGCCGCGGCCAGGGACGATTTTTTCGGGCTTCAAGGCGGCCAGCGCATCGAGCGTGGCCGGCCACTCTTCAAGTTGTGCGTCGCCGGTGTAACAGGCGGCGTCTGCTTCCATCAGGTCGCCCGAGAACAGCACTTTTTCAGACGGCACCCAGACGATGGTGTCGCCCTTGGTGTGACCCGCGCCGACATGCATGATTTTGACCTCTAGCCCAGACAAATAGAGCGTCATCTGCTCTTGAAACACAAGCGATGGCCAGGTCAGACCGGGGATCGAATCAAAGGCGTTGAAAAGGCGCGGGAAGCGCTCGTACTCCGACTGCATGTCTTGCGCACCGCGCTCGACAATCATCTCGTAAGTACCCTGGCTGGCGATGATTTCCTGCATGCCTTCAGACTTGTAGCCCGAAGCACCGAGCACCCGCACCGCGTGGTAGTGCGACAGCACCACGTATTTGATGGGTTTGTCCGTGATCTTGCGGATCTCGGCAATCAGGCTTTGCGCCATCACCGGGGTGGCCAGTGCGTCGCAGATCAGCACGGCCTCGTCGGTGATGATGACACCGGTGTTGGGGTCGCCCTCTGCGGTGTAGGCCCAGCAGTGGGGTGACAACTGGGCGAAGGTGGTCTTTTTGACCTCGAGGTCGGCTTGGGAGGCGAATTTTTTGGTCATGGGGTTCCTGCTGTTGGATTTGAATTTGTCGGGTGGTTGGTGGATTCAAGATGCGCCGTTTGGGTGGCCCGCAGAAAAGGGGTCAGAGCCCAATTCGGGGAAAGATCGATGACGAATGAAAGAGTGGTTGGCCGAATTGGGATCTGACCCCTTTTCTTCTGCAGAGCGACCAAAATTTCGGCTGTTTGGAACCGTCAAATTGAAACCAGCGCCTAGCGAGGCAGGGGCTGCGGGTGGTGGCCGATTTTTGGTACTCCAGTATGAGGCCGACGCCCGCAGCCCCTGCCTCGCGGGTTTCAAGCCAGGACGTTTGCAAAGCCGCAACAAGGCAGCTGCCCCATACAACCAAGCCACAATAACCGGCTGATTCACTGCTCACATCCCCAGGTACGCCGCGCGCACCTGTTCGTTGCTGATCAACTCCTGCCCGGTACCCGTCAAGGTCACCGTGCCGGTCTCCAGCACATACCCGCGGTCGGCAATATCCAGCGCCGCCAGAGCGTTTTGCTCCACCAGCAAAATCGTCATGCCCTGCGACTTCAAGGTCTTGATCACCTCAAACACCTCCTGCACCAGCAGTGGCGCCAGCCCCATCGACGGCTCATCGAGCAGCAAAAGGCGGGGTCGACCCATCAGCGCCCGCCCAATCGCCAGCATCTGCTGCTGCCCACCCGACAAGGTGCCGGCTGGCAAAGCGCGCTTTTCTTTCAGGATCGGGAACATGGTGAAAATCTTCTCCATGTCGCTCTCCACCTGATGCCGCGGCTGGGTGTAAGCGCCCAGGCGCAGGTTGTCCTCAATCGACAGCGGACCAAACACCTGACGCCCCTCGGGGCTTTGACAAATGCCGCGGCGCATACGCTTGTCCGAGCGCAGGCCGCTGATGTCTTCTCCGTCAAAAAAAATGTTGCCAGCGCTCATCGGCTGCAC
>JAGOUM010000144.1 GCA_018061265.1 Rhodoferax sp. | reverse complement strand
GTCTAACAGCTCAGGCGAAATGCGCGGCAATACCGCCTTGGCCGCCGTGGCGGTTTTTACTCTCATTGGCATAGATGCTCCTTTTTGACATGCTATGCCTCAAACACAAAACTCCTGACAGGCTCCCTTCGTCAAACGTTGCATTGTTACGGTTGACATAATCCTGCATATTCTGCAGTCGGCCACGCGCTTCATCGCGCACATTGATACAACTTCTGAGATACCTGAGCGCTGCGCCAGTGCCCAAGGCCGTATTGAAGCCAGATTGATATCGGTAATAAATCAGAAACACGGCCCGTTTGAAAGCCTGCGGATCTCCTTCCGTCAAGCTACCAATGCGCTTTGGCGTCATCGCGTATTTAAATAGGCTGTTCATCACGGTGGGTTCATCGATGAGAAGTGCATCCATGGCTGCGGCCCGAGCGTACGCACATGAATACAGAAGCTGCATCACGCTGGCAGTGTCAAAGGTAATGATCGGGAAACTCCGCTCAGCCATTTTTTCTCCTTGTGACATCGGTTCGTTGGAGCTTAGAAATCTGCGGGTGCAGAGGGCAAGTGTGAACTTTGTGCATTCTGCCGTAGAAGCCCGCTGTCTGCTTGCCCCGCACATCCAGGAGAGAAAGGGAGTAGCACATTGCATCTGCCAAAAAAGTCCACAGCCATCCCTGAGTCGTTGTGGCTATCGATCGGCTCAAGGCAGGACGAAGCACCGCCAAAGTCTCATGCGCAAGCCAGGCAGGTGGCATAAGCGTAAGAGTGGCTTAACTGTGGTCATCGTCAGCGGCTACGACCGGCCTTGTAAGCCGCCTTCTGCGTCTGTTGTTGCACACCGCCCAGGCCTTTGGCTTGGGCCAGCCGGGTGATGCTGTTGGCGGCATGGGCGTGGGTGATGGCCAGACCCAAAGCATCGGCCGCATCGGTGCCGGGTAGCCCGGGCAAATTGAGCAGGCGGCGCACCATCTCTTGCACCTGGGTTTTGTCGGCGCGGCCGTAGCCAACCACAGCCTGTTTCATCTGCAGCGCGGTGTACTCTGCCACCGGCAAATCGTGTGACACCAGCGCAGTGACCGCCGCGCCGCGCGCCTGCCCCAGCAGCAGCGTGCTTTGCGGATTCACATTGACAAACACAATCTCGACCGACGCTGCATCAGGCGTATAGCGGGCCACCACTTCGCGGATGCCGTCAAACAGCACTTTCAGGCGCGCGGGCAACTGGTCTTTCTCGATATGGGTGGTGCTGATGGTGCCGCTGGCCACATAGGACAGGGCACTGCCCGCCACATCGACCACACCAAACCCGGTGGTGCGCAGGCCGGGGTCAATGCCAAGAATGCGCATAAACTATAAAAGCAAGAGCTGTTTGCGCTTCATGCATAAGCGCTAGACGTCAAACATCCATCGAATCGAGTGGAAAAACACCGGTGCTGCAAAACACAGCGAGTCAATGCGGTCCAGCATGCCGCCAGCCCCGGTGACGGCCTTGCCTTCGCCACGCCAGATCGGAATGCCCCGGTCGCGTTTGAGCGCCTTCATCACAAAATGCCCCAGCGACCCGGCCGCACAGGCAATGAACGACAGCGCAAAAGCCCGCCCAGGGACAAACGGGGTAATACCTGCCAGCAGCGCGCCCAGCAGGCTGCCGACCGCCATGCCGACCCACCAGCTGCGCCAGGTGAAGCTGTGGCTGATGGCAGGTGCCACCGGATGGCGGTGCAGCCAGCGGTGCACCAGATGCTGGGTGACCATGCAGCTTTGCACCACCAGCACCAGAAACAGCATCAAAAATGCGTTTTTGTGGTACTTGTGGAAGTTCAGCAGCATCAGCGCGGGCACATGGCTCAGGCCATAAATGCAGACCATAATGCCCCATTGAAGCTTGGCGTTGCGCTCCAGAAAGCGCTGCGGGTCGTTGGCCAGCGCGCTGACCACCGGAATGGCCAAAAACACGTAGACCGGGATAAACACCGCAAACAGATCAAACTGGCGGGTCGCTACCAGCCAGTACTGAACTGGCAGGACGACAAAAAAAGCCAGAATCAGGCTGCGGTGGTCACCATGCCGGGTGGGCGAGAGGGTCAGGAACTCGCGCAGCGCAAAAAATGAGCCAAAACCAAACAGCACCAGCCGTGCCACGTCACCGGAGATCCAGGCCACCCAGAAGACAAAAATCATGAGCCAGCTGGTTCTGAGCAGGCGGCTCAGGTTCTCGATGTCGCAACTGCGCCGATGGACCACGTTGGCGTCTTCGGATTCGCGCATGGACAGCAGAAACACCACAATGCCAGCCAGCAGCAACAAGCCAAACACAATGATGAACAGGGCACCAATCTGCTCGGTTGCACTCAGGTTTTTCAGGGCTTTGTACATGGTTTGGCTGCCGGTCAGACCTCACGCAGTGCCACCACAGCGGCGCGTGCTCGGGTCAGAAAGTCGTGCCGCTCCTCACCGGGCAGAATGCGCATCGGCACGCCAAAGGTCACAGAGCACAGCACCGGCACGGGTACCACCTCGCCCTTGGGCATGACGCGTTGCACATTGTTGATCCATGCCGGTACCAGCTCAACATCCGGAAACTTCATGGCCAGGTTGTAAAGCCCGGCCTTGAATGTGCTGGGGTCGTCGGCATACCCGCGTGTGCCCTCCGGGAACAGGATCAGCGAGTCGCCCGCTTTCATCGCGTCAATCAACGGCTCCAGCGGGTCTTCGTCGGCATGCCGCTCGCGCGAGACATAAATCACGTTGAACACGGCGGTGGTCAACCACTGGCGAAATGGGGTTTTGGTCCAATAGTCGCGCGCGGCCACGGCGCGTACACCGCGGCGCAGCTCTTTGGGCAGCGCAGCCCAGATCATCACCAGGTCGGCGTGGCTCTGGTGGTTGGCAAAATAAATGCGCTGCTCGGCCTTGGGCGGGCAACCCCACCAGCGCGCCTGGGAGCCGGTCAATACCCGGATCAGCCCCAGCAAAAAATAACTCACCAGAGTCGCGGCCCAGTCCAGCAGCAGTGCTCTCATGGCAGTTCCGCCCCGGCCATTCGGTTGGCGATGACCCCGGCCCGGCCTGCCACATAGGCCGAATTGGGCAGCTTCTCGAAATATTTGGGCCGCGGCAACATCACCGCCAGGCGCGCCGCTTCATAGGCGCTGAGCTGTGCCGCCGGTTTGCGAAAGTAATGCTGCGCCGCCGCCTCGGCACCAAAGACGCCCTCTCCCCACTCGACACTGTTGAGGTAGATTTCCAGAATACGCTGCTTGCTCAGCAGCGCCTCCAGCAGCATCGTCAGCACAAACTCCTGGCCTTTGCGCAGCAGGGTGCGTTCACCCGACAGGAACAGGTTCTTGGCGAGCTGTTGGGTAATGGTGGAGCCACCGACTACTTTGGGGGCTTTGACCGGCTTGGTCTGTGGCGTGGTTTTGGCCAGAGCCGGGCCTCTGGTTGCCGCCTTGTCCTGGGCGCGGCTCAGGCGCTCCTGAGCCTGGGCGGCACGTTCTTCGGCCTTCGTGTTCTTCTGCCAGGCCTTCTCAAGTGCATCCCAGTCGACGCCGTCATGGTTGGCAAACCCATCGTCTTCACTGGCAATCACCGCCCGTTTGAGGTGGCTGGAGATCTTCTCGTACGGCATCCACTGCTGGCGCCAGGGTAGTTGCCCTTTTTCCGTGGCAATGCGCCAGGCCTCGGAGCGCTCAAACGCGGTCGACTGCGGATCGACCACATTCATGGCGGCAATTCGCGCGACAAAATACAGTTGCAGCAGCAGCCCGCCCAGTACTGCCAGTAACAACCCGTTGCGCAAGGTTTTCATGTTGGGAAACAACCGGTGTTTGGGTGCTAGGCCAGACTCAGGTGGCAGCGCAGTTCTGCCAGAACCTGTCCTGCGGGTGGCATGACGCCGCGCCAGATGTTAAAGGCCTCGGCCGCCTGACTGACCAGCATACCCAGGCCGTCGCGTGGGACCGCACCATGCGCCCGGGCCCAATCCATGAACGGTTTGGCGCCCGCGCCATACATCATGTCGTAAGCCAGCGCCCCGGGTTTCATCACCCGCGCATCCACCGGTACGCCGTGACCACCCAGGCTGCTGGCCGTGCCGTTGATAACAATGTCGAATTGACCCTCAAGCCCTTTTAGATCGTGCGCTTCAAGCTCTACGTTTTGTAGTGCGGCAAGGGCCAGGTGGCGCGCCACAAGCGCTGCAGCCTTGTGCAGGGTCCGGTTGGCCACACTGATGTGTGCCGGATGGGCATGAATCAGCGGCCCGAGCACGCCTGCGGCGGCACCGCCAGCACCCATCAGCAACACCCGTTTGCCATGCAGGGGAAGGCCGGCGTTTTGTTCGATGTCGTCGACCAGGCCCAGGCCGTCGGTGTTGTCGGCTTCAATCCGGCCATTGTCAAAAGTCAGGATGTTGCAGGCCTGAGCCAGCAGACCCCGCTCGCTGGTGTGGGTGGCCAGCGCTGCGGCCTCGAACTTGAATGGTACGGTGATGTTGCAGCCGTGCCCGCCCTCCTCAATGAAGGCGCGGACGCTGTTGTCAAAGTGATCCAGGGGGATATGCCGCTTGGTGTAACGGATGTCCTGTCCGGTCAATTCGGCAAAGCGGCTGTGAATCCAGGGAGACTGGCTGTGGGCCACCGGGTGGCCCATGACGCAATAAAGATCGGTTGTCATGTGGGTAACAAGGGAGATGAGCGGATTATTGAGTACCCACGCGTGTCTCGAGCGTGTCGTCGCGGGTGAATTTGAAGCGGGATACCACGGCAATCTGATCGGCCTGGCGGCGCATCGCCGAACTGAATACACCAAACGGTCCGGCGCTTTGGGCAATGGCCTGGGCGCGCCGGTCAAGCGCCGGCACACCCGAACTTTGCACCAATTCAGTCGAAAGGACGCGCCCGTCGTGATTGACATTGACGATCATGGTGAGTTCGCCATAAAGCTTCTGACCGTTGAGTTGTGGAAAATTTTCGGTGCCCTTGTCTTCAATACTGCGGCGCAGGCGATCGTAATACACCGCGTACACCGCCTCGCGGGTGGCCGGACTGATGTAACGCTTCTTGGGGCGGGCGTTCTCGGCGTTAATACGGCGCTCGATTTCTGCCAGCAACTTGATCAACTGGCGGCGTTTTTCCTCACGCTGCACCTGATCAGGGCTGAGCTGGGCCTGCTGCGGGTCGGCGGGGGGCATCGCTGCCAGCGTATGCTTGACCTGCGAGAGGATCAGGTTTTGCTGTTCCTGCATGTCGCGCAGCTGGCGCTGCTGGTCCTGTTCGGTGTCTTCGCCGGCGTTGGACAACAAGGCAGGTGGCAGCGGACTGGTGGCACGACCACGTTCTGCATCACCACCACCCGCCATGTTGGCCTGGGCAATGGCCTGTGCCTTGGTGGGGCGCTCATCGGCACGCGCATTGACCAGCACCACCTCCAGCGGGGTGTCCTCAAACACCCGGTTAAAGGCTTCGGGGTCGACAAAACGCACTGTCAGCAAAACAGCGTGCACCGCGATGGACACGCCCAGCGCGATCTGCATGGTGCTGAATGAGCGCAGGTTCACGGTGTTGCGGGTGCGTCGGCGATTAGTGGCGGGTTGTCGGTGTCGGCGAGGTCCATGGCAATGGCAATCGGCCCGGCGATCTGATCCTCGTCGTCCATGTCTTCAGTTGGATCGCTGGTCACTTCGGCATCCAGACGCTCGGTCACGGTGCCATGAACGTCGAGCGACACCAGGTCGATGTCGCCCAGGCGCACCATCACCCGGGCAAAGCGCGGCAGGCTCTGCGCGCCCGCCACTGGCAACACCAGCGGAAGATGGTCAGCACGCACCAGGTTGTCCTTGAACAGCGTGGCTTCAATCTGGCTGATGTCCTGTTGCTGCAAATACTTAAGCACCCAGAAACGTTCCATGGCGTTCTGGAGCCCGTTATAAGTGCTGTAGGCGGCGTCAAAACTGGAGATGATGGAGAACAGGTCAGCGTCTTTGGGTTTGAAGGGTGCCACCAGTGCCGCCGTCTTGCCATGGCGCGCACAGGCAATGATTTGCCACTGGTTCACCAGGTCGGTGTAGCGGCGCAAGGGTGAGCTGCTCCAGGCATAACTTTTCACCCCAATGCCGGCATGCGGCAACGCCTTGGTGCCCATGCGCACCTTCACACCCGGCGCCATACTCGCCTGGCTGCGGTAGATGCCGGGTACACCCAGCTCTGCCATCCAGCTGCCCCAGGTGCTGTTGGCCAGAATCATCGCCTCGGAGACGATCAAGTCCAGCGGTGCACCCCGCTGACGCACGCTGATCTGTACCTGCTCGGTGCCATCGGGTTCGCCACCATCGCGTCCAATCAACCGGTAGTTGTAGTCCGGCCGGTTGAAGTTCTCGGGCTTGCCGCGGACAACTTCGCGCCTGGTTTTCAGCTCTTTTGCCAGTCGGTATAAAAAAGAGAGCTGTTGGCGCTTGTCAGGTATGGGCTGGGGGTCAAATTTGTGTTGAAAATCTGGATTCTCCAGCCATTCAGTGGTGACGATTGTGTCGAGCTGGTCATGGCGCAGATTGGCGCTGATGGCCACCCGCTCCAGCCGGGTTTCGGTGGCGGTGATGGCCAGTGTGGCTTCATCGAGCGTGACGTAAAGCGACACCGCCGGGCAGTTCTGCCCTTCCATGAGTGTGTATTTCTGCACCACCTCGTCGGGCAGCATGGTGATCTTGTAGCCCGGCATGTACACCGTTGACAGGCGGGCACGACCCAGTTGGTCCATCGGGCTGCCAGGTTTGATCGCCAGACCCGGCGCAGCGATGTGAATGCCGAGCAAGACCGTGCCACTGCCCAGACCCTGAACTGACAACGCGTCGTCAATTTCGGTGGTGGCAGAATCGTCGATCGAGAAAGCCTGGGCTTGGGCCAGCGGCAGGTCATCGGTGATCAGTGGTGCCTCAAGTTTGGCAAAGCAGGTGCCCTTGGGAAAATTCTCCAGCAGGAATCGGCGCCAATGGAACTGGTAGGGGGAGTCGATGGCACCGGAGCGAATCAGCAGTTCCAGCGGACCAAGATGTGTCGCGCGCGAGGCTTCCACCACCGCCTTGTATTCAGGCGCGTTTTTGTCCGGTTTGAACAGGATCTTGTACAGCTGATCGCGGATGGCCTGCGGGCAGCTGCCGGTGCCAAGCTCGGCGACCCAGGCATCAATCTGCAGGCCAATCTGCTTTTTCTTCTCGATGGCGGCCAGAGCCTGTGCCAGAACATCGGCCGTGGCTTTGCGAAACCGGCCCTTGCCCGCACGTCTGAAGTAGTGCGGTGCGTCATACAGTGCAAACAACATGCCGGTCTGTTCGGCCAGCGTCGCCTGGGCTGAGAAATAGTCGCGCGCAAGCTCGGCAAAGCCAAACTCATCCTCGGGCGCAAACTCCCAGGCCATCTCCAGTTCGATGCTGTTGGCAACCGCCTGCGCTGCGCTGATCAACTGCGCCGGTTCGGGTTTTTCAAAACGCAGCAGTACATTGGCTGTCTTGACCTTGACCCGTTTGCCACTGTCGAGCTCAACTTGCGCTGACGCGTCGGTCTCGGAGAGCATCCGCCCGGCGAGGAATTTGCCGGTTTCTTCAAATAATAAGTGCATCGCCAGATTGTCCCATGGGCCGCTGCTGGCCCCGGACGCCCACCGGTGCCATGCCCCAAATCAACCCGATGGGTCGGTCAGCTGATGAAATTGAAGAGTGAGAGCTTTTGGATCTGCGCGTAGGTTTGCAGCGCGGCTGAGTAGCCGGTTTGCTGGTTCTGGAAGTCCGAGATACCCTTGACCATGTCCAGATCCTCAGCGCGGGAACGGTCGGCCTCCAGCTGGATACTGCGCTTGCC
>JAGOUM010000143.1 GCA_018061265.1 Rhodoferax sp. | reverse complement strand
GGTGTTGCGTAATGGCCTGGCCATTCTGGGCGTGAGCGCGCCACAAAAAATGTAATCCACAATTGAGCCATGGTGGCAAAGGCATGACATGACACAACAACGCGGCGGGACAGTTCTGGGTTTTGTTTTGGGGGTGGTTTTTGGCTTGGCGGTAGCGCTGGCCGTGGCCATCTACGTCACCAAGGTACCGGTCCCGTTTGTCAGCAAGGCATTGGGACGCGACCCGGCCCAGGACATCAACGAACAGCAAAAAAACAAGAACTGGGACCCCAACGCACCACTGTACGGCAAGAACCCCATCAAACCTGACGGTCCGCCGGAGGAGGTCGTTCCTCGCCTGCCGCCCGGTGATGCCCCGGCGCCCGCAACCAGGACCAGCGGCGCCAAACCGCCAAGCCCCGCACCAAGCGCCAGCGCCCCAGCCAAGGAGTTCAAACCCGCAGTGACCGCAGACCCGCTGGGAGACCTGGCCAAAGCCCGCGCCGAGGCACCCAAGGGCTCAGCAAGCAGCAGCGTCAAGGCACCTGATCCGTTCACGTATTTTGTCCAGGTCGGTGCCTTTCGCACCGCTGACGACGCTGAAACCCAGCGCGCCAAACTCTCGCTCGCGGGCATTGAAACCAAGGTGTCCGAGCGCCAGCAAGCTGGCAGTCTGGTGCACCGGGTCCGAGTCGGGCCATTCGAAACCCGCGAGGCGGCTGAAAAATCCCGCAACCAGCTCAACGCCTCAGGCATTGAAGCCGCGCTGGTGCGGGTTCAGAATTGAACTAAATGCGCAGGCTGTGCTCAGAAGCAGCGTTTGCCACCATCAACCGGAGAATTCCACCATGAAACGACGCGCATTTATTGCCACTGCAAGCAGTCTGGCCACGCTGGCACCCTTGAGCGCTCTGTCCCAGGCCGCAGCACCCAAGGTGGGGGTTGACTATGTCAAGCTGGGGCAGCTGGCCCCGGTTGAGGCACCCGCCGGAAAAATCGAAGTGGTCGAATTTTTCTGGTACAGCTGCCCACACTGCGCGGCATTCGAACCGGTTTTGTCGGAATGGGTAAAGCGACTGCCTCCAGATGTGGTTTTCAGGCGTGTTCCTATCGCGTTTCAAAGCAGTTACATGCCGCAACAACAGCTGTTTTATGCGCTGGAAAGTATGGGACTGCTGGAAACCCTGCACAGCCGGGTGTTTACAGCCATTCACGGTGAGCGGCAAAATCTTGTCAAGGCCGAAGCGATTACGGACTGGGTGGTCAAACAAGGCGTGGACAAAGCTAAGTTTTTGTCTCACTTCAATTCGTTTTCCACCAGCACCAAGGCCAACCGCGCGCGCCAGCTGATGACCGCCTATCAGGTCGAGGGCGTTCCTGCCATGGGGGTGGCCGGGCGTTTTTACACCGATGGTTCGCTGGCCAAGAGCACCGACCGGGCGCTTGCGGTGAGCGATTTTCTGGTGGCCGAGGTCAGAGCCAAACGTTAGAGCCAGAATCAAAACGCAGGTTCCTGCATGCCTGAGGAACCGCGATGCGGCGCATTGGCCGCTACAATGCGGCACCTCTTTATGCAAGATTCGTGCCTCTATGAACCACAACATCGCCTCCTGGCTAATCCTGCCACTGCTGGCCAGCATTGCCTTTAGCGTTGCGGCGGAAAAAGCGGACCGGGACAAACCCATGAATATCGAGGCCGATGCCTTGAAGTATGACGACGCCAAAAAAGTCAGCGTCTTTACCGGCCGTGTGGTTCTGACCAAGGGGACCATCCAGATTCGAGGCGAACGTGTGGAGGTTCGTCAGGACCCGCAGGGATTCCAGTATGGCCTTGTGACTGCTGAACCGGGCAAACGTGCTTTTTTCAGACAAAAGCGTGAAGGGCTTGATCAGTTCATTGAAGGTGAAGGTCTGAGCATTGACTACGACGGTCGAGCCGACACCGTCAAGTTTATTGGGCAGGCCCAGTTACGCCGCCTGCAGGGTAGCGCGCTGAGCGACGAATTCAACGGCGGTGTGATTTTGTACAACAACACCACTGATGTTTTCACACTCGACGGTGCGCCCACCCCGGGTGGCAATGGCAGTCTGGGGCAAACCGGTGCGCCACCCGGACGGGTTCGCGCCATGTTGACACCCAACAATGCCAACTCTGCTGCCTCTGCGCCGGCAGCGGCGCTGCGCGGCAGTACGCAGCTTGGTGGAAGTGCGCAGTGAAACAGGCAGCAAGCCCCGCGAGCATGACTGATGCACCCTCGCCTGAGGCGACGCAGCAGGCGGCCTCGTGTGACAGTTGCCTGGAGGTCAAACACCTGCAAAAGTTCTACGGCAACCGCAAAGCGGTCAAAGATGTCTCCCTTTCGGTTCGCAAGGGCGAGGTGGTAGGTCTGCTTGGCCCCAATGGTGCTGGAAAGACGACGTCTTTCTATATGATCGTCGGCCTGGTGCGTGCCAGCGCTGGCGAGATCACCATCGACGGCAAGTCCATTGAGCACATGCCGATTCACCGGCGCTCGCGCCTCGGGCTGAGCTATTTGCCTCAAGAAGCGTCGATTTTTCGCAAACTCAATGTCGAAGACAACGTTCGCGCGGTGCTGGAACTACAGCTCGATGACAAGGGCCGCCCGTTGACCCCACCCGAGATCGAAAGACGCCTGACCACCTTATTGAAGGACCTGCGGGTGGAACATCTGCGTCAGTCCAGCGCGCTGTCACTTTCGGGTGGCGAGCGCCGTCGGGTTGAAATCGCACGTGCGCTGGCAACCAACCCGCGCTTTATCCTGCTGGACGAGCCGTTTGCCGGGATTGACCCGATCGCGGTGATCGAAATCCAGCGCATCATCAGTTACCTGAAAAGCCGGGGCATCGGCGTCCTGATCACCGACCACAACGTCCGCGAAACCCTGGGCATCTGTGACCACGCCTATATCATCAGCGACGGCAGCGTGCTGGCACAAGGCACACCGGCTGACATCGTCAACGATGTGGACGTACGCCGTGTCTATCTGGGCGAACACTTTCGCATGTGATGAAACAAGGCTTGTCCCTTCGGGTATCGCAGCACCTGGCGCTGACGCCACAGCTGCAGCAGTCGATCCGTTTGTTGCAGTTGTCAACCCTGGAGCTGTCTTCAGAAGTCGACCAGATGCTCGACGACAACCCGTTTCTGGAGCGCAGTACCGACGAAGCCGAGCGCGAGGCGTTTGGCCTGGCGCAGCTTGATTCCCCGGTCAACCAAAGCGACCGTGAGTTTGAAAGTACTCTATTTTCTGCAGCTGCAAACATAGACGGAACAAGCGCCAAAGCTCAAAATGACCCTCAAGACTCGGATTGGCAAGGTGACGACGGCCCGAGCTGGGACGGTGACGGCAGTGTCAGCCTGGCAGTCGACGACAGTGAATGGGGTAGCGAGGCCAAGGCCCGGGGCAACAATCTCAGCGGTGATGACGAGATGGATGCCACCGAACTCGCCCGCAATCAGGAGTCGCTGCAAAGCCACCTGCATCGGCAAGCCCTCTCGTTGCGCCTGAGTGCCGAAGACAGCGCGGCGTTGCGTTTTCTGATCGAGTCACTCAACGATGACGGCTACCTTGAAGATCCGCTGGAAGATTTGGCGCGCGGACTCGCCGGTGACGACGCCGAGCAGATCGAGCAATTGCTGCATCACTTCACGGTGGCGCTGGGTCTGCTGCAAAGCCTGGAGCCGGTGGGTGTGGGTGCCCGCAACCTGGGCGAGTGCCTGCGGTTGCAGCTGCAGGCGATTCAAAAGTTGCGCCTGCCAGACACCGAACACGATCCGGCGCTGGTGGCTGTGGCCCTGCGGATTTGCCAGCAACCAATGGATCTGCTGGCGCGACGCGACATCAAACATCTGATGCCCTTGTGTGATGCATCCGACGCAGCAGTGCGCGCAGCCATCACCCTGATTGGCCGCCTGGAGCCCAAACCGGGACGCCGCTTCTGTGATGTGGAGCGCAACATCGTGGTACCCGACGTGCTGGTGGCCAAGACTGGCAGTGGGTCCGCAGTGAAATTTGCGGTTCGGCTTAACCCCGAGGTGATGCCGCGCCTGCGGGTCCATGACATCTATGCCAATGCGCTCAAAGGCCACAAGGGCGGCGGTAATGAAGCGGCCAACGTGATGGCGCTGCAGCAGCGACTGCAGGAGGCGCGCTGGTTTATCAAGAACATCCAGCAACGCTTCGATACCATCCTGCGGGTCAGTTCCGCCATTGTGGAGCGACAAAAAAGCTTCTTTGTGCACGGCGAACTGGCCATGCGCCCATTGGTGCTGCGTGAAATTGCCGACGAGTTGGGCCTGCATGAGTCCACCATCAGCCGGGTCACCACCGCCAAATACATGGCCACACCGTTTGGCACCTTTGAGTTGAAGTATTTTTTTGGCTCCGGTTTGGGCACCGAGTCGGGTGGCAATGCATCGAGCACGGCGGTGCGCGCACTGATCAAACAATTTGTTGCTGCCGAAAGCGCCAAGAGACCACTCAGTGACAATCAGATTTCGGACATGCTCAAAGAGCAAGGTATTGAATGTGCCCGACGCACCGTGGCCAAGTACCGCGAAGGTCTGCGCATTGCACCGGCGTCCCTGCGCAAGGAACTTTGATGAACCAATTGCAACTGTTCCTCCCCTGTGCGGCAGGCGTGGAAGACTATCTGGCGCTGGAGGTCCTTCGTATCACCGGTCTGCCACCGGGTTGTGTCACTAAACAGCGTGGCGGTGTGGCCGTGCGCACCTCGTTCGCCCAGGCCATGCTGCTCAATTTGTACAGCCGGCTGGCGCAACGGGTACTGGTCTTGCTGAGTTTTACCGAGTACCGTAACGAACAGGATCTGTACCGTGCTGCCAGCGAGGTGGCGTGGGAGCGCTGGTTCACACCACGCGAGAGCATCAAGGTCGAAATCACTGCCCAGCACAGTCCGCTCAACAGCCTGAACTATGCAACCCTGAAGGTCAAGGACGCGGTATGTGACCGCTTTCGGGTGGTTGCCAATGGTGTGCGCCCCGACGTCAATACCCAGTGGCCCGATGTGCGCATCTATGCCCACCTGACCACCGACACCTGCTCGCTGTACATCGACACTTCAGGCGAGCCATTGTTCAAGCGCGGCTGGCGTGTCGACAAAGGCGACGCTCCCCTGAAAGAGACCCTGGCTGCAGCCATGATTGCGGCCAGCGGCTGGCTCGATGGCACAGGTGATTTGCAACCGCTGTATGACCCTTGTTGCGGCAGCGGCACCATCCTGATCGAGGCGGCACAAATGGCATGCAACATGCCTGCGGGCGGTCAGCGCGCTTTCGCCTTTGAAAAATATCTGCCGTTCCAGAAACATAGCTGGGACGACATTAAGAAAGAAGCTTCCGACAGTGTGGTCATGCCCGGTGCAGATCAACCAGCGATCCTCTTTGGCAGCGATGTGGCCCACCGCATGGTGGACTTTGCCCAACGCAACGCGGAACGCGCCGGGGTTGCACATCTCATCGAATTCCGCGGTGGTGATGCCTTGCAGCGCATGCCGCCCATTGATGTCAGCCAAACCGGCGGCGGCGTGATGCTGCTCAACCCGCCGTATGGGGAGCGCATCGAGGTCGCCGGGGTGGCAGGTGCAGAACGCTATGGCGCGCGCGAGTTGCCTCAAATCGACAACAACGGCGACTTTTTCAACCAGCTGGCCAGTCACTGGAAAAAGAACTACGCTGGCTGGACTGCCTGGATGCTGACCCCAGACCTGAAACTGCCCGGCAAAATGCGCCTGAAGGAGTCGCGCCGTGTGCCGATGTGGAACGGCCCCATTGAATGCCGAATGTTCCGCTTTGACATGATCGCAGGCAGGCTAAAACCCAAAGATGCACCCCCTGGTTCTTGACACCAATATTGTTCTGGACCTGCTGGTTTTTCAGGACCCTGCCATTGGGCCGCTGCACTTGGCCATCAACCGGGGTGACTTGGACTGGATTGCCACCATAGGCATGCGCGACGAGTTAAAGCGGGTGCTCACTTACCCGGCAATCATCACCCGCCTGGAGAAGCGGGCCATCCAGGAAACTCATGGCACGCGGCTTGACCCGGCTTCTGCGGCGTTGCAGCAGTTTGACGCCCTGAGCCGGATGTTGCCCGCGCCGGGAAAGGCACCTGTCACCTGCCGTGACCCGGACGATCAGATCTTCATTGACCTGGCAGTGGCGCATCAAGCCATGCTGCTGAGCAAGGATCGCGCCGTGCTTTGTATGAAGAAACGCCTGTTGGCGCTTTCTGTGATTGTCTCATCTGCTCCTATTTATGAGTCGTCTGGGCATCGATAAAATGAAAACCTGCCGATCAATATAAAACCCTGAGGTGCATCCATATGACCACACTTGGCACGCCACTGACAGCTAACGCGACCAAAGTCATGCTGCTGGGCAGCGGCGAACTGGGCAAAGAAGTGATCATCGCCTTGCAGCGCCTGGGCGTTGAGACCATTGCAGTGGACCGTTATGACCATGCACCGGGTCAGCAGCTGGCACACCATAGCCGCACCATCGCCATGAGTGACCCGGCGATGCTGCGCGCCCTGATTGAGGAACTCAAACCCGACCTGGTGGTCCCCGAAATCGAAGCCATCGCCACACCCATGCTGGAAGTACTGGAAGCCACTGGTGCAGTCAAGGTTGTACCCACTGCGCGGGCGGCACGGCTAACCATGGACCGCGAAGGCATTCGTCGACTGGCAGCTGAAGAGTTGGGCTTGCCCACCAGCCCGTATGTTTTTTGCGATTCCCTGGCTGAGCTTCAATCAGCCATTGACGGCACTGGCAACCATGCCGGTATCGGCTACCCATGCATCGTCAAACCGGTGATGAGCAGCTCCGGCAAAGGCCAGAGCAAGATCAATGGCCCTGCCGACGTCCATGCCGCGTGGGACCATGCCATGGCCGGTGGGCGCGTCAGCCACGGCCGCGTCATCGTCGAAGGGTTTATTGATTTTGACTACGAGATCACTCAGCTGACCGTGCGCGCCCGACAGGCCGATGGCAGCATCGACACCCATTTTTGTGAACCCATCGGCCATATCCAGGTGAACGGTGACTACGTCGAAAGCTGGCAACCCCACGCTATGCAAGCAACTGCCCTTGAGCAAGCCCGGCACATTGCCAAAACTGTCACAGACAACCTGGGCATCGGCTTTGACGGTGTGCCAGGTGGATTGGGACTGTTTGGGGTGGAGCTGTTTGTCAAGGGTGATCAGGTCTGGTTCAGCGAGGTCAGCCCGCGACCGCACGACACCGGACTGGTCACACTCACCACGCAGTTCCAGAGTGAGTTTGAGTTACACGCCCGTGCCATTCTGGGCCTGCCGGTGAATACCGGCATGTGTACACCAGGTGCCAGCGCGGTGATTTATGGTGGTGTGGACGCGGCGGGCATCGTGTTTGATGGTGTTGATGAAGCCCTGCGCGTCCCCAACTCCGACTTGCGGCTGTTTGGCAAACCCGAGAGTTTTGTCAAACGCCGCATGGGTGTGGCGCTGGCATTTGATGCCGATGTGCAAGTGGCGCGCCAAAACGCCAAGCTGGCGGCGTCGAGAGTCAGGCCACGCGCCGCATAGGACCCTATTTTTTTATAGCTCCTTGATCAATGCAGGCAAGCGCTACTGGCGGAATCGGCGTTCCATTGGAGTACTCACCACCGACAATGGCGTCAACTTCGTCTCACTTTTCAAGCACATAGGTACCCGGTGCATCGGCCAGTGCCGCAAACTTGCGCCGTCCAGCACCATAGGCGGGCACCATCTCGCCGGTACGTCCGTGCAGCCAGGTAGTCCAGTCACCCCACCAACTCCCAGGCGTCTTGGGAGCTTGAGCCAGCCAGTCCTGTGCGGACT
>JAGOUM010000142.1 GCA_018061265.1 Rhodoferax sp. | reverse complement strand
GGCACCTCATCAAGTGCTTCAATAAAAATAGCGCCCTTCGACTTCAGATCATTGACCACATAGGTGTTGTGCACGATTTCGTGGCGCACATAGATTGGTGCACCAAATTTGGCGAGCGCCTTTTCAACAATCTCTATCGCCCGGTCTACCCCGGCACAAAACCCGCGCGGTTGGGCCAGGGTGATGGAGGCGACAGTGGGTAACACCTGGGTGTTCATAAAACGCCGATCAAGCGCACCTCAAAACTGAGCGGCTGGCCAGCCAGCGGGTGGTTGAAGTCAAACAACACCGCTTCACCCTTGGCATCACTCCTGAAATCGAGGATGGTGCCAGCAAACTGCCCTTTGCCGTCGGGTGTCGGGAACTGCAACACATCACCCACAGCGTAGTCTTCGCCTGGCAGGCCCATATCGACGAGCACCTGGCGCGCCATCCATTGCTGCATGGTGGCGCTGCGCTCGCCAAAGGCAGCGCCTGCGGGCAGGTCAAACGTGGTGTGGGTACCTTCAGGCAGACCCAGCAAATACGCCTCGAGCGCCGGTGACAACTGTCCACTGCCCAAGGTAAGCGTTGCCGGGCTGTCATTAAAGGTGTTGACCACATCACCCGCCGGACCACTCAGGCGGTAATGCAATGTGAGAAAAGAGCCGGCGGTCACGGTGGACACGGTATTTGAGGATGCTGAAGTCATAAGGGTACCCACGGAAGTCCGGATAAGCGTGCACTGCAAAAACCCCAACTTGAACAATTGACGGCTGCGGGCGCATAAACTGCAACGATTGTAAAAGCCCTCCCCAATCGCCCAGAACCATGCCACTCAAAGACCTGCCCCCCGACGCGCGCCCACGAGAAAAACTGCTGGCCCGCGGCCCCGGCGCACTCAGCGACGTGGAACTTCTGGCGCTGCTGCTGCGCACAGGCATCAAGGGCAAAGGCGTGCTGCAAATGGCGCAAGAACTGCTGGAGATCAAACCACGGGCTGAGGCTGCTGCAGGCTTTGACGGTATTGCCGGGCTTCTGAACGCCACGGCTGATGATCTCAAACGGGTCAAAGGGCTAGGGCCAGCCAAGCGTGCCGAGTTGGTGGCCGTGCTTGAGCTGGCGCGTAGAGCCATGCGCCAGCGCCTGCAGGAGCGCACCGTTTTTGACAGCCCGGGTGCCGTGAAAGACTACTTGCAACTGCAACTGGCGAACCGGGCGCATGAGGTGTTTGCGGTGCTGTTTCTGGATGTGCAGAACCGCCTCATCGCCATGGAAGAAATGTTTCAGGGCACGCTCAGCCAAACCAGTGTGTACCCGCGTGAAGTAGTGCTGCGGGCCCTGCACCACCAGGCCAGCGCCGTGGTGCTGTCGCACAACCACCCCAGCGGCACTGTACAACCCAGCCGTGCCGACGAAATGTTGACCCAAACCCTCAAGACCACCCTGGCACTGATCGACGTGCGGGTACTCGACCATGTGATCGTGGCGCCTGGCCTGGCCTTGAGTCTGGCTGAGCAGGGCCTGATGTGAAGCCATTACGTGTCACTGCACTGGCGGACCTCAAACTGGTCAAAAGCGCCATGGCAGATCGTGCGCGCCAGCGCGCCGCCAGAGCGTCGGAGCAGGCGCGTGCAGCGCGTCAGGTACAAACCGACCGTGAGCTGTTTCTGCGGGCTGCCGGGGTGGTCAAGCCATTGCCTGACAAGCGGCATGTGTCCCATCGACCAGTGCGCGGCGTGCCGCGAACCATGCAATACCAGATCGACGAGCGCACCGTGCTCAAAGAAGCCATCAGCGATGCCTTTGACATCGGCACCCTGCTCGATACCGACGAGCACCTGAGTTTTCGCCGGCCGGGTGTTGGCCCGGATGTGACACGCAAACTGCGCCGCGGTGACTGGAGCATTCAGCGGCAGATTGACCTGCATGGCCTGCGCCGCGACGATGCCCGTGAAGCCCTGAGCATCTTTATCCGCGAAGCGTTTAAACACGGCATCCGTTGTGTGCGCGTGGTGCATGGCAAGGGTCTGGGCTCGCCCGGCAAAACCCCGGTACTCAAGGGCCGTGTCCACAGCTGGCTGGTGCAAAAAAACGAAGTCTTGGCGTTTGTACAGGCCAAACCAGCCGACGGAGGTGCTGGTGCACTGGTGGTGCTGCTGATGTCAACACGCAACTGATTCGGGAGTTCCCGTTGGCAATACTCTCGCTGCCGCAGCACCACGCAATATGCCAAAATGCGCCTTCTCTGACCAACTCTAGCCCGTCACCATGACCCACCCAAAGACATCTGTGCCTTGGGGACACGAGCCAAGCGCCCATTCGTGGAACGCATGGCATGGTGCTGGCGCTTTTGCCACACCTCCGGCCAACGACTTGTATGCGCCGCGTGCGCAGTTTGGCGAGTACCGTGACCACTTTCTCGGTGGCCGACTGCCCTCCGGCCCGAGCGTCAACACCTTGCTGCCCATTGTTGGCCAGCCGGTTGGCCCGTCGCTGCTCAACTGTGTGATTTACCCGGGGAGCAAGGGTGACGCGGTCAGTCAGTTACAACAGTTCCTGAATGGGCGGCTTGACCCTTCGCCCGGAATTCCCGACGATGGCTTTTACGATGAGCCAACATTGATTGCGGTCAAGGCGTTCCAGAAAGCCTCTGGCATTGAGGCCAACGGCCATGTGGCGGCCAAGACATGGTTCAAATTGCTGTTTGGTGGCCGGGTGCCCTGGAAAGACGATCGGCCCAAGACTCAGGCACGGCCAAGATCCAGCGCCAAGCAACCGGTCGCTGGCTGGGCGGTCAAAGACAAGTTTGATGTGGTCATGATCATGTGCGGGCTGCAACTGCCTGGTGACCTGCGCTTCACCTTCCAGCAAGTGGTTGACTACGGCACACGCCAGGGTTTGGCGGTGATACTGACCACCTGGGCCGGCGCACTGTTGACCAATGGCAACGAGGCGACTGACTTTGGCCTGCGTGCGCTGATGATGGGCCAGATTGGTGTTGAATCCCTGGATGTGATTGAAGACTTCAACTCCTGCCTGGTGGCAACGTCAAACGCCACGCAACAAGTGCATCTGGAGCACGCGGCCACCTATATGGCCCGGGTGGTGACGCGAACCGGAGTGAATTTGTTTCTTGCGCTGGTACACAGAATCGCGACCAAACATGATGCGAAGAGGGATGAGGCGCCAGCAGCGGCGTCTGGTTCTTCGGGCAAACCGGCAGGAGCGCCCATTGATATGAGCGCCGGACGCAGTGCCTTGAAGGCACAACCGACACCAAGCCCTACTGCTCCCCCTATCGACGCCAGTAAGCCAGTGTCGAAAAAAGCGGCGGCACTGGCGAAAGCCAGGGCAACGTCCAGCCCGTTCAGCGAGATCTGCGAATGACCAGATCAATCGACATCGTTGTGAATTCGTTTTCAGACATGTGGTCTGAACTCGCCAAATCAGGGACGCACCCTCCCTACATGCTTATCGACTGTTCGGGTCTAAAAGGGGGTGCAGCCAAATTGCCGAGACATGTATGTCATGAGTTCGATTGCCTGTTTGCAGGAAAACTTGCCAATGAACTGGCAGACGTTGGCCCCTATCTTGGTCGGTTGAAGTCTTTTGGTACCGACATCAAAACAACGGTTGAGAAACTGCTTGCCATTCAGGTCGCGACCTTGCTCCTCACCGATAGTGTGACAAATGAGAAACCCGGCCAGGGATTTGCCCAACTGCATCGGCATTTTCGCAAGTTCAATGTCGTGCAAGGGCCGAACAACAAACAGCTGTTTTTTCGCTACTATGACCCACGCTTGATCTATAACGTGTTGCAAGCACTTGATTTCCAGCAAGTCACGGAGTTTTTTGGCCCCCTCAAAGCCCTTGTGGTCGCCGAAACCGGCGGCCGGACCATTACCATCAAAGCAGCCGAATTGGCTGGCCAAGCGGCCTGAGAGTTGCAAGCTTCGACTATGTTGACCCTCACTCCCCATCAGCTCAACGCCATCGGCGAGGCCAGATTTCAGCAGCGATTGCGTGACTTGCTGCTTGATAGTGTCTCCGACAGCCGCGGGGTGATCGATTCCCCCGAGGGTCGCAAAATATTGAGCGAACAATGTGCCAAGGCCAGAAGTTATGGCATGGGTGCAGAGCTGGACGTTGCCAGCTATGTCATCGCGGCATGGCTGATGGGTCTTGACTTCGACATACGTTTTGCGGCCATGTCCGAAGTTTTGACCAGCGACCAGATGACCCCCTCGCAGAAAGCCTTCGCCATCACTCAGATCACCTCCGTCGTGATGACCGAGCTGCAAAAAGGAACGCGCTGACATGTCTTGGGGCGATCGTTTTTCACAGCTATTCAACGACGCGAGTGACGCTGCCCAAGCCGCCGCATCTACTGCACTGTCGTCGGCCAAGGCCGCGGCCAAAGCGGTTGCCCAAGCCGCTGTTGACGCCGGTGAGGCAGCGCTGGATGCAGGTGTTGCTGCGGCAAAGGCGACAGCGCGTGCGGCAGTCGCCGCAGGTAAAGCGGTGGCTGATGCGGCAATTACGGCAGGTAAGTTTGTGGCCGACACCGCGGTAGGGGCATGGCATGTTGCGGGAGAAGTTCTCAACTTCGCCGGCTCGTTTGCGGTCATCACGACCGCCTACCTCTTCAGTGCGGCGGCGTACCCGTTTCGCCTTGCAGCCAAACTGTTTTCACCCACCAAAGCACCGAACGAAACAGTTGTCGTCCAGTGTCCGGGGGCCAAAGTTGACATCTTTACCAACGATTACCGAAAGACCTTGGTTGACTCTAAATTTGCAGGCGCCAACAGTCCTGCCTTGCGTCAGGCAATGAACGAGTTGTCAAAAAACAATCCTGAAAATGTTGACAAGGCGCTTGAGGTGCTGGCCAAAGAGCGTGACAGGCCACTTGATCAAATCAAGCAGGAATACGAAACATACCTTGAGAAGCGTACCAAGGTCGAGGATGCCATCGCCCACTCCAATGGCAAACTCGAGCCAATCGACCAACTACTGCCTGGGCAAAGTGATTTCATGGGCAGCAACTGGCAATTGCGATACGGCAAAATCGTCGGTGACCAATTTGGCATTGACCCGGTTTTCGGGGCCATGCTCAATCCCACAGGCGGGATGGTGGGTCCCGGCAACAAAGGATTGGCACCAGACGCTTGGTACATGCCTACCCCGGTGGCCTACCATGGGGCTTACCATGATGCCACAGGTTACCTTTTCAACTACCATAAGACCGGTCCGGGATATAACTATATGGGTTCACCGATTGGCCTTTCGACAGATAACCCCTTGGCGGGTCAAGGCACTGGGATCGCGCAGTGGACTATCAATACGCAGCTTTGACCATGAGCGCATTGCCAAGCCGAATCCTCTCGTTGTGTCGTCCACTCTTCATTCTCTGGGTATGTATGCAAAACTCTTCAGCAGTCGAATTTCTGGATGAAACCGGCCCGGTCGCCATCAACTTCACTGTCTCGGATCGCAGCGACCACGACACAGTCAGTGCCGCTATCACGTTCAAGGCCAAAGGGCTTCAGCCCATTCATCCCGACGGTTTTGTTTCGATTAACCAACTGCCCATGACCGCCAAACCGCTCCAAAAGCAGGGCTACTGGTATCAGATGGACATTCCCAAAGCGATGCGGTATGAATTAACGGTTCAACGTGGCAAAGACGCCTTCAAGTCGTTCTACACCATTGTTCCACGGCAGTTTTTGCCCCAAATACCCAGCACACTGTCGAAATCTCAAGACTTGGTCATCCGATTTGAAGGCCCACCCCTCACCGCACATGAGCGGCTTTACATCACTGTAGGCTCACCCGAATCAGCCAAGGCGGGCCAGCAATGGGAGATCACGCCCAAAGGTCGTGCGGATGGCAACAAAATTGTGATTCCATCGGCCGCACTAAATCTCGCAAAAACTGGCCCAGCGACCGTTTATGTGGGGCTATCGACGTTTCAACAGCCGCCTGGATCCGAACATGTGTTCACCTATGCAACTGGCAAAGCAGTGGATCGACAAATTGTTGACTAATCGCTGCCCATCAGTACAACCCGGCGTATCACACTCCTCAACTTCCCAGCCCTGACTGGTTTCTGTAACAACACCAGTCCCGCCGCCAGCACCCGATCGCGAACGACCACATCGGTATCTCCGCTGATCACGCAAGCCGGCAGGTCAGCCCGAGCAGTGGCTTGGCGCAGCAGGGCAATGGTTTCAACACCGTCTCGGCCACCGCGCAAACGGTAGTCGCTCAAGACAAAGTCGGGAGATTCGCCACGCTCCAGCAGTTCGCAAGCAGCTGCCGCGCTATCGGCCACTGCCACCTGACACCCCCACGACTCCAGCAGCCCCTGTAACGCCTGGCTACCAAGCGCATCATCCTCAATCAAAAAGACGCGCACTCCTGCCAACTCAGTCACCGGGTTGGTCTCACACGGATTTGCTGGCGTCAGCGTTGACGGTCTGCTCACCTGTGGCAGCGTCACAGAAAAACGGGTGCCCGATCCCGGCTTTGACCACATCGTCAGCGGATGGCCAAGCAGTCTGCAGGAGCGCTGCACAATGCTCAGGCCCAGCCCCAGGCCTTTAGTGCGGTCACGCTCACGGTTGTCCACCTGGAAAAACTCGTCAAACACCCGCTCATGATGCTCAGCTGCAATACCAATGCCGCTGTCCCAGACCTCAATGCGTGCCTGCTCAGGGTTTCTGCCTGGCCGGCACGCCACCAGAATACTGCCCCGAGGGGTGTGCTGCACTGCGTTGTTGAGCAAATTGAGCAATACCCGATGTAACAGGACCGGGTCGCTGTGCAACCAGCGCTGGCTCGGCCGAATGTGCAGGCGCAAGCCCTTGGCAGCGGCCATTTCGGCAAAGCCGGTCCGTAACTGCTCAAACACCTGTTCTACGGCAAAGTCCTGCGGTTTGACCTGCATCGACGGTGCGTCCAGTCGGGAGTAATCGAAAAAAGAGTCCAGCATATCTTGCAAGGCGCGCACCGACGCCTCCACACCCGCCACCAAGGTCTGCATTTGGGGATCTTTTGGCATGTCGGACAAACGCGAAACAAACATGCCCAGGGCATGGGCAGGCTGACGCAGGTCATGGCTGGCGGCCGCCAGAAAGCGCGACTTAGCTTGGTAGGCCGCCTCGGCCTGCGCGTGGCGTTTTTGCAACTGGGCCTCGTAACGGCTGCGTACCTGGTTAAAGGCCGCTGCCACCAGCGTATAAAACCCAAGCGAGAGCAAGAATTGGGTTTGCACAACGGCACTGTAAGCGTAGGCGCTGCCTAACAATGGTGCCAGCAACACAAAGTACAGGCCCACCCACAGCAGGAATGCCAGACTGAACACCCATCCCAGTGTTTGCCCCTTGAGAAAAAACGCCAAAAATGGCAGGGTGTAGACCCAGAACATCCCGGTGCCTTCAACACCACCGACCACAACCAGGGCACTAAAGATGATGACCGCCGCCAGCAGCAGCAGGGTTTCGGCCTGGCTGACCCAGCGCGCACTGCGACTGAGCCAAACCGCTGGTGCCACCAGCGCGGCGCAACTGGCCAGTTCGATCAAACCCAGCAATTGCTGATTGGCCAGAAAAAGATTGAAGCCCGAAAACAGCAGTGCCACAACCAGGCCAATACTGCTGGCGGTGCGCACCTGTCGCCCGTGGTCACTTTGCCCGATGTCGTCGTTGTCTGTTCCCCCCTGCCCCATCAAGGCCATGGCTCCCCCTTGTTTTTTGTGCGCCACCTGTTTATAGCCGCAGATTCAAGCACGAAGTGCATCGTTTTAAACAGGTTGAGCCAAGAACAAATAGGATGAGCTCTTTGTGACCAGCCAGTCTCAACGAGCACCATGACCTACAAACACTTGACCCAAGAAGAACGATACCAAATTCACGCACTCAAGCGGCAAAGCATCAGTATTACCCGCATTG
>JAGOUM010000141.1 GCA_018061265.1 Rhodoferax sp. | reverse complement strand
TAACCTTTAAGTTGTATGGCCTTATTACAGATTTCCGAGCCCGGGCAGTCGCCCAACCCGCACCAGCGCCGCATTGCGGTGGGCATCGACCTGGGCACCACGCATTCGCTGGTGGCATCGGTGCGCAGTGGCGTCGCCGAGTGCCTGCCTGACGCCCAGGGGCGCGTCATTCTGCCGTCCGTGGTGCGCTACCTTGCGGGCGGTGGACGGCATGTGGGCTACCAGGCACTGGAAACTGGTGTGGATGACCCGGTCAACACGGTGGCCTCGGTCAAGCGGTTCATGGGGCGCAGCCTCAAGGATGTGGCGCTCGCCGGCAAGTTGCCCTACCAGTTTGTTGATCACCCGGGTATGTTGGGGCTGCAAACCGCGCAAGGTGAGAAGTCTCCCGTGGAGGTCAGTGCCGATATTCTGGCCACGCTGCGTTACCGCGCTGAAGATACCTTTGATGACGAGCTGTTTGGTGCGGTCATCACGGTGCCGGCGTATTTTGACGACGCCCAGCGCCAGGCCACCAAGGATGCTGCGCAATTGGCGGGCCTGAATGTGCTGCGGCTGATCAACGAGCCCACTGCAGCAGCCATTGCCTACGGACTGGACAATGCGGCCGAAGGTGTTTACGCGATTTACGACCTGGGTGGCGGCACTTTTGATATTTCGATCCTGCGCCTCACTCAAGGGGTTTTTGAAGTGGTGTCAACTGGGGGTGACTCGGCCTTGGGGGGCGACGATTACGACCACGCCTTGGCCGACTGGGTGCTGCAACAAACTGGTGGCGGGCCGATGGACGGTGCCACCGCCCACGACAAAGCCACACTCAAGGCGGCCGCTCGCGCCTGCAAAGAGGCGCTGACAGATACTGATTCAGTAGCATTCAGCGCTTTATTGACAAGCGCTAGCGTGCATTTTGATGTAAAAAGAATAGCCTTTGAGGCGGTCACTGAGCCGCTGACCAACCGTACCTTGAGTGCGGTTCGAAAGGCCTTGCGCGACGCCAATCTGGGAGCCCAGGACATCATGGGTGTGGTGATGGTCGGTGGCTCCACCCGCATGCCGCAGATCCAGCGTGCGGTGGGCGAGTTTTTTGGCCAGACACCGCTGAACAACCTCAACCCCGACGAAGTGGTGGCATTAGGCGCGGCAATTCAGGCCAATCAACTCGCGGGCAACAACCCGGGTGGCGAATTGCTGCTGCTCGATGTGATTCCGCTGTCGCTGGGCATTGAGACAATGGGTGGTCTGGTGGAGCGCATCGTGGCGCGTAACGAGACCATCCCTTGCGCAAGGGCGCAGGATTTCACCACCTACATGGACGGGCAGACCGCACTGGCGCTGCATGTGGTGCAAGGCGAGCGAGATCTGGTGAGCGACTGCCGCAGTCTGGCACGGTTTACGCTGCGCGGCATTCCGCCCATGGCGGCCGGTGCGGCGCGTATCCGGGTCACATTCACGATTGACGCCGATGGGCTGCTGAGTGTATCGGCGCTTGAGCAGACCAGCGGTGTTGAGGCGCACATTGCCGTCAAGCCGTCGTACGGCCTGGCTGACGAACAAATCACGCGCATGCTGCAAGAAAGCTTTAGCACGGCCGAGACCGATATGCATGTGCGTGCGGTGGTCGAGGCACGGGTGGACGCCGACCGCATGATGCTGGCCACTCTGGGTGCACTGGAAGCTGACGGCGACCTGCTCTCGGCTGACCAACGTCAGGAAATCGAGCAACAGGTTCGCCAATTGCGCAGCACTTGTGACGTGACCGACGCTCAGCTTATTGAAGCGGCCACACAGGAACTCGCCAAAGCGACCGAAGCATTTGCCGCGCTGCGCATGAATCGTGGCATTCAGCGTGCGCTGTCGGGCAAGAACATCGCATCCATTTGACTCTAGATTTAACTGACCTGCACCATGCCGACCATCAAGATACTGCCCCATGCCGAGTATTGCCCTCAGGGCGCGGAGATCAACGCGCCGGCTGGCACATCGATTTGTGAGGCCTTGCTGGAGAACCATATCGCCATCGAGCATGCCTGCGACATGAGCTGCGCCTGCACCACCTGCCACGTGATTGTGCGCGAGGGTCTGGCCTCGCTCAACCCGTCTGAAGAGGAAGAGGACGACCTGCTTGACCGCGCCTGGGGGCTGCAGCCCAACTCACGTCTGAGTTGTCAGGCCATTCTGGCGCAGCAGAATCTGGTGATCGAGATTCCGAAGTACAGCATCAACCACGCCAAAGAAAACCACTGACGGTGGGCGCGCTGGCCCGTTACCATTGCGGCCATGCGACAAATATTTCTGGATACCGAAACAACCGGCCTGGCTGCAGACAATGGCGACCGGGTGATCGAAATTGGCTGCGTTGAGCTGATCAACCGCAAGCTCACTGGCAACAACCGCCACTTCTACCTCAACCCCGGGCGCGACAGCCATGAAGAGGCGCTGAAAGTACACGGCATCACCACCGAGTTTCTCAAGGACAAGCCGAAATTCGAGGCCGTCGCCGCCGATCTGCTGGACTACCTCAAAGACGCCGAGCTGGTCATTCACAACGCGCCGTTTGATCTGGGTTTTCTCGACATGGAGCTCAGTCTCATCGGCAAGCCCAAACTTCGCAGTTTTGTGACCAATGTGATCGACACGCTGTTGATGGCCAAGGAGATGTATCCAGGCAAACGCAACTCGCTTGACGCCCTATGTGACCGTCTGGAGGTAGACAATTCGGGCCGGGCGCTGCACGGCGCCTTGCTGGACGCCGAACTGCTGGCTGACGTTTACATCAACCTGACCCGCGGGCAGGATGCACTGCTGATGGATGACAACACCGGTACTGACAGCGCCGGACATGCCAGGGTGATGCTGGACTTGAGCCAGTTTGATCTGGTGGTGCTGTCCGCCAGCGAGCAGGAACTCGCGGCGCATGAAGATGTGCTCAATCAGATCGACAAGTCCAGCGGTGGCAAAACCGTCTGGCGTGCAAAGCCGGTCACCCCATGAATTTTCAGCAGTTGCGCTGTGTGCGTGAGGCGGTGCGCCGGGGGTTTAACCTGACCGAAGTGGCGCAGGCCCTGCACACCTCGCAGCCCGGTGTGAGCCGACAGGTCCGCGAGCTCGAAGACGAACTGGGTGTGACGATTTTTGTGCGTGCCGGCAAGCGCCTGACGGGTCTTACACCACCTGGTGCTGCGCTGTTGCCGTATGTTGAGCGCCTGCTTCAGGAGGTGGACAACATCCGCCGCGCCAGCGATGAGTTGCAGGGGCGGGAGGATGGCCGGCTGTCGGTGGCCGCTACCCATTCGCAGGCGCGTTATGTCCTGCCACCGGTGGTCAAGGAATTCCGGCAACGCTACCCGCGGGTTTCGCTGCACTTGCACCAAGGATCACCCCAGCAAATTGCCCAGATGCTGCTCAGCGGTGAGGCCGATATTGGTGTGGCGACCGAGGCGCTGGCCAGTTATGAGCAGCTGGTGACCGTGCCGTGTTACCGCTGGACGCACAACCTGGTGGTACTGCCCGGACACCCCTTGCTGGCACTGACGGAACCTGTCACTTTGCAGGATCTGGTCAAGTACCCCCTGATCACCTATGAATTCGGCTATACCGGTCGAGGGCATATCGATGACGCCTTTGTTGCCGCCGGTTTGCAATGTGATGTGGTGATGACCGCGATGGATGCGGACGTGATCAAGACTTATGTCGAACTGGAGATGGGCGTGGGCATTGTGGCCTCCATGGCCTCAGATCCAGAGCGTGACTCACACCTGCGCATGCTCGATGCAAGGCATTTGTTCGGTGTCAACCTGACCCGTCTGGGCTTGAGAAAAAAACAATGGCTGCCCAAGTACGCCTATGGTTTCATCGAAATGTTTGTGCCCACACTAACCGACGAGGTCATTCGCCAGGCGCTGGAGGAATAAGGTGCGCGTTTAGCTCGGTGGGTCAGTTGACGCCCAGGCGCTGCTGCAACAATGCGCTGCTGCTGGTGTACTGCAGCACCCCCGAATCCTGCGGACGCAACAGGTGCGCGGCGGCAAAGGCGGCCAGGGTGGCTTCGTGAAAGCCACAGACAATGAGTTTCTTCTTGCCCGGATAGGTCACCACGTCGCCCACCGCAAATACACCGGGTGCGCTGGTGGCAAAGGTTTCGGGGTTGACGCATAGCTGCTTGCGCGCCATGTCCAGGCCCCAGTCGGCCACCGGCCCGAGCTTGGGGCTGATGCCCTGGCAGACCAGCAGGCGATCCAGCGCCAGGGTGTCGGTGGTGTCGGTGGGTGTTGTGATGTGGACGCCGGTCAGGCGATCGCCCTGGGTTTGAATGGCGGTGACCCAACCCGCCTGAAATTGGATCAGCCCGGCGGCTCGTAATTCGGCAAAGCGGCTCAATTCTGCGGCATCGGCTTGGCAAGTATCGCGCCGGTGCAAAACGGTAACGCGCCTGGCCTGATGCGGCCCGGGCTGTGCCAGGGCGATGGCGTGCATGACTGCGGCGTCTTCGCCGCCAACAATCAGCACATCCTGCCCGGCAAACTGCGCCAGTGGACTGAGTCGGTAAAACAGCTGCCTGCCGGCAAACGCCGCCAGGCCGTCAATCTTGAGTTCCTTGGGTACAAATGCCCCAACACCGGCCGCCACAAAAACGGTACGGGCCAGGAATGTCTGTTCGGTCCCGTCGGACTGACGGGATATGGCCAGCCAGCGTCCATCCGGCTGACATTGCAGTGCGCTGACTTGCTGTCCAAAATGAAAGCAAGGGGAAAACGGCGCAATTTGCGCAAGCAGGCGTTGCGTCAGTTCACGCCCCGTACAGCGTGGCAGTGCCGGGATGTCGTAGAGGGGTTTGTCGGCGTAGAGCTCGATGCACTGGCCGCCCGCTTCATCGAGCACATCGACCACTTGCGCGGCGATGCCCTGGAGGCCAAGCTGAAAAACCTGAAACAGCCCGACCGGCCCGGCGCCAATCACGAGGGCGTCGGTTTCGATCACCGCGGACACCGGCGAGCGCTGTGTGAAAAACGGCGAGACAGCTTAGCGTTCCAACAGCGAGAGCTTGCCGGTTTTGTCTTTCCACTCTTCTGCGTCGGGCAGTGCCGCTTTGCGCTTGGTGATGCTCTTCCAGGTGGGCAGTTTGGCCAGCTCCGCGTTGAGCTTGGTCATGTGGCGCTGGTTTTTCGGCACATCTTCTTCGGCGTAGATGGCGTTGACCGGGCACTCAGGAATACACACCGCACAATCGATGCACTCGTCGGGGTCGATGGTCAGGAAATTGGGGCCTTCGCGAAAACAATCGACGGGGCAAACGTCGACGCAATCGGTGTATTTGCACTTGATACAGGCTTCGGTGACGGTATGGGTCATGGTGAAAGTTCTACGGTTGGAGGCAAAGGCGTCATTTTATTGGGTTTACCGCCCCAATTTGGTGAGCATATCGCCAGACTCACGTCACTGCTTTGACATGGATTAATTGATCAGCGCCGCACCCGCCGTTTTATGCGATGCAGTGTCTACCAGTACCAGTGAGCCCAACACCCGTGACTGCGCAAAGGGGCGTGCCGCGATCGCCTCTTGCAACAGCAGCTCAATATGACCAATGGCATTGGCGGGCAGCGCCTCGGCATCGTTTTCGGCCAGCGTGTTGATGTCGAGCCGGTTCACGATGCGCTTGACCCGGGCTTTAACCCAACGGTGGCCATGCAAAGCCCAATAGACGCGCCCGGCCACCAATGGCACCTCATCCATCCAGGCAACAGTGACTGACAGTTCACGACTAGCCTGTAGGCTGGCCGATGAAGTCAGGGTATTCAAGTCATCATCAAACGTCGGCGTGTTTGCGCTGGCGTCCTTCACTGCCAGCAACCAGTCGCCGCGCGACACATCCACCTCGCGGTCAAGCACCAGGCCAGCGCTGTGACCGGCCTGTACCGTGCTGGTCAGGCGCGTGTGGGTCAGCACTTGTGCCACAGTGGCGGTTTGTCCGCTGGGCAGCACTTTGACGGTTTGTCCGATGTGGGCCTGACCGGTTGCAACGCGACCCCAGAAGATGCGCCGGCCTTGCGAGGTGTCACTGCTGGATGAAAACTTCTCCACCCATTGCACCGGGAAAGCCAGTGGCAAGGCGGTGTCATCAGGGGTGGAGGGCAGCATTTCCAGGATATCAAGCAAGCTCGGGCCGTGGTAGCCGCACCAACCAGGCACCACATCCACCACGTTGTAACCCTTCAGGGCCGACATCGGCACCACCGTGGCAACCTCGATACCCGCAGCAAGCGAGAATTCTTCCAGTGCAGCACGGATGTTGGTGAACGCCAGCGTTGCGTTATCGCAGAGGGCGTCCAGCTTGTTGATGGCAAACACAATGCTGTGCACGCGCAACAGGTTGGCCAGCAAGGTGTGACGTCGGGTTTGGGGCAGCAGCTCCAGCGCGGAGTCTTGCCATTGCAGTTTGGTGGCGTCGACCAGTACTACCGCAGCATCGGCGCTGCTGGCGGCAGTGACCATGTTGCGCGTGTATTGTTCATGGCCGGGCGCATCACCAATGATGAACTTGCGGCGGGCCGTGTTGAAGTAGCGGTAAGCCACGTCGATGGTGATGCCTTGTTCGCGCTCCGCGCTCAAGCCGTCGGTGAACTGCGCCAGGTCGGTTACGCCACTTTTGGAGACGTTGGCCAACTGGTCTTGCAGCACGCTTTTGCTGTCGAGCAACAGGCGGCCGATCAAGGTGCTTTTGCCATCATCGACGCTGCCGCAGGTGATGAATTTAAGCGAAGATTGATAGTCAATTTTGGCTGTAGCGCTTGTTAAGTCTGCATTTTTAGGTATTAAAGTTGTAGTGTTCATTGCTTGCTTGCTTTCTTGTTCATCTCATCATTTGTTTAGGCATGGTGATCGGGGCATGTGACCGGGCTTTGGGGTGGAAGGCGCGTGCAAAAAGTCCTTTGCCACCACGCAGTCGTGGTCGCGCGTGTTTTCACCCCAAAACCGCATGCACATGCCCTGATCACCACGCCAGGTTCAGTGAAAGCGACTGGTTCAAACTCAAAAATACCCATCTTTTTTCCGCTTCTCCATAGAAGCGTCCGAAGTCTTGTCGTCCATGCGTGTCGCACCACGTTCGCTAACCTCGGCCGCCAGGGTCTCCAGCACAACCTGCTCAGGCGTGGCAGCCAGGCTTTCCACCGGGCATGTGCAGGTGATGTCGCCCACGGTGCGAAAGCGTACATCGCGAACTTCTGCCACCTCGCCGGGCTTGAGCGGCGTCAGCTCAGTCACCGGTATTAGCAGGCCCTTACGCTCGACCACCGCGCGCGGGTGGCTGTAGTACAGTGAGGGCAGGGCAATTTGCTCGCGGGCAATGTACTGCCAGACATCGAGCTCGGTCCAGTTGCTGATCGGGAACACGCGAAAGTGCTCGCCCGGTTGCAATTTGGTGTTGAACAGCGTCCACAACTCGGGGCGCTGGTCTTTGGGTTGCCAATGCCCAAAGCTGTCGCGGTGGCTGAAGATGCGTTCCTTGGCGCGGGCTTTTTCCTCGTCACGGCGGGCGCCACCGATCAACGCGTCAAACCGGAATTCTTCGATGGCTTCGAGCAGCGTCACCGACTGGTGCACATTGCGTGATTCGCCCGGATGCGCCAGACGCACCGTGCCGCGCGCCATCGAGTCCTCGACACTGCGCACAATCAGCTCGGCACCCAGTTCCTTGGCCCGGGAGTCGCGAAAATCGGTCACCTCATGGAAGTTGTGGCCGGTGTCGATCATCAGCAGCGGATAGGGGATCTTGCCGCCGGTGGCAGGTGTCCCAAAGGCCTTTTCGGCGCAATTCAGCATCACCAACGAGTCTTTGCCGCCCGAAAACAGCAGAGTGGGGCGCTCAAAGGCGGCGGCCACCTCTCGCAGGATGAAGATGGTTTCCTCTTCCAGGGCGTCCAGATGGGCGTTGCTCAGATGGTCTGGACGATGAT
>JAGOUM010000038.1 GCA_018061265.1 Rhodoferax sp. | reverse complement strand
GCCGAATCTGGCTGCGGCGCTGCATTCCGCGGTTTCCTCCCTCGAGGCTTGTACGACGCCTGCCCTCAGGCTTGCGTGAATTTACGCAGGTCGGTGATCGCGGGCAGGCATCCTACAAACCTAAACGAGATCAGTCCAGGCACCAAAGTCACTCCTGCGAATGCGAGGTTCCACATCCACGCCACATTGGGTTCGCATACGTGACATTCTTCGCACCGCTGTGCAATTTGAAGATGTCATGCCCGGGTTTTGCCACAGCAGAAGGGCTAAAACCAGTCTGTCAAGTTTTTGTCGCGGCTGCGTCATATTGGGTCTCTAAGCTGGCGGAATGTCCGCCATTGAACTGACCGGTATCTGCAAATCCTGGGGAACCAGCCATGCGTTGGTGGGTGTGGATTTGCGCATTCAGCCAGGCACGTTTTGTGTGCTGCTGGGCCCCTCGGGTTGCGGCAAGTCCACCACCTTGCGCATCATTGCCGGGCTGGACACCGCCAGCAGCGGCACGGTGTGGGTGGATGGGCGCAATGTGACGGCCCTGCCACCAGCGCAACGTGGCGTGGCCATGGTATTTCAGAACTACGCCTTGTTTCCGCACCTGAATGTGGCTGACAACATCACTTTTGGCTTGTCGATACGCAAGACACCGGCTGCCGAAACCGCGCGCCGCCTCAAGGAAGCCGCTGCCTTGCTGGGTTTGAGCGACTTGCTGCAGCGCAAACCCAGCCAGCTGTCGGGCGGACAGCAGCAACGCGTGGCGCTAGGGCGGGCGCTGGTGGCCCAGGCCAAGGTTTGCCTGATGGACGAGCCGCTGTCCAATCTGGATGCCCAGTTGCGCCAGGACATGCGCCGCGAGCTGCGCGACATTCAGCGCACGCTGGGTCTGACGGTGGTGTATGTCACGCATGACCAAAGCGAAGCGATGAGCATGGCTGACCAGGTGGTGCTGCTCAACCGTGGCCGCATTGAACAAGTGGGCGCGCCGCGCGAGCTGTATGCCCGCCCGGCCAGCACCTTTGCCGCACGATTTATCGGCACGCCGCCAATGAACCTGTTGACGCTGGAAAACGGCTGCATCGCTGGCAGCAAGGTCTCCATTCCCGTGGTGGCATCTACCTTGGGCGTGCGCCCCGAGGCCATTCAAATCGACCCCGACGGCCATGCCGCCCAGGTGCAAAGCGTCGAATACCTCGGCGCCGACCTGGTGCTGCGCTGCCAATTGGGCAGCCAAACCCTGCTGGTGCGGTTGGACGGCCAGCACCCCGCCAGCACAGGTGACACCGTGCACTTGCGCTGGGACACCGGTCACAGCCATGGCTTTGATGCCCAAGGCCTGCGAATTCCCTGAAACCTCAACCATCGACCATAAGGAAACTTACCATGAAACGAAAAACCTTTATGCAACTGACGACTCTGAAGTTAATAGCTGCTAGCGCAATGCTGGCATGCGCTACAGGCCAAATTCATGCACAAAACCCGGTGGAAGTGCAATTCTTCTACCCGGTGGCTGTTGGCGGCCCCATCACCAAGGTGATTGACGGCTTTGCCACCGATTTCATGAAAGCGCATCCGCACATCAAGGTGACACCGATCTACGCTGGCAGCTACCAGGAAAGCATCGTCAAGGCGCTCACCGCGCACAAGTCGGGCACGCCGCCGGTCACCTCGGTGCTGCTGTCCACCGACATGTTCACGCTGATCGATGAAGACGCGGTGGTACCGTTTGACAACTTTGTCAAAACCGCCCAAGACCAGGCCTGGCTCAAAGGCTTTTACCCGGCGTTCATGCAAAACAGCCAGACCGGCGGCAAGACCTGGGGCATACCGTTTCAGCGCTCCACCGTGGTGATGTACTGGAACAAGGATTTGTTCAAGCAAGCCGGGCTGGACCCCAACAAGGCCCCCGCCAGCTGGGCCGAACTCAAAGACGCAGCGACCAAACTGACGCAAAAAGACAGCACGGGCAAGGTCAACACCTGGGGCGTGCAAATTCCGTCCAGCGGCTTTCCGTACTGGTTGTTTCAGACGCTGAGCACCACCAACGGTGCGATGCTGGCCAACGAGACAGGCACCACCGTCAAGTTTGACGACCCCAAAGTGGTGGAAGCCTTGCAATACTGGGTGGACCTGGGCAAGGCCGGCATACACCCGCCCGGCGTGGTCGAGTGGGGCACCACCCCGAAAGACTTTTTCGAGAAAAAGGCGGCCATCATCTTCACCACCACCGGCAACCTCACCAACATCAAGACCAACGCCAAGTTTGACTTTGGCGTGGGCATGATTCCAGGCAATGCACGCAAGGGCTCACCCACCGGCGGCGGCAATTTCTACATCTTCAAAAAATCCACCCCGGCGCAGCAGCGAGCCGCGTTTGAGTTTGTGAAATGGGTCACGCAGCCCGAGCGCGCTGCGCAGTGGAGCATTGATACCGGCTATGTAGCGGTGTCGCCGGCAGCGTATGACACGCCAGCGCTCAAGCAGTATGGCCAGGGCTTTCCCGCCGCACTGGTGGCGTGCGACCAGTTGCCGGTGGCCGTGGCCGAGTTGTCCACCCACGACAACCAGCGCGTGACCAAGGCGCTCAACGATGGCTTGCAGGCAGCGCTGACCGGCAGCAAGACCGCAGCGCAGGCCATGAAGGATGCGCAAGCCGAGGCTGAGCGCATCCTGCGCGCTTACAAGTAAGCGAAGTACGGCTGCACATTCGCCAGACTGCGGCCGATATCGCCCGTTCCACCATGTCATCCAACGGACTGCGTACTGGCTATGTCTGGCTGATGCTGCTGCCGGCGTTGTTGCTGCTGCTGGCCTTTACCCACTGGCCGGTGGCCGCCACGCTGATCGACAGCTTTTATTCCACACCCAAAGGCGCGCGGCCCAGCGTCTGGGTGGGGCTGGAAAACTATCAGTTGATGGCGGCCGACCCGGTGTTCTGGAAGGCGCTGAAAAACAACCTGTGGTTTGCCGGTGTCACCATTCCGGTGTCCATCGGTCTGGCGTTGCTGATGGCACTGTGGATCAACGAGCGCATGGCGGGCCGGGCGTTTCTGCGCATGGCTTACTTCACGCCCACCGTGCTGCCGATGATTGCGGTGGCCAACATCTGGCTGTTTTTCTACACCCCGCAATACGGCTTGCTGGAGCAGGTGAGCGGCGCGCTGGGCTTGCCGTCGCACAACTGGCTCGGCAGTCCCGCTACGGCTTTGGGAGCTGTCACCGCAGTCGCCATATGGAAGGAAGCCGGTTTTTTCATGATTTTTTACTTGGCCGCGCTGCAAAGCCTGAACCCCAGCCTGCGCGAGGCAGCGGCCATTGAGGGGGCTTCGCGCTGGACGTTTTTTCGCCGGGTGCAGTGGCCGCTGCTGATGCCGACCACCTTGTTTGTGCTGGTCAACGCGTTTATCAACGGCTTTCGCATGGTGGACCACCTGTTTGTACTGACGCGCGGCGGGCCGGACAATGCCTCCACGCTGCTGCTGTTTTACCTGTACGAGGTTGGCTTTAGCTTCTGGGATACTGCCTACGCAGCGGCCATCACCGTGGTGTTGGTCGCGATGCTGGCGAGCATCGCCTTGCTACAGTTTTTTATAGGCGACCGCAAGGTGCATTACCAGTGAGCAGGCTGATTCACCCACCCCACCAGCGACTGCTGTTTAACGAGTCCGGCTGGCTCGACACCCTGGCCGCCTGGCTGCTGGCGCTGCTGTGGGTGCTGCCACTGGTCTATGCGGTGTGGACTGCGTTTCACCCCGCCGAATACGCCACCCGCTTTGCGCTGGACGCGCCGCTGACGCTGGACAACTTCAGGCGTGCCTGGGCGGCAGCCCCTTTTGCGCGCTACTTTTTCAACACCACGCTGCTGGTCGGCATGATTTTGGCCGCGCAACTGGTACTGGCCACGCTGGCGGCTTATGCTTTTGCACGCTACCGGTTTCGTGGCCGCAACCTGATGTTTGCACTGGTGCTGGTGCAACTGATGGTGATGCCCGACATTCTGGTGGTGGAAAACTACAAGACCATGGCGCAGCTTGGCCTGGTGGACTCGCTGTGGGCGATTGGCCTGCCGTACTTTGCCTCGGCATTTGCCATATTTTTGCTGCGCCAGACCTTCATGGGCATTCCCAAAGAGCTGGACGATGCGGCCCGGGCAGAGGGTGCCAGCGCGCTGCAAACCCTGTGGCGCGTTTATGTGCCACTGGCCAAACCAACCTACACGGCGTTTGCGCTGGTGTCGGTGAGCTTTCACTGGAACAATTTCCTGTGGCCACTGCTTGTGACCAACAGCCAGCAGGCGCGCCCGCTCACGGTAGGGCTACAAATCTTTTCAGCGGTGGACCAGGGCATAGACTGGTCGATCATCACTGCCGCCACATTGATGAGTTCAGCGCCCCTGCTGCTGGCATTCTTGCTGTTTCAACGTCAATTTGTCCAAAACTTCATGCGCGCTGGCATCAAATGAAACTGATCACCTGGAACACCCAATGCCGCCAAGGCGTATGGCCGGGGTGCCTCAGCGCTGCGCCATCCAGGCCGTGATTTGTGGCAAGCGGGTTTGGCGAACACGCAGCCGCTCACGAATGGTGCCAATGCTCTCTTCTGCCTTGCGCCGGGCATCTGGGGGAATGTACGTCTGGGCATATGCGCTGATCTTGTCGATCATGGCCGGGTCAACCGAGGCCTGACCCAGCCGGGGCACAAAGCTGCTGCGCTCAGAGGTTTGCAGTTTCTCGAAAACCGCTGGCAGATGCTGCTGCACAAAGTCCCAGGCCAGATCAGGATGGCGCCAGGCCACACGGCGCAGCAGCGACGGGCTGGTGGTTTCACCAGGCTCGGCGGTCAGCGCAAGCTCCAGCGCACGTTGTGCCAGCGCCGTGTCTTGCGGCGCACCCAGCAGCTCAAACAACTCGTCGCGCACCATGGCATTTTTCTCAGCGTTGGCGCGGGCGCGCAAACTCTCCCAGGTGGTGGCATCGGCATGGCGCGCCACCACCCCCAGCACGGTGCGCCGCAATGTGGCCGGTATTGCGGCGGGGTTGCTGGTCTCGGCGGCAAGCCGCTCGCGTGCACCTTCAACCACTTGAGCATCACCAAAGTCACCCAGCGTGCCTATCAGGTCGTTACGCAGATTGGCCGTGGGGTCGGTCTCACCGGCCTTCGGCAACCAACCCAAGCGCTGCAACAACGGTTGCAACAGCGCGATCATGCGCGCTCGCCACTGGGCTTGCTCGGCCGCCATGCCGAGGTACAGACGGTCGACCTCGCCGGCAATGTTGAGTGCGGCCGACCACACCTGCGGGTCGGCGTCAACCGGCAGCGCGGCCAGCAGGCGCAGTGCGTCAGTGGGGGCCATGCCCCCGCCCAGCCCCAGCGCCCAGGTGTCGTGCAGGGTGCCGAGTTGGTCGACCGCAGGCAGTCGACCAAATGCAGTGCTCAGCGCCGTCATCGATTCCGCGCCGTAGGCACTGCGAAAGTAACCGTTCTGCCCGGCGTTGAGCACCACCGTGCCGCAGCCAGGCAAGCTGACCCGGGCACGCCCCTGACGCACCAGCGTTTTGACCGTTTCTGCGCCGCCAGCCAACTGCAGCGTCACCGGCACCTGCCAGCGCCGCGCCGTCTTGGTGGGTCGGTCGGGCGCAAATTCGCCTTGCACCAGGTCAACCTGAGTGCGGCCATTGCGGCAGCTTGCGGCTTTGAGGGTGATCAGCGGCACCCCCGGTTGCTCGGTGAAGTCGCGCGCCATACGGCGCACCGGCTGCTTCGCTGCCACCTCCAGCGCACGCCACAGGTCGTGTGAGGTGGCGTTGCCATAGGCGTGCTGCCGCATATAGGCGCGCACCCCGGCGCGCCAGGCGGTCTCGCCCAGTGTGGCCTCAAGCATGCGGATCACAGCCTCACCCTTGCTGTAGGTGATGCCGTCAAACGCCTGCGACATTTGCTCGACCGTGGCCACCTTTTGCACCACGGCGTGGCTCGTGGCCAGCGCGTCTTGGCGCATGGCCCAGTTGCGCGCCTCGACCGCGCCAAGTTCTGCCTGCCACTCGGGGTGAAACTTTTCTGCCGCACGCCCCGCCAACCACGAGGCAAATCCCTCGTTGAGCCACAAGTCGTCCCACCAGGCCATAGTCACCAGGTTGCCAAACCACTGGTGCGCGGTCTCGTGCGCTACCGTGGTAAACACCCCCTGGCGGTCGCGCTGGGTCGAGAAACTCGGGTCGAGCAGCATCGCGTACTCAAAGTAAAAAATCGAACCCCAGTTTTCCATCGCGCCAAAAAACTGACTCTGGCCCGGTGCAGCGAGGTGGTCGAGCTTGGGCAAGGGGTAGGGCAAACCAAAATAATCGTTGTACCAATCCAGCGACTGGCGCGCCGCCTCCAGCGCAAAGTCGGCCTTGGCCAGCTCGCCGGCGCGCGTCACCACCGCCAGCTCGGTAGCGCCCTGCCGTTCGGCCTTGCGCTCAAAATCACCGACGTTGAGCGAGAGCAAATAGGTCGACATCTTGGGCGAGGTCAAAAACCGAACTGTCTGCAGGCCCTCACCCGCCGGTGTGGTGGCAGCCACAGGCATGTTGCTGACCGCGGTCTGACCGCTGGGCACGGTCAGGCTGACATCAAAGGTGGCTTTGAACGCCGGTTCATCCCATGACGGGATCACGCGGCGCGCATCAGCCGCCTCAAACTGGGTGAAAAGTGCGCGGCGCGTGCCCCCCCCGCTTTCATAGTCCAAAGCAAACAAGCCCGCGGCCTGCTTGTAAATCTTGCCGGTGTAGTCCAGCGTGAGCGTGTGTCGCCCAGGTGCGAGAGGCTGCTCAAACCGGAAGGTGGCGGTCTGCGCAGCCGGGTCGAGCGTGACCTGCGCCACCCCCGAGCCCGGACTCGCCACGCGCGAGAACGCCAGATCGAGCGCGTGCAGTGTGATGCTGCGGGTCGCGCGCTGCACCTTCAGGTCGATTTCCAACTGCGCCGAAAACCGCAGCTCGGCCGCGTTGGGTGAGAGCTGCAGCCGGTAATGCTGCGGCACGACGCCTGTGGGCAACTGGGTGGTAATCTGGTGCTGCGCGCTAGGTGCTGCAGCGGCGATCGGCAGCGCAACAGGCAACAGTGCGACAACACCCGCCAGCCAAAGGCAAACGGACAATGCGCGCGGTCGGCAGAAGTTCTTGTAGCCCATAGGCGTCCTCCTTGTTGTGTTCTCAAGTCGGCGTTTATAGCATTGCCGCGTTGGGCCAATTCAGTCAACTTCAGCTCGCTTTTGGACTGTTTCCCGCCTGCGAGGGCCGCCATTTGCACCGTTTTGGCTTTCAGCGCGGCAGACAATCAGGTCCCAGCTCCGGTCAAGCTGTACCGCATTTGCGCTGATGTCGGTGAGGGGCAAAGCAAGAATAACTTGAACAGTTCGACCGTGCTGACAAGCGCAATGCGTTGTTGCAAACCGCTTGTGTAGCCTGCTACACCGCGCGGCTTGCGCCGCGCCTTGCACTTGCCATCACGACTCCTTTGTCCAGGCTATTCTTGCTTGACCCCTAAGCTTTAACTGGAATAATGTCCGGTGACGGCTGATCGTGACCAACGGCCAACAGGCGCGCCCGCTCGCGGTGGGCTTGCAGGTTTTTTCTGCCACCGACCAGGGCATCGACTGGTCCATCATCATCACCGCTGCCATGCTGATGAGCGGTGCGCCTCTGTTGCTGGCGTTCCTGCTGTTTCAGCGCCAGTTTGTTGAAAGCTTTATGCGAGCCGGCATCAAATGAAACTGATCACCTGGAATACCCAATGGTGCTGTGGCACCGACGGCGTCGTCAGCCCCGAGCGCATCGTGGTCGAAGCGCGCGCCATGGCCGATTTTGACGTCCTGTGCCTGCAGGAGATCTCGCAGGGATTTGACGGCCTGCCAGGCGAACCTGGTGACCAGCCCGCGCAGTTACAAGCCCTGTTGCCAGGCTATCAGGTGTTTTTCGGCGCTGCGGTGGACGGATTTGGCACTCGAGGGCAGCGACAGCGTTTTGGCAACCTGATCGCGACCCGACTGCCTGTGGTCAACGTGCAACATTACCCCTTGCCATGGCCGGCTGACCCGTCCGTACCCAGCATGGCGCGGATGTGCAGCAGCGTCACCATTGTTGACCCTGTGCTGGGCACATTGCGGGTGATGACGACGCATCTGGAGTATTACTCAGCCGGGCAACGCATGGCGCAAACATGTGCCTTGCGCGAACTGCAGGCACAGGCATGCACCTTGGCATTGCAGCCACCGAAACCCGAGAATGAAACCACGCCTTTTAGGTGCGTTCCACACACCACGCAGGCCCTGCTATGCGGTGACTTCAATTTCGAGCCAGGTGCCCCGGAGTACGCTGCGATTCAGGAGCCTTTTTGGGCTACAGCGCAATCGGAACATGTGGTTGCTGCTATTGAGAATGGATCCTATCGTTGGCACGATGCGTGGAGGGTGTGTCACAACTTGATGCCGCATGCACCCACATTCCGGCTCTACGACCGACTGTACGGTCCACAGCCGATCACCTGTGACTATGTCTGGATCAGCGACGCCTTGGCAGCGCGCAGGTCAACTCTGAGCGTCAACGCAGACAGTCGTGCCTCTGACCACCAGCCACTGCTTCTGGAATTGACCTGACAACGCAGGCTCCGGTTTCATGCCACTGTGGGCAATGGCGCTGTCGCGGGACAAACAGCCAATGGACCATGGGCGATGATGAGTTCGGCCGGATGGCAGACGCGCCATTGTCAAAAAATTGACACATGACAACGAAATAATGCGCCGTTCTATCCTCAGGAGTGTTTATGTTTTTCTCTCGTCAAGCTTATTTTTCCTTGAGCGCCGCGGCGACTGCCACCGCGCTGATGTTGGGTGGCTGTGCCACCGGCGGCGGTGCCGGTACGGCTGCCGTGAAGCGTGTTGATTTCACCGAAACCGCTGCGCCTGTGGCGACCGAAATCGACAAAATGAGCAAGACCTACACAGACTCGTCGGTCAAGGTGACTTACGTGGACGGCAGCGTCAAGACGTATCCCTTGAGCTACAACACCTTGTTCTCGTTGAAAGATGCCACCAGCGAAGTCGGCGGCAAGATGCACCCGGCCGGTCAGCTCTACAACTACAAGATGGAACCCCTGATGGACCCCAAGGGCAAACCTCTGGTGGCCGAGACCCCTGATGCCAATAGCCTGCTGCAAGTGGGCGACAAGCTGTTCATGGTGACGCACCTTGAATACGACTGGTTGTTGTCGGATGGCTCGGTGGGTACCAAGGTGAAAGACTGGCATGCCCGCGCGCCCATGGGCATGCTGTTGTCTGAGCTCAAGCAGAATGACTCTGGCCAGATGAGTCTGCTCAAACAGCGCCCGATCGATTTTTCTGCCGTGGGCGGCTTGTGGATTCCGTGCTTTGGCTCACAAACCCCCTGGAACACCCATCTGGGGTCTGAAGAAGATTACGACCTGCAGTTCAACCCGCTGACCAAGGATCACACCAAGACCTCCGCCGGTCTGCAAGCCATGACCGACCTGTATTTCAAGGGCGAAAAGCTGGCTAACCGCTACCACTACGGCTATTTGAACGAAGTGGCGGTCAAGCCCGATGGCAGCACCCAGGTCACCAAGCACTACGCCATGGGCCGTGGCACTTGGGAAATGGGCAAGATCATGCCCGACAGCAAAACGGTGTACTTTGGTGACGACGGAACCCACGGTCTGATGGCCATGTTTGTTGCCGACCAGCCGGGCAAGCTCGACGCTGGCACCATCTACGCCGCCAAGTGGGAGCAAACCTCTGACAAAGACGGTGGCCGCGCCAACCTCAAGTGGGTCAAGCTGGGCCACGGCAACAGCACCGAGATCAAGGCGCTGGCTGACAGCAGTACTTTCTACAAGATTTTCTCGGCTGTGCAACCCAAAAACGGCGCCTGCGAAGCCGGTTACACCCGGGTGCGCAGCGGCTCCACCGCTGACGAGTGCCTGAAAGTTAACCCAGGCCAGGAAAAGGCGGCTGCCTTCCTCGAAACCCGCCGCATGGCCGCCTTGATGGGTGCCACCACCGAGTTCACCAAAATGGAAGGCGTGGCCGTCAACGACAAAGACAAGCGCCTGTACATGGCCATTTCGTCCATTCGCGACAGCATGACCAGCATGACCGGCGAGCCGGTTGATCACATTCGCCTGGCCAAAAACAGCGCTGGCGCGACCTATAGCCTGGACATGAAGGGCGGCCAGATGGACGCCAAGGGCGCGGCCATTTCGTCTAACTATGTGGCGGTGAACATGTATGTGGAGTCCGCATTGCTGGGTGAGCCGCTCAAAGCGCCGGATGCCAAGGGCAACACCGCCGCTGAGGGCAAAGTTGCCAACACCGACAACGTGTTTTTCTCGGAAAAGATGCGCACGCTGTTCATTGGCGAAGACTCGGGGGAGCACGTCAACAATTACCTGTGGGCCTACAACGTTGACACCAAAAAACTCACCCGCATCCTGAGCTCAGCCGCAGGTGCTGAAAACACGGGTCTGCAGGTGCTGGACAACCTGAACGGTCACGCCTACATCATGGCCAACAACCAGCATTGGGGTGACCTGCCGTCATCAGTGCCGGCCGACCTGAAGGCGGCGCTGTCGGCCAAGATTGACAAGTTCAACGCGCCGGTGGGTTACCTGGGTGGCATGCCTGCCATACGCTAAGCGTTAACAGCTACCAGCCCAAAGGGCTAGTCTTTTCAGAGGCTAGCCCTTTTTCTATATGGGGAGGGAGCTCCTTAATTTGAAGTATTCAAGCAAGAGGATAAGACGGTGAAACAATCAAACAGTAAGCCGCTGGTCTGGCCAATTCTGGGTGTCGCCAGCGCAGCAGTGGTGCTAACCGCATGCGTGACTGCCTTGCCAGGTGCCAAAGGCAACACAGGCGGCTCGGCGCACGCTTTGGTGGGCGACTTTTTCAATCCGGCGCAATTCGACAATCCGTATTCGCACATTCCGGCGCAGTGCTACATCGAAACCTCGCACGGTGCGCAAAACGCCTGCCAGTTCTGCCACACCAACGGCGTTTACGAGCTGGGCCTGGGCAACAACCTGCCACAGGCGGGGGCTGAGCCCCGCCTGGGCAATCTGCAACTTGAATACAGCTTTGCGCCGCACCGGCCCTTTGAGCCACTCTCAGTGGTCAACCCCTGGGAAAACACCCTGAAGCCAGAAAAACTGTTGGCCGCCGTGCGGGCGCTGGGGCAAGACCCACATGCTTGGGGAGCCTCCGAGGTGGCCAGCTATGTGCGCCAGGACAACTGGAGCGCCGCTTTTTCCCAGCGCCCGGGCAGCGCCAAAGACTGGGACAGTGCGGTCAACCATCCGATGCGATTGTTTCCCGGCCTGGCTCCGGCTGACCTGCCCGCGCAGGCTGACGGCTTTGTGCGCAGCCCGCAGGCCTCGCGCGGTTATTTCAAGGACGATGCCGGTTGGCTGACCGGCTGGCGAGCGGTCAATTTCATGCCTTACGGCATCTTCACGCCCATGACCGGCAGTGTCTCGGGCATTTACATTCGCCTGCCGCAAGCCTTTATGCGTGATGCCAGCGGGCAGTTCAACCTGGGGGTGTACCAGCGCAACTTGGACCTGCTGGAGCGCGCTATTCAGGACCGCTTGACCCCGGCAGACGGGCAACGGTTCACTGGCCAAGCTCACAAGGTACCGCTACGCCGTGGTGAATATCCGGTCGGCACCGAATTTGCCCACCCACTTCACTATGTCGACGTGGCTGCTGACGGTAGCCGCCCCGACATCAGCCGATTTCCGGGCACCCGCGCGCAGCGCGTGAAGGAAATTCGCTACATGATGAAATGGAAGGACTTTCACCATGCAGACTTCCGCCCCGGTGAGAAAGAAGAAGGTTTGCCCGTCTATGGCCATGCCACCCAGGGCTGGGTAGACAACGGGGTCGGCTGGTACCTGGCAGGCTATATTGAAGACGCACTCGGCAGCTTGCGCCCACAAACCCCGCAGGAGTTAACCCAGTGTATTGGCTGCCACAGTGGCGTCGTGCGCACGGAACAGTCCCCAAGCTTCACCTCGGGGACTGGAAACACGGTGGACAGCACTTGGGCCATGGCCCGCAAGTGGCCAGGTTCAGCTGGCTGGAGAGAGATGGACTATCTCGGCTATCAGGCTGTTGCCAATACCAGCGCTCAGGCCACCCCAGGGCAGGCCAAAATGGGCGACCCATTCAATCGGGGCGAAGGCAAGGGCGAATTGCGTTACTTTCTGGACAACGTGGTGGGTGCCAGTCTGTATGGTGACATGCCGGCTGCCATTGAGCGGTATCTGGCGCAAACCATCCGCACGCAGCGCGGCTACTCAGCGGATTGGCCCACCATCAATACCCGCAGCCCACAAGCGTTTACCGAGTCGCAAACGCTGCGCCAGCGCCTGATGCGCGACCTGACGGCGCGTGGCGAGCATCTGAATGCGCATGGCCGGGTGCGCGGTGCCCTGTTGTACCCGCCAATGACTGATGCACTGGCCGGAGCATCGCGCTACCGTCAGGTGGTGGTGAGCCAGCGATATCACCTGGGCAAGGACGTGTTTCCCACGACTCCGGTCAACTTCACCTACCTGCGCGACAGCCTGAACTCCTTTACACACCTGGACGGGCAAACCTATCACCAAGGCGAAGTCATCACCGACCGCTCGGTGCACCGCAGCAACCCGGCGGCTGACATTTATTTGGTGGGCAACGTGCCTACTCTGATCGACGAGAAAAGCGACTTTGCACAGGGTGGCACCTACAACCCCAGGTATGTGCCGCTGTTAAGCACGCCACTAAGGTTTGAGAACAAATGAAAAGCCGTGCAAGGCGCCACCAAGCCAGAGCCTAGGGTTTGAGCAATGGTACATAGTTGCGCAAAAAAGTGCCCCCCTGCAAAAACGGCAAAGCCTCATCGATCAGTGTTGGCTCGGTGCCCATGCCATACGCAAAGTCACCCACGGTGTTGTTGATGGGTCGATCAGTGATGACTTCGCCCAGCTTGTAAGCTGAGCCGTCCTGGTGGGTGTAGGTAACATCCGCTGTGCGAAAGTAGCGCAGTGTGAACGGCGTCTCGGGGAACACGTCCTTGCCATAGTCGTAGCGTTGCGTGACCACCACCTGACGATAGCGCGATGCACCGGCCAGTGCATTGAGGCGAGTCGGCAAAAACAGCTCGGGCCGAATCGTGCCAGCCTCATTCAGATGCGCGCCGCGTGCGGTAAATGCTCGCATCAAACTCAGCCGCTGCGCCTGCACGGCTTTTATCCCAGCCGCATCATGCTGCGCCACGGCAGATTTCAGTTCCGGCCAGTCAGCTTCGTACCCCCGGGCGCGGGTTATTTGGCTGGCCAAATACCCCTCCACCGTATCGGGCATGTCGCCATACAGCGATGCACCCACCACATAGTCCAGGAAAACACGGAATTCGCCCCTGTTGAGCTGGCGATTGACCGGTTCTGCCACCGTCAGATCTCCTGGGGTTGCAGCCTCACCTGCCTGCAGGTTGGCCCGGTAACCCAGGTAATTCATCTCTTGCCAGCCCGCGTCGCCGGCGAACTTGCGTCCCATGGCCCAGGTGGAATCGATGGTGTTGCCCACCCCTGAGGTGTAGGTGGCATGTTGACCCACGTCCGACTGACGCACATTGCCCGAGTGGCAACCGACACACTGGGTCAGTTCTGAGGGCGTTTGTGGCCGCAAGTCGCCGTTGGCGTTCTCTATCCAGCCGCCCAAAATCCATCCCACTCCGTTTTCTATCCAGCCCTGGTCGCGGCTGGCGTAAACCGGCGCGCCTTCGTCCTTGAGAGACATGCCAAATTCATCAGGGTACCAGTCCTGGGATTTGACCATCCAGCGAATCTCTTTCACCCTCCGCGCACGACTGCCGGGGTACGAACTGACGCTGCTGTTTTGCCCGTCAGCAGCAACGTCCACATAGTGCAGAGGATGGGCGAACTCTGTTCCGATCGGGTATTGACCCCGGACAATCTGCACCGATGATGCCGCACCGCTGTAACGGGTTTCACCGGTCAGTCGGTCCTGAATGTTGCGCTCCACCCGGTCCAGGTTGGCCTTGTAGGCGCCCAGGTCAAACTCACCAGCCGAGTTCTTCATAAAGGTGTCAGGCAAACGGATGTAAATGCCAGAGACGCTGCCGGCCAGGGGCGTAAAGATGCCGTAGGGCATGAAGTTGACCGAACGCCAGCCCGTATTCCAGCCCAGCCCGTCGTTAAAGTAGCCACGCTGCTCCACCGTGCTGCGCAAAAAACCATCCGTTTTGGCCGGCAGATCGTCTGGGGACAAAGCCGGGAACAAGCGCCAGGGTGAGTTGACTTTTGTATCCCAATCCTTCACCGAGCCCGGGCGCTGGGCAAACGCCGCGCGCCAGTTGTCCTGGCGAATATAACTTTGCATGTCCCAAGTGCCAGGCTTATGGCCCGCTGCTTCAACAGCCGCGCGCAATATCCCGGGTTGCAAGGTGTTGACCCAGGGCATGATGCTTGAATTGACCACGTAGGGGTAACGCAACACGCCAAACGCATAACTTGCCTGCAGGTTGCCAACATTCGGGTTGCCGCCGGCCATCGGATTGTTATTGCCCAGCTTCAGATCTGAAACCCCATCGGTGTGGCAGAACAAACAGGCATTTTGTGCACCGTGGCTGGTTTCGATGTAACACTGTGCCGGGATATGTGCGTGCGGGTTGGCGAAGGTACCCCGGTCGATGGTGTCGCCGATCAGTGCGACATTGGCCACCGCAGCGGGTACAACAGGCGCACTCGCTGTGCCACCACTGCCGCCGCCACAAGCGACAAAAAAGAAGGGCAGGCTGCACACCATGGTGCCCGCGGGAAGCAGCCAGGAACTGAAAATGTGATTCATGTTTTCGAACGATCAGGGCGGGTCACCAAGACCCTGTGAAAGTCGACCCGCCTTTTTGTTGGCGAGACGGCTTTCACAGCACAGGGTGGCCCGAGCAGCCACCCTGGAAACAAGAAAGTGCGGCTCTTGCCGCACGGTTTTTTACCTGACCGCTGGCATGCCACCGATGTAACCCACATCGGCTTGCAGGTAATAGTTCAGGGTGCCATATTTGTTTGCGCCATACAGCTCTTGCGCCTTGGCTTTCAGACTTGTGGTCAGTGCCGCCGGCTGGCTGCTCAGCCAGTCGCCTTGATGCTGGTTATTGCTCATGATGTAGGCATAACCGTTCATATCCTCCGCGACTTGCAGGCCGGTGGACTCGGCCCCGGCAGCAACGCTCAAAACCCGGCTGAGCTTTTTGGTATCAACGTTGTAGGCCCAGACAAAGTTGTTGACGTGTGTGCCAGAGTCTTCACCAATGAACAGGGTACGCAGCTTCTCCGAGAAGAACACGTTGTCGGTGTTGGCGGTATAGGCCGGATCGGCAGTGTTGCCTTTGGCGTCTGCGGTGATCGGACGACCCAGCAGCTTGTCTTCGATGTGGCCTTTGGTCGGCACGTAGTCGGAGGCAATAGCGCCACCGGCTGTGTCTTTGACGGCACTTGCCATGTCAAATGTCATCGTGGCACCAGCATTGTTGCCTTTAACCTTGATATGGTCGACCGGCCCGCCGTCATTTGCGAGCATCGAGCCCTGGATATAGCTCAAAGCGTAGTACATCTTCTTGTCAGCGTGGTTGATGGCCACACCCTCGCCTTTGGTGAATTCGGTGGTTGCACCCAAGTAGGCAGCGTAGCGACGTGTTTCGAGGTATGCCGCTGCCTTTTCCATGCCGGGCTTGAGTTTGAGCCAGATGGTCTCGGCCGAGCCAGCGCGGGTAGGCACAAAGCCGTCTTTGGCGGTCAGCGAGGTTTCGAAAATGTCGCCAATCGTTAGACCGCTGTCAACCAGCGCCTTGACTTCGTCGTATGTGGCACTGCCGAGTTTGATCCATGTGATGTTGGCCGTCGTGTCGGCATTGCTACCGTCTGCCGAGGTTTGGGTCCATTTGGCCGCATAAATGCTGCCGCCGGCCTTGGGGTCGTTGGCCTTGTTACCCACAAACATGAACATGCCGGAATAAGAGCCATCGTCACCAAAAAAGGCGGTCTTGCCGTCCTTGGCGTAGATGGCCATTTCCCAGGTTCCGCGACCCATTTCATAGTGCTTGGTGACGCCGTAGGTCCCATCTTCCTTGACCGCCACTTCGGTGGCGTAACCATAGTGGTAAGGATTGGCCGTTTTGGTGTTCTTGAAATACACCTCGGTCATGGCCTTCAGTCCGGCCGTCGTGGTGGTGTAGGCCTTTTCACCGGGCACATAGTAAAGGTCATAGTCCTCTTCGCCCCCGAGGTGAGTGTTCCAGGGCGTTTGTGAACCAAAGCAGAAGATCCAGCCGCCGTTCACGCTGGAGAAGTCCACTGGTTTTTGACTTTTGACACTGAGCTTGCCGTCACTGCCCTGGGAAATCTCTGACAGACTCATGCTCATGGGCATGCGGCTGTACCAGTTGGCCACCTTGTAAGCTTGTTGGCCATTGGCCAGAATGTTGTCGTACTCCCAATGATTGACCAGGAACAGTTTGCTGCCCACCTTCAACAGGCTGTTGGAGTCGGCCGTTTCTGCCACCACCGGGTCGCCGTTGGGGTCAATGATGGGACTCATATTGACGTCAAACAGTTGCGCTGCGGCGTACTTGGTGCTGCCCACCGTGCTGATTGCATCGGTGTTCTTGAACAGGCTGGTGTAGCTCAGTGGATATTCTTTGCTGGTGCCATCCGAGTACTTAAAAATCGCCTTGGACGACGATTGTGTCTTCAACATATCCGCATCGCTGCTGGGCACTGGCGTATCGGTAAACTCGACCGAAGTCAAGCTTGCCGGGTCGTCATTGCCGCCGCAAGCGGCGAGCGTCATGCCGACAGCAATGCTCAAGGCTGACAATTTAAGGACAATCAAAGGCGTGGTTTTCATGAAAATGGCTCCTGAAGTTGAAAAATAACAATGTCGGGATGATGGCTGGCTCGCGTGACAACCCTATGACGGCGAGTAAGCAAGCGTTGCGCTGGCATCCACGGTGTAGCTGCGCGACTTGACGGTACTGACGAAATGCCAAGTACCCTTGGCTTCGGATGCAGTGAACTGCATCAGCATGAAGCCCCTTCGATAGGTGTCGGCATATTTCAAGTCGTCCACAACCCCCAAGAAAATCGCCTTGGACTGGTCCGGCGTCAGTGTTGGCAGATATTCTTCAAAGCCCGGAGAACTCACACTTGTGGTCGCAAACTCGTAGCCTACGACCGTACCGTTCACCAACGTGAGCTGGCTTGCCCAGGCGTTGTGGGTGTCTCCCGCCAACACCACCAGTTTCTTGCCTAACTGTTTGGCTGTACCCAGCACAATTTCGCGCTCTACAGGGTAACCATCCCACGCATCCAGGTTGTAACCAAGTTGTGGGTTAATGGCAGGGTTCAGCAAGGCTTTCTGGGTCTCTGTTAGCAAGGCTGGCGCTTGAGCCGCAGTCGCTTTGGCGGTCAGGTAATCATTGATCGCCTTTTGGCCGGCTGCCACCGCATCGGCCCCGGCGTTGTCCGGATTGAGGGCGGTCAGCACACTCACCGGGAACTCCATTCGTGCCATCAATACCTGCTGCCCCAACACTTGCCAAGTTGCTTTTGAAGCAGCCAACTGTCCCTGCAGCCATGCCAGTTGTTCAGCACCCATCATGCTGCGCGTGGGTGAGGCCAATGTTGCCATGGCGGCACCGGCAGTCGCCGGATTGAGCAGATCGGTGAATGTGATTTGTTTGTCGCGACCAATCAGCCGTGTTTCCAGCATGTGCATGGCCACCAGACCGCCAAAATCAAAACTGCGGTAGATCTTGAGCAGATCTTTGGGATCTGGTGCGCGCACGGGCAGCCATTCATGCCAAGCTTGCACGGCGGCGGCACGACGATCGGTAAAGCGACCCTCCGAGCCCTCGGTGTGGTTTTCAGCCCCGTTGTCAAAACTGTCGTTGGCAGCCTCATGGTCATCCCAGACAGCGATCACCGGCATCGTGGCATGGAAAGTCTTGCTATCAGGGTCCGAGCGGTACTGGGCGTAGCGCTTGCGGTAATCGTCAAGTTTGATACATTCTGTGGCCGGTTGCGAGACCCGGCCCAGCGCAGCAGCATCGGCACTGGCATAGCCATCGGCCGCGTATTCATAGATAAAGTCGCCCAGATGCACGGCGTATTTGGCTGCCGACTTGGCTGCCTCGGCATAGACGTGAAAGTAACCCGCCGGATAGTTGGAGCACGTCAGCACCGCCAGCGCCAAACTGGTCGCACCAGCCGCAGGCAAGGTGCGGGTTTTACCGACCGGTGAGCTATGCTGGTCCCAGCGGAAGCGGAAGCAATAGTCCTTACCGGCACTCAGACCGCTGGCGTCGACTTTAACGGTGTGACCCGCCGCCGCAGTGGCACGGGCGTTGCCAGACACTATCAGCGAGGCAAATGCCGCATCACTTGCGACCTCCCAGGTCAACGCAACATCGTCGGACAAGCCCGCAAACTGCGCATGGGTCCACAAAATTACCCGGTCAGCCAACGGGTCGCCACTGGCCACTCCATAGTCAAAACGAGGTGGGTCAGGGTCGTCCGCGCCGCCGCAGCCAGACAGCACCATGCCAGTGCTGGTCGCAGCGGTCAATGCCGCCAGTTGAATGACAAAGTTGCGACGGGAAGGGGTCTGCATGCCAGATTCCTGAAAAGTGAAGTGAGGAGTCTGGTTGTAGACGCTGCATGTGACAGCGGCGTGAAACCGGCAATACACCTTGCAGGGCACTTGTGACACACGGGCGTCATATGGCCGAATTAGCGTCAGCGGCTGTTTTTAACTCGTTCAATTCACCACTATGAAACTCAACGTCATCTCCCGTGCCGCGAAGAGCGCCTGTTTCCTAATCTCTGTTGGTGTGCTGCTGAGCGCATGTGGTGGCGGTGACGATGACGCACCGACGTTCAAGCCGCTGGAACTCAATGTCGCCCACATCAACGACCACCATTCACAGCTCGATGCCTTTGCCAACACCGAACTCACGCTCGATGGCGTGGCGACGCAAGTTGAGCTGGGTGGTTTTGCCCGCCAGACCGCCATGTTCAAGTCGCTGGCCAGCCAGAAAAACCTGCTGAAAATTCACGCCGGTGACGCTCTTACCGGCACGCTGTACTACACCTTTTTTAAGGGTGCAGCGGATGCCATGATGATGAACACGGTCTGTTTTGACGCTTTTGCGCCAGGTAACCATGAGTTTGACGACAGCGATGCAGTATTCAAGGGTTTTATTGACGAACTTGGCAAATCGACGTGTAAAACACCAGTGATTTCAAGCAACATTACACCCAAGGCAGGCACACCGCTGGCGGGCAACGTGTTGAAACCTTACCTGATCCAGGAGGTGGATGGCGTGAAGGTGGGCCTGATCGGCATCACAGTGGCGGGCAAAACCGTCAATTCCTCTCGGCCACTCGACACCACCGTCTTCAGTGATGAGGCCACATCGGCACAGAAAACCATTGACGAACTCAAGGCACTGGGTGTGCGGCACATTGTGGCCATTACCCACCAGGGCTATGAGGCTGACAAGGCGCTGGCAGCCAAGCTGACCGACGTGGACGTGATCATTGGAGGCGACTCACACACCTTGCTGGGTAACGTGAGCCCACTTGGCCTGAGCGGTTCAGGCAGCTATCCGACGGTCACCAAAAACAAATCCGGTGAGACCGTCTGTATCGGCCAGGCCTGGGAGTACGCCAAAGCCACCGGCCTGATGAACGTCAAGTTCAACGAGGCCGGTGCAGTGGCGAGTTGCACCGGGCAATCCACACTGCTGATAGGCGACAGCTTCAAACGCAAGGACGCCGCTGGTGCCTGGCAAACCCTGGCCGAGGCTGACCGTACCACTCTGGTAGCCAAACTGGCTGCCAGCCAGCCAGCGGTCAAAGTGCTGACGCCTGATGCCGCGGCGCTGAGCGCCCTCAAAACCTATTCAGACCAGGTAAGCGCAGAAAAAGCCAAGCCCATCGGTGCAGCGAGCGAAGCCTTGTGTCTGGTCCGTGTGCCTGGTGAAAGCACCAACCGCAGTGCGGGTGTGGCCGGTTGCGAGGCTGCCAATACGCTGGCCAAAGGCAGCGACATCGCGCAGGTGGTGGCAGAAGCGTTCCTGTTTGCCGCCAAGCGGGCTGACTTTTCCTTGCAAAACGCGGGCGGCTTGCGGGTGCCGCTGGCTGCCGGCAGCTTGAACATGAATAACGCTTTCACCTTGCTGCCGTTCACCAACGTGCTGGTCGAACTTGAGATGACCGGCACCGAGGTTCTTGCCGCCATTGAGGACGGGGTGAACAATTTTGTCGCCAATCCGTCGGGGGGCACGGGTTCATATCCCTATGCCGCCGGACTGCGCTGGGACGTCGACATGAGCAAATCAAAGGGCCAGCGACTGACCCAAGTGCAAGTCCGCAACAAAACCACGGGTGCCTGGAGTGCCATTGACCCCTTGAAGACCTACGTGCTGGTAACCAACGACTTCATTGCCAGCGGCAAAGATGGCTACACCGCGCTGGGTACGGTGTATTCGAGTGGACGTTACGTCAACACCTACTTGCTGTACACGCAAAGTTTTGTGGACTATGTTCTGGCCAAAGGATCAATAACACGTCCCGCCCGAAGCGAGTACTCGAATCAGAAGGTCGTCACCACGGCGGGTGTCACCCTGCCCTGACATCGCACCCATGGGTTAGAGGCGATGGCCAGAGTTCCCCAGGCGATTGCACTGACCCGACCATGCCATGCAGATATTGATCAGGCAACCGAAACTTGATCCTGCAGGACATTTAGAAGCAAAATTAGGTTCTAGCGCAATATCAGTAACATTTTACTGCTATCAACTTTAGATCGCTGTTAGACCTGACCAGACCACCAATCTGGCCTATTTGCGTTAACTGAGGTCGGGGAGTCGACCTGGCAACCCACATCGCACTTCATAGGCCACTGCAGGGCAAACCACCTTCCGATCACCCAACGGGAAGAAGGCCCGCGCTGCCGGTCGGCAGTCGGGCCTCTTTTTTGATCAAACCGGTCTATTTGGACAGATCGATGGCGTACACGCCCTGCCCTTTGCCACTGCCATCATCCGCGCTGACGACGCTGATGTTGCTGAACCCGGCGGTCTGCGCCACTGCCAATTTGCCGCTGCCCGAGGTGAAGGTGACCGGGCCGGCCGTCGTGACCTTGGTAAAACGCCAGCTGCGTGCCGAACCATCGGTGGCAAGCGTCAGGTTCTTGCGGGCTTTGATGTAGTCAATCAGCACGTCACGGTTGGCATCGGGCGATGCGTAAATGGTGTTGGCAGCAGTCAGGCCAAACTGCGTGCCGCTGGTGGCGCGGTAGTTGTTGGTGGCAATGATGAACTCGGCCGTGGTGCTGATGGGTGCCCCCTTGTAGTTCAGGTTTTTGATGCGGCTACCCTTGGCTTGCGTCACATCAATTTCATAGCTCACGTCGGCCGAGGTGAACATGTCAAAGTTGTAGCCGGGGAAGGTGGACACCAGCGCCTGCGCCGTGGTCAGGGTGGAGTCGATCTGGTTGAACCGTTCGGCAGCCTTTTCCAGCCAGGTCTTGATGCCAGCGCCCGTGACCTTCACCGCGTACACCGTGTTGGGGTACAGGTACAGATCAGCAGCGTTGTTGATGGCAATCGCGCCCTGCTTCACGTCGGTGAAATCGGTGCCACCGGCAAAACCGCTCTTGAACGGCGCGCTGACCGACAGCACGGGCAGGTCTTTGTACTGCGGCATGTTGGCAGCCACATACCTGGCCACATAGTCGGCCTGTGCGGCGTTGACCACCTGGATGGCAGTCACATCACCAATGTCGGCAAAGTAGCTGGACAGCGCAAAGTCTGACTGGCCGATGGGTGTTTTCACGTAGGCAATGGCGGCCTCATGCTCGGTCTTGATCGCCGCTGCAATGGTTGGGTCCACTGCCACATAGGTTTTGGCCGCGGCATCGAGCAAGGCCTTGCGCACGCTGACGGCGGTTTTGCTGGTGTCGATGGCCCACTTGCCGTTTTTCACCACCAGGTTGTAGTTGATCACGCCGATGGCCTTGCCCCAGTAACTGGGCATGACAGCGGGCACGCCGTGGAAGGTGCCCTTCACCTTGTCTACACCGGTGGCGCTGCAGGCGGCCGTGGTGCAGGCTGCGTTGGGAAATTCGGCGTGTGAATGGCCCATCAAAATGCCATCAATGCCAGCCACTTTGGCCAGGTGGTAGTTGGCGTTTTCCATGGTTGCGGTGTAGGCACTGGTGTCCCAGCCGCCGTGTGAGGCGGCAATCACAATGTCGGCCCCTTCGGCACGCGCCATGGGCACATATTTGGTGGCGGCCTCGACCACGCCCTGCACATCGACCTTGCCATCAAGCCAGCGCTTGTCCCACAGCAGAATGGGCGGGGGCGCAAAGCCGATGATCGCCACCTTGACGGTGCTCTCAATGGTTTTGCCGTCCTTGTCTTTGGCGCTGACCTTCTTGCTGATGATGGTGTAGGGCTTGTACAGCGGCGCTCCGTCTTTTTTGCTGCTGACGTTGGCCAGCACGAGCGGGAAAGCCGGGCCGGTGCAGGTGGGTTGACTGGTCACAGCGGCCATGCCATCGACATTGAACTTGGTGCCGGTCACTTGCGACAGGAAAGGCAGGCCGTAATTGAACTCGTGGTTGCCCAGCGTGCCAGCATCAAAGCCAATGGTATCCATGGCCTTGTAGGTGGCCAGCTTCTGGCTGCAGGCCAGCGGGCTGACCAGTGCCTGGTAGTCGGCCAAGGCGCTGCCCTGAATGGTGTCGCCGTTGTCGATCAACAGGTTGTTGGGAAAGTCAACGCGGGCCTGCTTGATCAGCGTGGCGGTGCGCTCCAGGCCCACACTTTTGTCTTCGGCCAGCTTGAAGTAGTCGTAGCTGACCACGGTGGCGTGCAGGTCGGAGGTCTCCAAAACCGCCAACTGGGCGGTGGCTGATTCGGGCAGCGCGGCATCACCGTCTGATCCACCGCAGGCAGCCAGGCTGGCAATGAATGCGGCGGTAAGAGAACTCGTCATGAGCGACCGGGGTGGAAATCTGAATTTGGCAAAGGGAACCACAAGAACTCCTGATAGTAAAGGGCCAGCGCAATGTACGAGGCCAATGTGACAGTCAGGTGAAGCGCAGATTTTATGAACCACTTGCAAGGCAATCCAAACAAAGCCAAACGAGCCTTTAGCCCATGCTTCACTGTTAGCTCAACCCAGGGTCTGCTCGCGCCACCTCAGCATATTTATAAAGAAATGACCTGCAGCCCATACAGAATAAATGCCACTAGCTACGGATAAAGTAGCTCATAAAGTGATGACCGGGATTGAACAAGCGCAATGATCAGCACTGTGCCGTGCGCCTTGCGCCTGTCCAAGGTCAGTTGGCCAGTTTGCCCAGATTGAGCAGCTGCACCTCGCCACTGTTGTCATCGACCCCATCGTTGTCGTTGACGATCAGCACATTGCCATTGGCCAGGCGGGCTGCCCCTTCAATTTTCTCGGGCACCGAGCCGCCTGGGGCCTTCAGGTCACTGAGCAAATCACGCATCAGCGTCTTGGCCAGTGTGGCACCGTCGGCCACTCCGGTCAGGTCGATGCTGTACAGGCGCTTGATGCGCGCGTCTGGCCCGCCCTGGTTGTCGCGCTCGACCAGCATGAATTTGCCGCTGCCCAGCGCCGTGATGTCTGACAAACCCACCCAGCCGCCGTTGGGTGAGCTGACGGCATCGAGCGGGTAGAACATGAATTGCCAGGTTTTGGCCACCAGGTCATACACGCCGATGCGCGGCTTGGTCTCACCCTTCCAGGCGCGCTGGAACGCCACGACCAATTTACCGTCGGCTTCAGCCACCCCTTCAAAACCAAAGCGCACTTGTTTGCCATTGACCTCTGCGGGCAGTTGAACGATGTCCTCGATGACACCGCTGGCACCGAGCTTGAAGATCAGGTTGGCCGTCTTGACCGGGTAGGCGGCATCACCCACCGTGCCACTGCCCTCGGATGCCACCCAAAAACCGCCCGAGCTGGCCACCGAAATGCCCTCAGGGTCGAGGTTGACGCTGCCGTCGGCATTAACCATGGCTTTCAAGTCGGTATCGTCAAACGCGTCGGCACTGGCCGTATCGGGCAGCTTGGCTGCGAGCGCGGCAATCTGGCCGTTGGGGTCGGTGATGCGGATTTCTTTTTGCAACTTGGCGGGGGCGCTTGCGGTGTCGATCTCGAACACCCGGTTGGCACCAAAGAAGCTGTCATCCACCGCATAGACCAGCGAGCCAGTGGCAGCCGCTGCCAGACCAGACAACGCGGCCCACGGAATCGGTGTGCCATCAGCCCGGTTTACCGACTGAATGGTCGGGTAAGCAGCGGCAGCGGTCTGGTACTGGTAGATGCTCAGCGATGAGCGGCTGAGGATGGAGCGGTCGTCTGATTCACTGGCGGCAATCAGCAGGTTGCGAGACGGAATCGCCAGCACGCCCTCGGGGGCCAAACCAGCCGGGAGCACCTGTTTGTAGGCGGGTGCATTGGCTTTGCTCAGGTCATAGACCACCAACGCGCTGGAGCGCTCGGAGGCCACAAACAGGTAGTCGGTGCCGTCAAAGCGGCCAAACTCGGCGTTTTCCGGCTCATTGCCTTTGGCATCGGAGCGTTTGTCGTTGGTGTGGCCAATGCGGGCCATCAAGTGCTCGACCGAGTTGCCAGCCTCGTAGGCCACGCTGCCGTCGGTGTTGAACACGGTGAAACTGCGGCTGCCGCCGTTCAGATCACCCTCGTTGGCGGTGACAAACTGGGTCTTGGAGATCCAGGTTACACCATCGGGCTCACGCAGGCGGCCCACCTGCGATTGGGTCAACTCGATCAAATGCGGCTTCTGATCGACGGTATCAACCTGCGTCAGGTTCACGCTGCCGGCGCTGAAGTGCTTGGTGACCTTTCCGGTGGCGAGGTCCACCAGCGCAACATGGTTGTTCTCTTGTAACGTGACCGCTGCCACGTTGGCCTCGTTGATGTCCACATATTCCGGCTCAGGGTCGGTGGGGTACAGCATGCCTTCCAGTCCCGTCAGGCTGACAATACGGGTTTTCCAGGTGCTCGGTGCCCCTGCCACGTCGACAATCACCAGGCTGCCGGCGGGCAATTGCGGCAGGGCGCCTTTGTTGACAGCCTCGTCACGCTCGTTTTCGATCACCACCGCAATGTACTTGCCATCCTTGCTGACTGCCACCGAATCAGGCTGGCCGGGCAGCGTGATGCTGGCTACTGCCTTGCGCGTGGCAATTTCCACCACCACCAGCTTGCCCGAGACGGTGACAAAGTCGGTACGCGTGTTAACCGCCACCAGCGCCTGTGTGCCCAGCACCGTAACCGAAGTGGGCTCGCCACCCATGGCCAGCGCACCAAGTCCCTTGGGATTCTTGACATCGGAGATGTCAACAAAACCGACTTCACCCTTGGGGCTGTTGCTGTAAATCAGCGTCATGCCGTCGGTGCTGGCCGCCACAATTTCTGCGGCGGTGGTGTCAGCCGACTCACACGAGGCACCGACCTGGTTGCACACTGCAAAGGTCGACACCCGATTGAAGAACTTGCCCGGGTTGGGCTGCGAGACTTCTGGCACCACCACATCATCGTCGCTGCCACCACAGCCAATCAGACTGCTGCCAAGCAGCACACTCACGGCGATCGAAATCAGGCTTTTCTTCAAGGTCATCTCCACGGGTTAAAGGGGTGGAGTGTTGCGACCGTATGTTTCAGTATGATGAAAAACCGCATGGCAGCGGCATGTCATCGCAGCGATGTCAACCTGCGGACTGAGTGCGTGGCAACCGCGCCGAACATTGGCTCCGGTTGCCAACCCGTTTTAGTGTGAGCGTTGTGACGCTTCGATGGGGTCATAGCGCTGACCCCGCATCAACGCCAAAGGGGATTCCCAGTAGCAGGCAACGTTGTGAAAGGGGTCCAGCAAAATCTTGGTGGCCCAGGCCAGGCCCCAGCTTGGTCCACGCAAGAAGAAAAGGTGTACCGTGCGAAGCAATACACCCGTCGCACCCAGTGCCAACCACACCAGCCCGACATCATGGGCATACTCAGTAAAACCGTGCGCCGGTTCAATCAGGCCAAACAGGCTGGGCTCCAGCGCCAGTAGCAGCGGCATGGACACCCAGACCATCAACAGAACCGCTTTACGACGCATGTTGTAACCGGCCTTGATCGACTCCTTGTATTCGTCGGTGGCCTGATTGATTTCGTCGTAACCCCTTGGCTCAAAGAAAATGTGCCCCGATTGGCGGGTCACCATACCGACCAGCCAGCCGACCAGACCGGCTGCTGCCGGGTTGACAAACAGCAATACATAGGAGACCAGAAAACTGATGGCACTGATCAGATGCAACGTCTGGTTGATGCGGCACTGGTGGTAGTAACGGTGGTCGTCCCACTGCAAAGTTCGGACTTTCGCGATAAATTCCTGCATGAATAGACTCCGGGTTGGGCGTGGTTAACAAACCGGCGACTTGCCGGTGCCGTGAATTTAGGCGGGACACGTGTCAATTTGGTGACTTCGTCAGGTGTCAGTGACGTGACGAGCGGTGCCTCACGCCTTGATACCATGACGATCCCGCAAGATACCTACCCCCCTGATGGACCAAACACCCTGGACACCCGATCTGCTACCCAATTTTGAGCAGTCAACCCTGTCAGGACTGGGTGCGCCGGAGGGACTGGTTGACACGGTATTGGTGCGCAGGCGCTGTGCCAGTGCGTCAAGCCGGGCGGTTCTGTACATTCACGGTTACGTGGATTACTTTTTTCAGGTGCACCTGGCTGACTTTTACAACGCGGCTGGATTGAATTTTTACGCCTTGGACTTACGCCGCCATGGCCGTGCCATGCGCCCTCACCAGCACCCCAATTTCACCACGGACATTGATGAGTACTTGCAGGATGTTGATGCAGCCATTGCTGTATTGGGCAAATACGAGCTGATGGACTGGTTGCTGATCAACGGCCACTCGACCGGTGGACTGGTGGCAGCGCTGTATGCCCACCGCGGAAAAAATCGGTCAATGATCAACGCGGTCTTTTTGAACAGCCCTTTTCTGGATTTGAACCTGCCAACCTGGCAGAAGCGTTTTCTGGTCCTCATCTTGGCGGCAATCGGGAGATGGCTGCCACACCTGCGACTGCCCGAACTCTCGGAAATCTATGGGCAAAGCCTTCACCGTGAACACCATGGCCAGTGGGACTACAACAGAGAATGGAAACCGATTGCTGGCTTTCCGATCTACGCGGGATGGTTGCGTGCCATTTATCTGGCGCACACCGAGGTGGCCAAAGGCTTGGCTATCCCCTGCCCTGTCTTGGTGCTACATGCCGAACAAAGCACTTGGCCAAAACAATTTAACCCGATGGCCATGCGCAGCGACACCGTGCTGAATGTCGCAGACATTCACCGGCTGGCGCCCGGCCTGGGCAATCACGTTTGCGTCAAAGCGGTTCCTGACGGCATTCATGATCTGACGCTGTCAGGTGCAGCTCCCAGGCAGGCCATGTTTGAAGCATTGGGCCAATGGCTGCTGACCGTGTCTACCGTCTGATGCACTTTTACAGCAGGCTCAACTCTTGGCCCAGCATCACCCGTGTCACCAGGGTCACCCCGCCTTGCGTGACATGAAAGCGACGCGCATCTTCGACTGGGTCGAGCCCAATCATGGTGCCGTCAGGAATATTGCAGTTCTTGTCAATGATGCACCTCTTGAGCGTGCAGCCCATGCCGATCTGGACATTGGCCAGAATCATCGAGTCCTCGATCAAGGAGTTGCTGTGAAGACGAACATCCGCAAACAGCATTGAACGGCGAACCGTGGCGCCACTCACGATGCAGCCCCCCGCGACCATCGAGTCCAATGCAACGCCACATCTGTGGGGGTCATCGTGAACAAACTTGGCAGGTGGGCTCTGCGGCTGCCAGGTCCAGATCGGCCACTCGTTGTCATACAGGTTCAGATGTGGCGTGACCTGCACCAAATCCATGTTGGCCGCCCAATAGGCGTCAATGGTGTTGACATCACGCCAGTAGGCGGGTTTGTCCAGATCTCCAACGCGGCTGTCCTCAAAATCCTGAACGTATAGACGATGGTGCCGGGCGCAGTAGGGCAAAACATCGCGTCGCAGGTCGTGACCGGAGTTGGGGTCCTGCGCGTCACGCAACAGCTGCTCATACAGAAAGGCCGCATCAAAAACGTAAATACCCATGCCCACCAGGGCCGTTATCGCGTCTGCAGGTGATGCAGCTGCATCACCTTTGCAGGGGTCAAACGAAAGGACGCGCTGGTGTTCGTCCACCCTGACGGCACCATGACGTGCTGCCTCTGATGCAGGCACCCTGATACACGCCATGGTCACATCCGCTTGCCGCTCGACATGCTCGGCAAGCAGGCGGCCATAGTCCATGCGGTAGATGTGGTCCCCCGAAAGCACCAGTACATAGGCCGGTGCGGCCCGGCGAATTTCACGCAGGTTCTGGTAGACCGCGTCGGCACTGCCCTTGTACCACTGCGACTCGTGTACCTGCTGCTGCGCCGGCATGATCTCAATGAACTCGCCCAATCTGCCATCCAGAAAGCTCCAACCCAGTTGCAGGTGGCGGATCAGACTCTGTGCCCGGTACTGAGTGGCGACACCAACACGACGCACACCCGAGTTAACACAATTGGACAAGGCAAAGTCAATGATGCGGAATTTGCCGCCAAACGCAACTGCAGGCTTGGATCGCCAGTCGGTCAATTCATGCAGGCTGCTGGCTCGCTCACCTTCGAGCACCATCGCAAAGGTGTTGCGCGTCAGCTGACTGACAAAACGACGATCTGAGGAAGTCCGTCTGGGGGCATCTGGATCCTGAGCAGTTGTCATGTGTACAAACCCTTCTTTGACTCGGTTTTACGTCCACCATGTGACCTTGCGATGACACTCGTCGAGGCGACACTGACACATTCGAGTCACATGAAGCAACTAGCCTGTCGGGTTTTATGGACATGAATGATGCAAAGAATATTTGAAACAACCCAGATTTCTTCCAGTGGTCTGCGCTACCTGACCAAGGAAAGTGGCTCTCCCTATCAGAGCATCGGAGGGTCGGGCCACACTATGAGTTGTATCAAGTGTGGGAACCATCGATTGCGCAGCAATGGATCGTTCAGAAAGTACCCCACGGCGTTGATGTTTTTCTGTTTCGAATGCAAGCCCAAAACGACCTGATTCCGGCCTGATCCCACCGCAGGTGGCGCAGTCAGGTCTGTCTTAAAACTGTCACCTGTTCGCCTTAAGATGGTGCCCATGTTGGTGTCCGGGCGATCACCCCGGTCAAGAAAAGCGCCAGTGGTTGCGTCGTGGTGCCACCAACGCCAAACAAGCTGTAGATGGCTGCAAATTAACAGAATAGGCAACCGACATGGACCTGGTGATGTGGCGTCATGCCGAAGCACAAGAGTGGACACAGGAATGTAATGATCTGGCCAGACCGTTGACCGGTCGCGGTGAGAAGCAGGCGACACGTATGGCCGCCTGGCTGGACCGCCAGCTGCCTGACAACACCCGCATTTTTGTCAGCCCGGCTCTGCGATGTGAGCAAACCGCCAATGCCTTCGGCCGCAAGTTCAAAATTCGCCAGGAATTGGCACCTGGTGCGTCGGTTGCCCAGCTTCTTGAGTTGGTACAGTGGCCGGATGCCAAAGGCACCGTGCTTCTGGTCGGGCATCAACCGACGCTGGGGCAGACCATTGCCCACCTGATCGGATTAAACGCCAGTGAATGCTCGGTGAAGAAGGGCGCGGTCTGGTGGTTACGGAGCCGCCAGCGTGAGGAGTTGTCCCAAACCGTCGTGGTGACAGTCCAATCACCCGAAGTGCTCTAATTTGCTATATTTAATATATCTATCAATATAGACAGGCATTGCGCTTGAGCCACTTTTTATGTGATAACTGCGACCGAAACAGGTTTGTTAACCTGCTGCGCAACAGCTGGGGTGGGCCAGTACACCAGTTCAAGCTTGCCACTGACTGACTCAACCAGCGCGGTACAGCTTTCAACCCAGTCACCATCGTTGCAGTAGAGAATTCCGTTGATGGTGCGAATCTCTGCACGATGAATATGGCCACAGACCACACCATCGTGTCCACGACGCTGTGCCTCATTGGCGACCGCCTCTTCAAAGTCAGTGACATACATCACCGCTTTTTTGACCTTGTGTTTGAGATACGCGGAAAGTGACCAGTACGACAGCCCGAGTCGTGCGCGCCAATGGTTCAGGTGGCGATTCAGTCTGAGTGTCAGTTCATACAGGTTGTCGCCAAGGTAGGCCAGCCATTTGGCGACCCGGATCACGCCGTCGAAACGATCCCCATGCGTAACCCACAAGCTTCGTCCGTCGGCCGTCAAGTGAACGGCATCGTCCACCACCTCAATGCCACCAAACTGATGGCCAAAGTAACGCCGTGCAAACTCGTCATGATTGCCCGGGATATAGATGATGCGACAACCCTTGCGTGCCCGGCGCAACAACTTCTGCACCACATCGTTGTGCAGTTCAGGCCAGAACCATCGCCTGCGCAACTGCCAGCCATCCACAATATCCCCGACCAGGTAAAGGTAGTCACTCGGGTGGTGCTTGATGAAATCCAGCAACGCACCCGCCTGAAAACCAGGCGTGCCCAGGTGCAGATCTGAGATAAAAATGGCCCGATGGTGGACGGTTGCTGTGACATCGATGTCATCACCATCGACCTGCTCCCCGTCGCTGCTCATGGCCCCTAACGCGTTAAAACTGGCTCGCATCATGCCCCGAGAAAGTGCTTGCGGTAACGCGCTGGCAAATCGTTGATGCGCATCAACATGGGCAGGTCTGCGGTATTGAAGTCGGGGTCCCAGGCCGGTGCGCCAAGGATCTTGGCACCCAAACGCAGGTAACCCTTGATCAGCGCTGGAGGTTCCACATTCAGATTGCCATCCAGTTGCTCAACTGGTAAAGGCAGACGTGGCCGGACCTGGTGCTCGATGGGTGCCAGATGGGTCATCTTGAGCTGCCTCCAGATACTCGCTGCGACGTCGCCGCTGGCAATACCGTTGTGCAACATCGGAATGCTGGCGCAGCCAATCATGGTGTCGAGTTTGTTTCGCACCATAAATTCGGCCAGCGCACCCCAAAGTGCCATGATCACGCCGCCAGTTCGGTAGTCGGGGTGTACACAACTGCGGCCCAGTTCAACCATTCGCTCGCGCAGGCCGCGCAAACGGGTCAAATCAAACTCCAGGTCGCTGTAGGTGCTGCCGACGCGACCCGCCTGCACAGGGGTCAGGAGTCGGTAGGTGCCCACAACTTCAGAAGTGACCTGATCACAAACCATCAGGTGTTCACAATAATTGTCAAAGAGGTCAATGTCGTGACCTGGCAGACTGGTACTCAGTCGAGCACCCATCTCATTGGCAAATACGCGATACCTCAGGCGTTGAACCGCCCGGACTTCATCCTGATGCCGAGCCCACGACACCACCAGAGGACCACGCTCCAGCGGTAAGGTTGCTGCCGGCCGGGTGTCTTGATGAAATTCAGCGGATCGGTGAAGCAAGCTCCTGGGCAAAGCCAAGGGGGAAAGTGCAAACGTTGGATTGGGCAACTCTCTCATTTCTGACTCCTTTTTTTCATTGGGTGTCTTATGTTGGCTCGCCAAGATGACGCCTCAATGGCGTTTTGATGGCATTTTGGTGACACACAAAAAGACCTGTCATCACAGCTTCACAGTGCCCACGGAGCCTGTCAGAAATTTTGTGTGCAAGGCATAACAATCCACCAAAGGAGTTTTCATGCCTCGCAATGACAAGACAGCCGCGGCGAGCGGCAAAGCGGCCCTGCCGCAACTCACCAAGGAAATGCTCG
>JAGOUM010000037.1 GCA_018061265.1 Rhodoferax sp. | reverse complement strand
GGAGCTGCGCGTGCGTTGGGTCTGGAAGGCGTGGTAGGCAACCTGCTGCCAGGCTGTGAGGCCGACTTTGTGCTGCTCAATCCGCAGGCCACGCCCCTGCTGGCACGCAAGACGGCATTGGCCAATAGTCTGGACGAACTGTTGTTTTCAATGATTGTGCTCGGAGACGACCGGCTGGTCGAGCGCACCGTGGTCTCCCAGTGCGGTCATGCGCCCAACCAGCGCACCAAGTAGTAAAGCCGCAAACCTTCGGAAGAGCGCGACGGGCCAATCACCTCCACCGCATGGCGCCCCATTTCCGGCTGGGCCTGCGCCAAAGCGGTTGCCTCGTCGGCCACAACCTCAACGCAGTTTTCTGCAAACCGCTTGCGCTTTCCGCGCTTAACCTGTGCGATGGCAAAGCATGCTTGGACCGGCTGCGCAAGGTCCGGATCCAACCGCGGGGTGGCACTCATGCCTTGCCCCGCAGTATCTGGATGTGAGCCAGCAGCGGTGCCAGCACAGGCTCCAGATGGCGGCGCATCAAGGGGCCAACCGCCGTGGTCTTGCTGAGAATGGGTGCTGCCAATTGTTGATTGACCAGACTCAAAGCATGCATCGCCTGCACCTCTCGCACGAGAGATGGCGGCCAGTCACCAGGCATAGCCAGGTTGCGCAGTGCCGCAAAATAGCGTCCAAGAAGATCAAGCGCCAGGAATACCGCCTCGGGTGCCGGTGGTTTGTCCAGCGCCAGCATCATGGCGCGCAAATAGCTCTGTCCGTTGGCACTGTGGCATCGGGCCAATGTGACCGCCCAAAGGTCGTCACGGGCCACTGCACTGGCCAGGATGCATGCCAAATTCTCATCCAGTGAGCGCGGCATTTCGGGCGGCAGATGGTCTGGTTGATGCTCCAGAAACCCGAGAAAGTAGTGGGGACGGTGTTTGGACTTGGCCCACAGGGAGGTGGCCACCTCATTCGACATCAGCCTGGCACCCAGCACTGCGCGAATTGCGTTCATGGCCTGAACGGGGTTCTCCTCAAACGGCAAATGCTCGATCAGGTACTCCGCCACCACCGGTCCGGTCACACCTGAGCAGACCGAAGAGTGAGCCAGAAGATAGCGGGCAACCTCCATCGAAGGCAGTGCCCACCAGGCACGCCGAGCCAGCTCATCGGTCATGGCCGGGGCCTGCGCCACGGCGCGCACTGCTTCCGGCTCACCCAGCTTGAGCAGTGCCTCCAGACTTCGGGCATTGCTTTGGCCCATGCTGTTCCAGCGCATCAGATGCACCGGATAACCCCCGGGCGACCCCATGGCATGGCCACCGAGCAGTTCCCGCACACGTTGCACGTACAGATCGGGGCGGCAATTGCGGTGCAGCGTGACTTTGGCTTCACCCTTGCTGGTGAGCGCATACAAGGTTTGTTGTCCCTCATCAATGCGCACGGCATACACCTCGCCCGCCAGCAGCACATTCAAACGCAAGTCATCTTCAGGAGACAGTTCAGCAGCCATGGATCAGTTCAGTTGTATGCGTTGACCCCAAGGCACAGGTGATTTGCCTTTGACCAGCCAGAGCACGGGGTAGCTGGGTGGGCTTGCCGGGATGTCACCTTGCGCATCAGTAAAGTACACCAGAGCGTCGGGTTGACAAAATGAGCGCTCGATCCAGTCAAAGACGGGTGCGAATGCGGTGCCACCGCCTCCGGAAAACACGCGCGGCAGGCGGAACGTCTCCCAGGGCTCCGTAATCCAGGGCCCATCGGGGGCCAGTGCCGCGTCACAAGCGAGCAGGGTCAGGCGCACCGTTAGTGTGCCCTTGATGGCATCCAGCTCACCGGCAAACTGGGCCAGATCCTCTTCCCCGATGGATCCGGAGGTGTCAAGCGCCACCACGATGTGGCCACTGTGGCTGCGCAAGCTGGGAAAAAGTGCCTCATCCCCATGGCTTGCACTGCGGCGCGAGGGGCGCTGCCAGCTGTAATCATCACGAGCGGCCTGCACCAGGTAGTGTGCCAACACCGCACGCCACGAAATTTGCGGCGCCAGCGCCTCATGCATCAACCGCGCCATGATGCCCGAAAACTTGCCGGCTTCAGCGGCGCGCCGGGCCGCAGCCGCCATAAAACGCTGCCACTGCTGTTGCAGAATTTCCTTCTCTTGGGCGCTTAACGGTGCAGGCGCGCTTTCGACATCGGCACCCGCGGTTTGTCCAGGCTGATCCGGCGCGGTGGATGCACCCTCATCCTGTTCATCCACTTCGGTTTCTTGCGCTTGACTGCCTTGTTGACCGGTATGGGCATCAGCTTGGTCACCACCACCCTGCCCCTGGGTATCGGACTGGCCACGCCCCCCTGCCGCCTGACCACCGTCTTCGCCGTCCCAAAGATGATCGTCAAACTGCTCGCTGTCGAGTGTGTCCTGAATACATGGGTAAATTTCCTCAGCGGACATGCCACGGTAGACGTCCAGTACCTGGGCACCCAGCGGGGGCTTGAGACCTTCGTCAAGCAGCAGCGGGTTGATGGCAAAGTCGCAGGCCAGATCCCAGATACGCACGACACGGCTGCCACGACGGACAAAATGGCCAAGCGCACAGTGCAGCGCCTCGTGCGCCAGCGCAAACTGGGTTTGTGCACTGCTCAGGGAGTCAATCCACTGCGGGTTGTAGTAGAGCCTGCGCGCATCGGTACCGGTGGTTTTGCACCAGTGTCCCGCTTCGGTCAATGGCAGCCGCAGTACCAGCGCACCGAGAAACGGCTTGTCCAGAATCAGCCGGGTGCGCGCAGCCGCCAGTTTGGCCGCTGCCGCCTGGCGTGTGGCCTCGGTCAGCTCCTGCCGCGCTGTGGCAGGTGCAGGAACTGCCACGCCACCATGGCCCAGGCCGTCGTTACTCGTAGAGGACGATGTCTGCAACGGCATTCGCCCACCCCGCAAACTGTGGCACTGAAAACAGGGCCGACCCAATGCCCCGGTGCATGTCAGAGACCAGCATCACACCCATCTCTTTGAGCGGCAGCCGCTGGGCGTAGTTCAGAATGTGCCCCCACACCTGTTTGGCCTCGGGCTTGCCCTTGGCACGCAGCGCCCGTCCGGCCAGTGCCGCCGCCACCGCGTATTGAAGGTCAAGCTCTGCAGGTACCGCCGCGTCCTGCCCGGCGGTGATCGCATCCAGATCCGGCAAACGACCCAGGCTGTCAATAAACGCCGCACACTCCACCCCGGCAGCACGGCCAACGCAGGCACACAGGGCACCCGTCAAAAGATCCGGGCTGTCGCCAAACTTCTGCAACGCACGGTGCGCAAACTCCCATGATCGGGGACTGGGAAAGGCCATTTCACCCGCCAGCGTACGGGCGGCATCAAAGGCAAACAACAACTCCGGTTTGAAACGCAGAAACGCAATCAGGCGTTCATCAATCCCGCTGGAGTATGCCCAAGCCGCCCAATCGTCGAGGTTCACGGAGATTTCAAAATGCGAGAACCGGTTGGCCAATGGCGCTGGCATGGCGTAAGTCACGCCCCGGTCACCCTGGCGATTGCCAGCGGCAAAAATAACCCAGCCTGCCGGAATCTGGTAGTCCCCCAGTCGACGGTCAAGAATCAGCTGATAAGCCGCCGCCGACACCGCAGGTGGCGCCGAGGTGATTTCATCCAGAAACAGCACACCGCGTGCACCATGGCGTTGCAAATCGGGCAGCATGGCCGGCACTGCCCACTGCACCAGCTCACCCACCCGAAACGGAATGCCGCGCAAGTCAGAGGGCTCCATTTGTGACAGCCGGATGTCGATCACCGGGGCCTGATGGCGCATCCCGATCTGTGACACGATTTGGGACTTGCCGACGCCGGGCGGGCCCCAAAGCATCACGGGAGTGTGATGACCCTCGGATGTACTGAGAAATTCGCGTTCAAGGACGGCAGTCAGTTGGGCTGGGCGCATGGCTAGATGTGAGGCAAGTGGCTGAGACTAAAGATCAAGTCCGAGAAAAATCACCCCGTCGATGGGGTTAAAAACATAGGGGGCGACGGGTCTGAACCCCAGCTTGTCATACAACTGTCTGGCCGCCAGCATGCTGGGCAAAGTGTCCAGGCAGATCTGGCGGTATCCCGCGTTGTGTGCCAGCGCGCATATCTGCTGCGCAAGCAAAAGCCCCAGCTGCCGCCCGCGTGCTTCGGGCCGAACATACAGGCGCTTCATTTCGCATCGATTGTGGTCAACCGGTCGCATCGCCACACATCCCAGCGCTTGCCCATCCTCCCACGCCAGCAGCAGTGCACCCTGCGGCACCTGGTATTTGCCGGGAAGGCAGCGCAACTCGTCAGCAAAGTTCTGAAAACACAAATCAATGCCCAGGCTTTCCGCATACTCCTCAAATAGGCTGCGAACCAGCGGCAGCTCTTGGGGGAACTGCGCTGCGCGTAGATCAAAAGCAGTCACCGCTGTTTGCACCCTACCAGTCAACCATGCTCGAGTTCGGACAAGAGGGTGATGCTGCCCTCTTTGCCGGCGTGCGCTACATACGCTTGGTTCGCGGTAATCAGAGTTGCGCCCGGCGTATGCAAGGCCACCGCGTGGTACAGGGTTTCAAACAGGTGATGCTGGTATCGCATGGCCAGTTTGAGCGCTGTCACATACATCTCCGGTGTGGCTATGAGTTGCTGCCGGATATTGAGCAAATCATGCAGATCGTCACGTGCATCAGCCGGCTTCAAGCGCATCAGCACCGCCGCGACTTCCGCCACAAAATGAGGCGGTTGCACAAAAGTCAAAAAACCCAACACCGATTGTTCGAGGATCTTTAGCGCCAGGTCGGTATCCTGCTCCTGGGGATGGGCCGCCAGAAACCACTTCACCGCCACGCTGGCGTCGACCACGGCGATCATGCGCGACCTTCCTCTCGCGCGGCGCGAATTTGCGCTTCGGTCACCACCGGGGCCCGCTGGCGGCGCAGCAAGATGCGCTGATAGGCCTCTTTGGCGCGCTGCTGCCCTTTGGCCCGATCCACCGCTTCCCGCATCAGGTCGGCAATCACCGCACTCTTGTTCTGCCCCTCAAACGTATTGTTGAACGCCTCCTTGACATCCTCGGGAACGCTGAAATTGACAGTGGGCATACACACCGACCTTTTGTTGTGAATTGATTCAACAACATTCTACAAAGCATTCAAGCGCGCGTACGCCGGGCGGCGGCTCAGTGAATACGCATGCCTGGCAATGCACCGGGAAACGGTTCGAGCAGGTAGATGCCCGGTCTGGCTTTGTCATCGGCATGGCTGGCAGCCAGCACCATGCCTTCACTGATGCCAAATTTCATCTTGCGTGGTGCCAGGTTGGCCACCAGCACGGTGAGCTTTCCGATCAGTTGCTCAGGCTGGTAACTGCTGGCGATACCACTGAACACATTTCGGGTTAGGCCTTGGCCGTCGTCGCCAAGCTCGCCCACGTCCAAAGACAGCTGTAGCAGTTTGGTAGAGCCGGCCACCGCCTGGCATGCCACAATTTTGGCAATCCTCAGGTCGATGCGGGCAAACTCCTCTATCCCGATGGTAGGCGCGATGGCTTCACCCCCTGGATTTTGATCTACTTCTATTTCCGCAGCAGACTGCGCTTGTTCCGATTGGGCTGGAGGTTCAAACAATGCATCAAGTTGCTTGACATCCACACGCTGCATCAAATGCTGGTAGGAACTGATAGTGTGGCCCACGGGCAGCGGCTGGGCGATGTTGGCAAAGCTCAATGGCTCAATGCGCAGAAACTCCTCCACCTGGGTGGCCAGTGCTGGCAGTACCGGTTTGAGGTAACAGGTGAGGATGCGAAACGCCTTGATCAATACCGTGCACACACCCTGCAACATGGGTCCCTGCCCGATCTGCTTGGCCAGGTCCCACGGCTTGTGCAAATCCACATAAGCATTCACCCTGTCCGCCAACAGCATGGTGTCGCGCAGTGCTTTGGCATATTCGCGCGCCTCGTACAGTTGTTCGATGCTGCTGCGTGCCTCGCGCAGATCATGCAGCAAGGCGGCCCCATCTTCGGAGGCAACGCCGAGCTGCCCACCAAAACGTTTGGTCAGAAAACCTGCTGCTCGGGACGCGATGTTGATGTATTTGCCAATCAGGTCGCTGTTGACCCTGGCCATGAAGTCATCGGCATTGAAGTCAATGTCTTCATTGCGCGCAGACAGCTTTGCCGCCAGGTAGTAGCGCAGCCACTCGGGGTTCATTCCAAGGCTCAAGTACTTGAGCGGGTCCAGGCCGGTGCCGCGGCTCTTGCTCATTTTTTCGCCATTGTTCACCGTTAGAAAGCCATGCACAAAGACGTTGGTTGGCACCTTGCGGCCACTGAATTTCAGGGTGGCTGGCCAGAACAGGGTATGAAAGGTGACGATGTCTTTGCCGATAAAGTGGTATTGCTCCAGCGCGGGGTTGGCCATGTAGGCATCAAAATCGATCCCGCGTTTTCCCAGCAGATTTTTCAGCGATGCCAGGTAACCAATGGGAGCATCCAGCCAGACGTAAAAGTACTTGCCTGGTGCATCAGGAATCTCGATGCCAAAGTACGGCGCATCGCGGCTGATATCCCAGTCACCCAGGCCGTTACTGGTGCTGCCATCCGGGTTGGTGCGCTCGGAAAACCATTCCTTGATCTTGTTGGCCACCTCGGGTTGCAGTTTGCCATCCTGCGTCCACTCTTGCAAAAAGGCCACGCAGCGCGGGTCAGACAGCTTGAAAAAGTAATGCTCAGAGGTCCGCAGTTCAGGTTTGACACCCGACAGCGCTGAAAACGGATTAATCAGGTCTGTCGGGGCGTACACCGCGCCACAGTTTTCACAATTGTCCCCATACTGGTCTTTAGCGTGGCACTTGGGACACTCACCCTTGATAAAACGGTCTGGCAAAAACATGCCTTTGGCCGGATCGTAAAACTGCTCGATGGAGCGCACATCAATCAGGCTGCCATCGACGTTATCACGGAGCCCGCAGTAGATGGCCTGGGCCAACTCATGGTTTTCGGGGGCATCGGTACTGTGCCAATTGTCAAAGCCGATGTGAAAGCCGTCCAGGTAGGGTTGGCGACCTGCGGCAATACCTGCCACAAACTGCTGCGGCGTCACACCGGCTTTTTCGGCGGCAATCATGATGGGTGCCCCATGGGTGTCGTCAGCGCAGACAAAGTCGACCGAATTGCCCATCATCTTCTGAAAACGCACCCAGATGTCAGCCTGGATGTACTCCATGATGTGGCCGATGTGGAAATTGCCGTTGGCGTAAGGCAAGGCGGTGGTGACAAAAAGCTGGCGAGTGGTCATGGGTATACAGATGTGCGCAACGATGGGTTGCCGGGGCCAGCGATCATAGCAACTGGTCGGGCATTGAGCTGCAGCCTTGACGCTGCAATCCGCAGGTGACTTCGATCTGACCGAACTCGCTCAGAACTTTTTGCGGGCCAGCTTGTCGTGTTGCTCCGGCACCAACATCAAGGCGGCCGAACCGTAATACCGGTGGTACTCGGCGACCATCTCACCCTTGATGATCACCGGGTCGGTGGCAACCAGTTTCCTGGCCTCCTCAATATCTTTGACGGCCAGTACAAATAGTCCCCGCCAGCCATCGACGCCGTCGTAAGGACCCGCCAGAGCCAGTTTGCCCTCTTTGGAAAGGCGGGTCATGTTGGCAAAATGCCCTCGGTACATATCGTCGCGCTCCGGGCCGTCCGGCATTTTGTTAGGCCCGGTCTTGAGCAATACAAAAACGTAGCCACGCATGCCATGGTCGTCGGCCCCAAGTCGTTGTGCCAGGCCAGCATCAAAAACGGGTGGGGCGGCATCCTGCGCCAGCGCGGCTGAAGCTCCGACCAAGAGAGATATCAAGCAGCGCGCCAAAAATAGCCTCATAGCAGCCCCTTTGAATAAAAATGGAACGGCATCATAGGCTGGTGCAGAACATTTTGACCAGCAAAATTCTCGGTAGATACCCCTTTAGGACCCATCAGTGCGATCTGCTGTCGTGATGGCCCCATGGGCTGGGGTTAACCCGGATTTGCCCACTTTTATAAGGACAAACTTATCTTCGCTAGACTACTGCACCTTTGGAGAACCCCATGACCGCAACCGAACAAACTGTACTGGACGCCCTCAAGAGCGTCATTGACCCCAACACCGGCAAAGACTTCGTGTCAAGCAAGGCCATCAAAAACCTCAGCGTCAGCGACGGCGATGTATCTTTTGACGTTGAACTGGGGTACCCGGCCAAGAGCCAGATCCCCGGTTTTCGCAAGGAACTGATTGCGGCCGTCAAAAGTGCGCCAGGCGTGGTGAATGTATCGGTCAACCTCAATGTCAAGATTGTTGCCCATGCGGTGCAGCGCGGTGTCGCCCTGTTGCCGGGTGTCAAGAACGTGGTTGCTGTGGCTTCGGGCAAGGGCGGTGTGGGCAAAAGTACCACTGCCGTTAATCTGGCCCTGGCCCTGGCCGCAGAAGGGGCACGCGTGGGATTGCTCGACGCAGACATTTATGGGCCGAGTATCCCCATGATGATGGGCATTGACGGTAAACCCGAAAGTTCTGATGGCCAGACCATGGAGCCCATGGAAAACTATGGTGTACAGGTCATGTCGATCGGCTTTCTTGTACCAGCCGATGAAGCGATGATCTGGCGCGGCCCGATGGCAACCCAGGCCCTTGAACAGTTACTGCGTCAGACCAACTGGAAAGACCTCGATTACCTGATCGTCGACATGCCTCCCGGCACGGGCGACATTCAGCTCACCCTGAGTCAGCGCGTACCGATGACCGGTGCTGTCATTGTCACGACGCCACAGGACATTGCGCTGCTGGACGCCAGAAAAGGCATCAAGATGTTCGAGAAAGTCAGCGTTCCTATTTTAGGGATTGTGGAGAACATGGCGGTCCACGTCTGTAGCCAATGTGGCCACATCGAGCATATCTTTGGTGCCGACGGTGGAAAGAAAATGGCTGCCGAGTACAAGGCAGACTACCTTGGCGCGCTGCCGCTGGCAATGCAGATCCGGTTGCAGGCCGACAGTGGCCATCCCAGCGTGGTGTCGGACCCTGACAGCGAGGTGGCCGGCCTCTACAAAGGTGTGGCGCGCAAGGTAGCGCTGGCCATCGCCGCCAAGAACAAGGATTTTTCCAATAAATTCCCGTCGATCAAGATCTCAAAAGATTCATGATCCGGGCACCCTGCCCGCAGGATTTTTCGGCTTTTTTGGTTCAGGCGTATTCGGTCACAATCAGGGCGAGCAGCATAAGCTCCAACTGCGGGTTGCCGCGCCCTACCCTGAACATTATTAACTGGCGATGAAACATCTGGTGATGCTTGGCGCAGGCCACGCCCATGTGCACCTGCTCTCCACACTCGCCGCACACCCGCCAGCGGGTGTGCAAATCACGTTGGTTGCACCCTACCCGCGCCAGTTGTACTCGGGCATGATGCCCGGATTTGTCGCTGGCCACTACTCGGTAGACGACTGTGTTATTCCCTTGGCACCGTTGCTGGCCAACAGTGGGGTTCACTGGCAGCAGCGGCATGCTGTGGGCTTGGACGCCAACACTCGAACTTTGATTCTGGACGACGGCAGTTCACTGAACTTTGACTTGCTGTCGATCAACAGCGGACCGGTGCAGGATCGCCCAAGCATCGAGGAAATGATGCCAGGCGCGCGCGAACACGCGTTGTTTGTGCGACCCATCGAAGGCTTTGCTGCCCTGTGGCCGCAGGTGCTGGCGCTGGCAGACAAACACGCCTTACGGGTGACTGTGGTTGGCGCTGGCGCAGCCGGCGTCGAATTGGCGATGTCCGTTGCGCATCGATTGAAAGGATCCTCGGTCACGCTGCTGACTGGCGACGGCGTCGTCGGAGCCAACTACACTGATGCCGTGCAGTCACGCTTGGTTCGGGCACTCAAGGAACGCCACATCACTCTGATCCGCGAGCGCGCTATGGGGGTGGCTGCCGGTGAGGTGCTCCTTCAAAGCGGCGCCAGTCTGGCGTGTGATGTGCCCATCATTGCCATTGGTGCCCAGGCACCGGCTTGGCTGCGCGACAGCGGCCTGGCTCTCGATGCACACGGTTTTGTGGCAGTCGACGAGTTTCAACGTTCAACCAGTCACCCTCAGGTATTTGCGGCGGGTGATGTTTCAACTCGTATGGATATGCAGGTGGCACGCAGTGGTGTCTATGCCGTGCGGGCTGGTCCTCCGCTTGCAAGAAATCTGCGCGCTGTTCTGGGTGGGGTGGCTCCCAGCCCCTACTTGCCCCAGTCAAGAACGCTCAATTTGCTGGCTTGTGGTGAAAAATTTGCGATCGCCAGTTGGGGAAACTGGTCTGCTGAAGGCCACTGGGTGTGGTGGCTCAAAGACCGCATCGACCGCAAATTTATTCAAAAATACAGTCACCCAGATCACTGACACCGACACTTCCAGTCAGTGCACCCAAGACTGACATCACCGTACCACCAGTCGTCCATCCGAGCGCACGGCGCTGACGGCACCGATTTCTGCGGCTTGGTCGAAACCCATGCGATGAAACACGGCCAATACCTCATCGACTGCATCGGGAGCACACGATACCAGCAGACCACCGCTGGTTTGCGGATCGGACAACACGGCCTGATCGACTGGCGCAAACCCGTCGGGCAAGATGACTTCCTCGCCATAGGCCGCCCAGTTGCGCCCTGAAGCACCGGTTACATGCCCAGCCAGTGCCAAGTCACGCGCACCGGTCAGGAGCGGCACTTTCGCCCAGTCAATTTCTATCGTGCATCCGGCTCCCCGTGCCAACTCAAGTGCATGACCCGCCAGTGCGAAGCCGGTCACATCCGTCATGGCGTGAACTCCCGGCAAGGCGGCAAGAACCGGTCCTGGGGTATTAAGCTGGGTTGTTACCGCCATCATCCGGGCGTAGCCTGATGCATCGAGCTGCCCCTTTTTGAGCGCTGCTGACAGAACGCCCACACCAATCGGTTTGCCTAACACCAGCCGATCGCCCACACATGCGCTGGCGTTTTTTTTGACCTGCTTGGGGTGTACCAAACCTAACGCGACCAGGCCGTAGATCGGCTCCACCGAATCAATGGTATGGCCGCCAGCAATCGGAATCCCTGCGGCGCGGCAAACGCTGGCTCCACCCTCCAGGATGCGCCCAATCGTTTCCAGCGACAAAACAGCAATTGGCATCGCCACCAGTGCCAGCGCCATGATCGGTGTCCCGCCCATGGCATATACGTCGCTGATGGCATTGGTTGCGGCAATGCGGCCAAAGTCAAATGGATCATCAACGATGGGCATAAAAAAGTCAGTGGTGGCAATCAGCGCCTGCTGCTCATTGAGTTGGTATACCGCCGCGTCGTCCGAGGTTTCGATGCCCACCAACAACTCGGCAGGAATCGGCATGGCACTGGTGCCTTTGAGAATGTTGGAGAGCACGCCCGGTGCGATCTTGCAACCGCACCCCCCACCATGCGACAAACTTGTCAGGCGAGGTTGGGTACTATTCATTGATGTGGATGCGTTGGAGGTGGTCATGGTCAGCAAAGAAAAAAGTTGTTGCATCATTATCGAGCTTGACCAGCACGACACTGCCCCGCATACTCGCCACCCTATAAAGGATCCGGCAACATGACCGAAGAAATCAACACCGCCAAACCCGCCGTCTGGACACCTCGATACCTGACCGCAGCATTGCCTCACATTGGCGCCTGGACTCAGTACTTCCGCAGTGCAGACATCCCGGTTTTGGCCGCCACCGCCCAAGCGCTGGAAGAATTGCGCGCCATCGAGGACGATGTCGATGCGAACATGCTCACAGCGGTCATTCAGTCCGATCCCCTGATGACACTGAAGTTGCTGGCTCATGTTGCCACGTTGCGGCGACCTGGTGCCATGACAGAAACCGAGTCCGTCACGACGTCGCTGGTACTGATGGGAATCAGCCCGTTTTTCCGCCGTTTTGGTCCACAGGCGACGGTTGAAGATTGGCTGGCGGATCAACCGGACGCGTTGTGCGGCGTCAGAAGGCTGCTCAACCGGGCCGAACGTGCAGGTCAGTTTGCGCTCGGCTTTGCGGTGCATCGTGGAGATACTGACGCCACCATCATCCATCAGGCAGCGTTTTTGCACAACTTTGCCGAGATTCTGGTGTGGCTACATGCACCAACCCTGGCGTTACAAATCCATCAGGCCCAGGAAGCCGATTCAACACTGCGCACCAGCACCATTCAAAAGGCGGTACTGAGCATTGACCTGGCAGACTTGCAACTGTCTCTCATGAAACTCTGGCATTTACCAGAACTACTGGTCAGTATCAGTGATCAGCGCCATGCGGAGCGGCCCAATGTGCAATGTGTCTTGCTGGCAGTCCGACTGGCACGACATACCGCCATCAGTTGGGACAACCCTGCCGTGCCCGACGATGTGGCCGACATCGCGCGGCTGTTTAATGCGCCACTCAAAGTCACACTGGCGTTCCTGCACAAAATCGACCACCCGGTCATTGAGGCAACACAACTGACCAGCCAGTCCTGCGCGGACAACCCGACCGCTGCTGACGATGGCATCTCGGTCAATATTGGCAATGCACCGGCGGCCTGAATCCTGACTCTATTGAGGTCATTGAACTTTTTTATTAGCACTCACTCATAGGGAGTGCTAACATTTACACCATTGACTTACAGGAGTTTTGGCATGACTGTTCACACTGGAACCCCAAGCACGGCACTGACCTTGAAAAACCCCTGGGCGCTGGTACCTGCGCTGGGCAATCTGGATGCGTATATTTCAGCGGTCAACCGCATGCCGATGCTCACACTAGAAGAAGAGCAATCGTACGCGCGCAAGTTCCAGATCGACAATGACCTGGAAGCCGCCGGGAAGCTGGTTCTGTCCCACTTGCGTCTGGTGGTTTCGACAGCAAGGCAGTATCTGGGTTATGGCTTGCCTCACGGCGACCTGATTCAAGAGGGCAATGTAGGCCTGATGAAGGCTGTCAAGCGCTTTGACCCCGACCAGGGAGTGCGACTGGTCAGCTATGCGCTGCATTGGATCAAGGCCGAAATTCACGAATACATCCTGAAAAACTGGCGCATGGTCAAGGTGGCAACCACCAAGGCACAACGCAAGCTGTTTTTTAATCTGCGCTCCATGAAGCAGCGTTTTCGCAGCGAAGACGCCATGGCTGACCTGGACAGCCACCGTGACACCCTGAGCGACAGCCAGATTGATGCCATGGCCACCGAGCTCAACGTCAAACGCGAAGAAGTCATTGAGATGGAAGCCCGTTTGTCGGGTGGCGATGTATTGCTCGACCCATCACCCTCTGACGACGGTGATGATGCCTACGGACCCATCGCTTACCTGACCGATGCCAGCCATGAGCCCACTGCCATCATCGAGGCGCATCACCGCGACATGCTGGCCAGTGATGGCTTGGCCCACGCACTTGACACACTGGATGCCCGTAGCCGCCACATTGTTGAAGAGCGCTGGCTCAAGGTGAATGACGACAACAGTGGTGGCATGACATTGCATGATCTCGCAGCCGTCTACGGCGTCAGCGCCGAACGTATTCGCCAGATTGAGGTTGCTGCCATGAAAAAGATGAAAAAATCTCTGGTCGAGTTCGCCTGAACTGTCGGGCATCCGGCAACGGGTTGCCGGACCGACGCCACCCTGACAACCTGCCCAAGGCTCAGGTTCGTTATCAGATGGCCACCATCTGACGCACTCTTTGCGCTTCCATATCCGCACCCAAGCCTTGCGCCTTGATGGCGCCACGCTCCATCACCACGTAATGGTCGGCCAGTTCCTGGGCAAAGTCGTAGTACTGCTCGACCAGCAGAATTGCCATGGTGCCACGATCGGCCAGCATACGGATGACCCGCCCGATATCCTTGATGATGCTGGGCTGGATACCCTCGGTTGGTTCATCCAGCATCAGCAACTTCGGGCCGGCTGCCAGTGCCCGGGCAATGGCCAATTGCTGCTGCTGACCCCCTGACAGATCGCCGCCGCGGCGACCCAGCATTTGTTTCAAGACTGGAAACAACTCAAACAACTCAGGCGGAATCGGTGTGCTGGCACTCTTGTAAGCCAATCCCATACGAAGGTTTTCTTCCACCGTCAGGCGGGCGAATATCTCCCGTCCTTGAGGCACAAAACCGATACCCGCGCGGGCGCGCTCGTAGGGCGTTGCCGCGTGAATCTGCTTCTTATCAAATTCAATAGCACCTGTTTTAATCGGAACAAGCCCCATCAGACTCTTCAGCAGCGTGGTTTTGCCAACGCCGTTGCGCCCCAGAATGACGGTGACCTTGCCCAACTCGGCACTGAGACTGACGTCGCGCAGGATATGTGAGCCGCCGTAGTACTGGTTAATGTGGCTTACGGTCAGCATGCTTGATCCTCTTTACGCACTTTTCTGGCTCTTTTCCAACTGCCAAACGGACCATGACGGCCGATCGCGCTGGCTGGTTCGTGATCACCTTCCAAGGTACACCTCAATCACCCGCTCGTCTGCCTGCACTTGTGTCAGCGACCCCTGTGCCAGCACCGAGCCATCACACAGTACCGTGACAATATCCGAAATGGTGTTGATAAAACTCATGTCGTGCTCCACCACCATCAAGGAATGCTGTCCTTTCAACGACAAAAATAGCTCGGCCGTACGCTCGGTTTCTTCATCGGTCATGCCCGCTACCGGTTCATCGAGCAGCAGCAGTTTGGGGTCTTGCATCAGCAACATGCCTATTTCGAGCCATTGTTTTTGCCCATGACTCAGAAATCCGGCCCTGCGCGAAACGCTATCGGCGAGGTGAATGGTGTGCAACACCGACGCCAGCCGGTCGCTTTGCGCCGAGTCAAGTCTGAACACCATGGACGCACCCACCGCCTTGTTGGTCTTTAGCGCCAGCTCAAGGTTTTCAAACACCGTGAGTTGCTCAAACACCGTCGGCTTCTGAAACTTGCGGCCAATACCCATTTGTGCAATTTCGGCTTCCTTGTAGCGCAGCAGGTCAATCGTGCTGCCAAAAAAGACCCGGCCCTCGTCCGGTCGGGTCTTGCCGGTGATGATGTCCATCATCGTGGTCTTGCCCGCGCCATTGGGGCCAATGATGCAACGCAATTCTCCCGGCGCGATGTCCAGACTGAGTTTGTTGATCGCTTTGAAACCATCAAAACTCACGCTCACATCTTCCAGGTACAAGATTCGGCCGTGGGTGATGTCGACCTCACCCGGGACCGCCAGACGGGAGAACCCGGCTGCACGCCCCCCTGATTCAGTGTTGTTGCCTCGCTCTGCCAGCGCAACCCGGTGTGCCTCGGTGCGGCGCGCACCTTCCTCCATGAGATCGGGGGTCATTTCTCGGCCCCTTTGAACTTCTTGACCAGGCCCACCACACCGTCAGGCAAAAACAGGGTCACCCCAATGAACAGGGCTCCCAGAAAATACAGCCAGAACTCAGGATAGGCCACTGTCAACCAGCTTTTTGCACCACTGACGATGAACGCGCCCAGGATCGGCCCGATCAAGGTCGCGCGCCCGCCCACAGCCGCCCAAATGGCAATTTCGATCGAATTGGCCGGGCTCATTTCACTGGGGTTGATGATGCCCACTTGCGGCACATACAGCGCACCAGCCACGCCACACATCATGGCCGAGATGGTCCAGATGGTCAGTTTGTAACCCAGCGGGTTGTAGCCACTGAACATCACCCGGGATTCGGCATCACGCACGGCCTGCAACACGCGCCCAAACTTGCTGTTGACCAACCAGCGCGCCATGAGAAAAAAGCCCAGCAGAATCACACCCGTCAGCACAAACAGCGTCATGCGCATCGCCGGCGTGGCAATCGGAATCTCCAGGATCCGCTTGAAGTCGGTAAACCCGTTATTGCCGCCAAACCCGGTTTCATTGCGAAAGAACAGCAACATCGCCGCAAAAGTCATGGCCTGGGTGATGATCGAGAAATACACACCCTTGATTCGGGAACGAAATGCAAAATAGCCGAACACAAATGCCACCAGCCCCGGCACCGCGACGATCAAGAACAGGGTGGCAGCAAAGCTGTCAGAAAAAGTCCAATGCCAGGGCAACTCTTTCCAGTCCAGAAACACCATGAAATCAGGCAGATAGCTTTTGTAATTGCCCTCCAGTCCGATCTGGCGCATCAGGTACATGCCCATGGCATACCCACCCAGAGCAAAGAACAACCCGTGACCGAGACTCAGAATGCCGGTAAAACCCCAGATCAAGTCCATGGCCAAGGCACAAATGGCGTAACACATGATGCGTCCGACCAAGCCCACACCATAGTCACTCAAATGAAAGACGCTACTCTGGGGTACCAGCAGGTTCAGCACCGGGGCGATGGCACAAACCAGAATCAGCGCCACCAGGAACGCCGCCCACCCTGTGCGACTCAGCAGGCTTGCGGGTTGAGGTAAGGCCACCGTTCTTGAAGATGTATTCATCATCACGCCTCCGCCGAACGGCCCTTCATGGCAAAGATGCCCTGGGGTCGCTTTTGTATAAATATGATGATCACCACCAGCACAGCAATCTTGGCCAGCACCGCACCAGCCCAACCTTCCAGAAACTTGTTCAGCAGGCCCAGGCCCAGCGCGGCGTAGACCGTACCTGCCAGCTGACCAACGCCACCCACCACCACCACCATGAACGCATCGACGATATAGCCTTGCCCCAGATCCGGCCCGACATTGCCGACCTGGCTCAACGCACATCCCGCCAATCCGGCAATGCCTGAACCCAGTGCAAACGCATAGGTATCAATACGCGCGGTATTGACGCCCATACAGGCGGCGATCGGTCGGTTTTGCGTGACACCACGTACAAACAGACCCAGGCGTGTTTTGCCAATCATCCATGCCACACTGCCCAACACAAATACGGCAAAACCGATGATGACCAGACGGTTGTACGGCAACGATAAATTGCCTAACACCTGCACGCCGCCACTCATCCACGAGGGGTTTTCCACACCCACGTTCTGCGCACCAAACACACTGCGCACCAGCTGCATCAGCATCAGGCTGATGCCCCAAGTGGCCAGCAGTGTTTCCAGCGGACGCCCATACAAAAAGCGGATCACAGTGCGTTCCAGCGCAGCACCCATCAACGCAGCCGCAAAAAACGACATGGGTACTGCCGCCAGCAAGTACCAGTCAAATGCGCCGGGCAGATAGCTGCGGAACAGACCCTGCACCACGTACGTGGCATAGGCACCAATCATCATCAGTTCCCCGTGCGCCATGTTGATGACTCCCATCAGTCCATAGGTGATCGCCAAGCCCAGCGCCACCAGAAGCAGAATGGAGCCCAGGCTAACCCCACTGAATACCGCGCCCAGGTTGTCGCCCCAAGCCAGGGCAGACTCCACCTGCCTCAGTGCGGCACCCAGCGCCGCCTTGACCTCTGGCTCGGTTTCCTGGTCAATACGCGCCAGCAGCATGGTCTTGGTGTTGGCCTGGCCACTGCCGGCCAACAGTTTGGCGGCCTCCAGGCGTTTGACTTTGTCCGTGCTGTTGAGCAATGCCGCCGCGCGCACCATGCCCAACTGGACTTTGATGCCAGCATTGGCCTCAATGGCCAGTGCCTTTTCAATTAGCGGCAGTTTGGTCTCGTCGGCATCGCTTTGCAGCTGCCTGACGGCAGCGGCGCGAACGGTATCGTCTGTCGAAAATAACATGAGCGCCGCCAGCGCCGAGTCGATCTCGCCGCGCATGCGGTTGTTGTTGATGACATCCTCGGCGTCTTCGGGCAGCACCTGCTCTGTGCCTGTCAAAGGATCAAACGCCTTGTCGTCCCTGATCACCAGCACCTTGTCGCCTGCCACCTTCACCGCGTCGTCAGCCAGAGCCTGCAAAAATGCAGCCGTCTGATCGTCAGCGGACAACATCGCCTTGGCAAGCGCTTCAATTCGTTCATCGGTTTCACCGATTGTGATGCCTTTTACCTCTTCAGCGTTTATTGAATAAGCGTTTCCAGCTATCAATATTAAAGTTGTGGCAAGAAGTGTCTTAAGCATGATGAGAACCTGTAGAGTGAACACAGCAACTATGTCCACGCTGCAATTTCCGGAATAAGTGATTGGGGAGTCAGAACCGCGACGGCGTGGCGCTGCGGTTCTGCCCCCACCTGTTACAACGCCATATTGACGTCGTCAGGTTTTACTTCTTTGCTGGTTCGTCAGGCTTCTTATCATTGCCTTCAATAAACGGGCTCCACGGTTTGGCTTTCACCGGGCCAGGTGTTTTCCAGACCACATTGAACTGGCCGTCGGCCTTGATCTCGCCGATGAACACGCTCTTGTGCAGGTGGTGATTTTTCTCATCCATCTTGCTCACAATGCCGCTAGGTGCCTTGAAGGTCTGGCCGGCCATGGCAGCAATCACCTTGTCCACGTTGGTTGACTTGGCTTTTTCAACGGCTTGTTTCCACATGTTGATGCCGATGTAGGTGGCCTCCATCGGGTCGTTGGTCAAAGCCTTGTCTTTGTGACCGGCGATGCCCTTGGCTTTGGCATAAGCCGTCCACTTCTTGATGAACTCGGTGTTGGTCGGGTTCTTGATCGACTGGAAATAGTTCCATGCCGCCAGGTGCCCTACCAATGGCTTGGTGTCAACACCGCGCAACTCTTCTTCACCCACCGAGAACGCAACCACCGGCACGTCCTTGGCTTTCAGGCCCGCATTGCCAAGCTCCTTGTAGAACGGCACGTTGGAGTCGCCATTGATAGTGGATACCACCGCAGTCTTGCCACCGGCGCTGAACTTCTTGATGTCAGCCACGATGGTCTGGTAGTCCGAATGGCCAAACGGGGTGTACTTTTCGTCGATATCGGCTTCTTTCACGCCCTTGGATTTAAGGTAGGCGCGCAGGATCTTGTTGGTGGTGCGGGGATACACATAGTCAGTGCCCAGTAGAACCCAGCGCTTGGCACCGCCGCCGTTCTTGCTCATCAAATAGTCAACCGCCGGAATGGCTTGCTGGTTGGGGGCTGCACCGGTGTAGAACACATTCTTGGACAATTCTTCACCCTCGTACTGGACCGGGTAGAACAGCAGACCGTTCATTTCTTCAACCACCGGCAGCACCGACTTGCGCGACACGCTGGTCCAGCAACCAAAGATCACATCGACTTTGTCCTGACCCAACAATTGCTTGGTCTTCTCGGCAAACAGCGGCCAGTTGGAGGCCGGATCCACCACCACGGGTTCAAGTTTCTTGCCCAGAACGCCACCTTTGGCGTTGATCTCGTCAATGGCCATCAGCACGGTGTCTTTCAACACGGTTTCAGAAATGGCCATGGTGCCCGACAGGCTGTGCAGGATACCGACCTTTATGGTGTCGGCGGCCAATGCCGGCAGCGCAGACAGCGTGGAAAGCGCCACCGCAGCGGTGAGGGCCTTGAGGGTAAAACGACGTGAATTCAAAGTTGACATGGGTACGACTCCAGAGTTGATGAAACCGGTGTCGCTGCGGGTCTGCCGATTGGTGAGACAGTGCAATGCAGCGATGGAGCAACTTTAGGTACCCAGCGCCGATTGTGAAATACGCCAGGTGGCGTACAGAGGAGCTTGTTAAGTATCATGTGGATCAAGATACGGAGAACCCGATGCCAGACCCGAAGCCCCCACCTGAAACCAACGCCGTCTCCAGCACTGAGCACAAACTGGCACTTTTGCAGGCAGTTTTTGACGAGATCCCTGACGTCATCGTGCTGAAAGACGCACGCGGCGACTTCCTTTTGTGCAACCAGACCGTGGCCCGGCTCTATGGCACCACCCCGGACGCCATGGTCGGCAAACACGATGACGACTTTGGTGTACCCAAAGAAGCAGCTGATGGCTTTCGGGACAATGTGCTTGGCATCATGGCACGCGGCCAGACTGAGGTGGTTTTCGAGGACAGCCTCGATGCAGTGACCAATGAATGGCGACACTACAAGTCGATCAAGCGGCCCTTCAAGGACCCCCATGGCAACAACCAGATACTGGTGATTGCCCACGACATCACCGATGTGGTCAAGGCGCAACAAAAAGTGGCCGCGAGCGAAAGGCGACTGCGTGATGTGATGGCCGCAACCCAAGAAGGCATCTGGGACTGGCATGTCGCGACCGGCCGGGTCTCCCACAATGATCAGTGGTATCGACTGCTGGGGTTCTCGGAAGGGGAGATTGCAGACAACGTGGAGGCGTTCTCGGCCCATGTTCACCCGCAAGACCGGCAAATGGTCTGGGAGCGCATTCAGAGGCTGCTGACGGGTACGGAGTCCAACTACCACTCAGAACATCGCATGGTGCAAAAGGACGGCACCGTGATCTGGGTTCAGGACCGCGGACGGGTTGCTGAACGCGATGCCCAAGGCCAGGCGATGCGGGTGGTTGGTGCGTACGCCAACATCACCGAACGTCGGCAGCATCAGGTCGAACTCGAGCAGGCCCTGAGCACTGCACAAGAGGCCACACAAGCCAAAAGCAACTTTCTTGCCACCATGAGCCATGAGTTACGTACGCCGCTCAACGGCATTCTGGGTATGGCGCAAATGTTACAGATGCCACAGGTCGATGAAGAGGCGCGGCGCGACTATGCCCGCACAATCGTGACTTCCGGGCAAAGCCTGTTACGGCTGCTTAACGACATTCTGGACCTCAGCAAAGTCGAGGCAGGTCGGCTGGAACTTGACCACAGCGTGTTCGATCTGAAACAACTCGTGGCGGATACCACACTGGCATTTGAAGACCTGGCACGAAGCAAAGGCTTGACGCTGGAAACACGTTTTTGCCACTTGCGCAGCAGCCATTACCTGGGTGACCCTATGCGACTGCGCCAAATGGTGTCGAACTACCTGGGCAACGCGATCAAGTTCACACCCCAAGGCAAGGTGGTACTTGAGGTGGGCGAAGTCAGCCCGGACGGGAAAACCTCACAGTTGGAGTTCTCGGTCAGCGACAGCGGCATTGGCATCGCCGTTGAAAAGCAGGCGCTGCTGTTCAAGCCCTTCATACAAGCTGACAGTTCAACCACGCGGGAATTCGGTGGCACCGGGCTTGGGCTGTCGATCGTCGCACGGCTTGCTGAACTGATGCATGGCCAGGTGGGGCTGGAAAGCAGTGTTGGCATTGGATCCAGATTTTGGTTCCGTGTGGCCACCGAGCCCCAAGCCAATTTTCAGAAGCCTGTCGGGACGCCGGTTAAGCCAGTCGGTTCCGGTGCGCTGGCGGGGCGGATCCTGGTTGCCGAGGACAACCCGGTTAATCGCCTGGTGGCCAAAGCGCTGCTGGAAAGCCAGGGTTTGCAGGCCGACTTTGTCGAAGATGGGCGGGCCGCGGTTGACGCTGCGACGGGCGGAGTCGCCTACGATTTGATTTTGATGGACATCCAGATGCCGGTGATGGATGGCCAGCAAGCGACGCGCTGTATCCGTGAGTGGGAGACACAGCACGGTGCCAAACGCAGCGCCATCGTCGCGCTGACGGCTGGGGCATTTGAAGACGACAAACAACGTTGTGCCGAAGCCGGCATGGATGATTTTCTGGCCAAACCGATCGAACTGCCCAGTCTGATTGCACAGTTGTCACGCTGGCTTGCCAGTTGACCGCCTGGCGGTATCACGGTTGTGACACGCCTGACCGGTTTTTTGTCATCATTTCCGGTTCATGAATCACCCCATCAACACGATGCCGCTCAATCGCCTTGAAGACACGGTGCGCACTGCCATCGTCATTCTGACAAAGAAAGACGAGTCGGCGGTGGAGGCCAAGCTGCTTGAGGATGCGTACGCCCGCATGCCACTCAACATGACCATGACCGCGTCGACGGCGCTGCTTTTTGGCGGGCTGGGCTGGTCGATCTACCCACAATGGATGGTCAGTGTCTGGGTCGGCAGCATTCTGATCAATGTGGTCCTGTGTTTCGGGCTGTGGCGGGTATACACAAAGGCTTCAAATACCCGCATCCAGTTCAAGTCCTGGCAAAACTGGTACGTGCTTCAGTCCCTCAGTGCGGGCGCCGCATGGGCGCTTGGCCCATGCCTGATGATGCCCGATGCCACCGGTGCCGGGCAGGCGCTGCTGATCTGTATTGTGTTGGCAGTTTGTGGTGTGGCCATGATTACCCTGGCTGAGCAACGTGCCGGGATGGTGGCTTTTCTGGTGGCTGCGCTGGCCGCACCGGCCGTGGTTTCATGGCTGACAGGCGACCCAACGGAAAGGCTGCTGGCGTTTGCGTTGATGTGTAGTATGGTGTCGCTGATCGTGGTTGGACTCATCACCCACTGGAAGATTCGTGCATTGCTGGTGTCTGAATCGGCGCTGCTTGCTTCGGTGGCGCAGGCGCAGGAGGCACGTCAACACGCCGAGACAGCAGCGATGGCCAAGGGACAGTTTCTCGCCAACATGAGTCATGAGATTCGCACACCCATGAATGCCATTATGGGAATGCTAAGTTTGACCCTGAAGACAAACCTCACTGCCCAACAGGCTGACTACACCAACAAAGCCGAGCGCGCCGCCAGGTCCTTGCTGGGACTGATCAACGATGTGCTGGATTTCTCCAAGATCGAGGCCAAGAAAATGGCACTCGATCCGCACCCATTCCGGCTTGACCGTTTGGTTCAGGACATTGAGCTTGTCATGACTGCCAGTATTGGAGGCAAGCCGGTACAAATACGCGTTGAGATTGACCCGAATGTCCCCGCAAGCCTGATCGGTGATGCCCTGCGATTGCGCCAGGTCCTGATCAATTTGATGGGCAATGCTGTCAAATTCACGGAACGCGGCCACGTACTGCTGTCGGTCTCGGTCAAATCGCTGTCCACGACGGAGGTCTGCCTGGATTTTGCGGTGAAGGACACAGGTATAGGCATCGCGCCAGAAAATCAGCAGCGGATCTTCGATGGGTTTTCTCAAGCCGAGGCCGCCACCACGCGGCGATATGGTGGCAGTGGCCTTGGCCTGGCAATCTCCAGGCAAATGGTCGCCTTGATGGGTGGCGAACTGGCGCTGGTAAGCGCGCCAGGCCAGGGCAGTACTTTCTGCTTTGCGTTGACGCTGCCAATATCCACCGAAACGGCGCTTGACGCCGACATCTCAATCGGCGCAAAAAGCCAGCCGCGCCGGGCGCTGCATGGCCTTCGACTGCTGGTGGTGGAAGACAACATCATCAATCAGCAGGTCGCTCAGGAGTTGCTGGTGTCCGAGGGTGCCGTCGTTGAGCTGGCGGCCGACGGGCAACTGGGAGTTGCCGCGATTAAACACAATCCCCACGGCTTTGACGCCGTATTGATGGACCTGCAAATGCCCGTCATGGACGGCTACGCCGCAACTCGGGCAATTCGGCAAAATCTTGGTCTGACCACATTGCCGATCATTGCCATGACCGCCAATGCCATGGACTCGGATCGCCAGGCTTGTCTGGCCGCCGGCATGAACGACCATGTTGGAAAACCTTTTGATTTGTCGCATTTGACAGGTGTCTTGTTGGCGCAAATACGCCGTTCAGGGTTGAGCACGTTCAAATAGTCATCGAAGTTGCCCGGATAGGGATGACGCAGCGACCGCCAGGTGCTAGAGTCCGAATAACACCTTTGTTGTGATGCAGTTCAGCATACGCCAGCGCCTTTCGATCAAGAGCCGGGTCACCCTGTTCACGCTGACCATTTTTCTGGTCAGCCTGTGGTCGCTGTCGTTTTACGCATCCCGCTTGTTGCGCGCAGACCTGGAGCAAGTTCTTGGGCAGCAACAGTTCGCCACGGTCTCACTGGTGGCGGCACAGCTCAATCACGACTTTGAGCTTCGCCGCGAGGCGCTGGAGAAGTTTGCCTATGTCTCCGGGGGTGCGCTTGCCTCTGGGCCAGCGGTTCTACAAGCCCATTTGGAGCTGAACCCCACACTCGCGGACATGTTCAACTTTGGCATCGTGGCCTACACTGCGGACGGCACCGCGGTGGCTGATGTGCCCCGCTCGGCAGGCCGGGTTGGCAAGAACTACCTTGATAACGCCACGGTGGTCACAGCACTCAAAGAGGGCCGAACAACGCTAAGCGATGTGCATCTTGGCAAAGTGTTGCAGGCACCCGTGTTTGGCATGACCACGCCAATTCGAAATGCGCAAGGCCAAGTGACCGGTGCCTTGTCTGGCGTGATTGACCTGGGCAAGCCCAGCTTTCTGGACCATGTTTTCGGTAACCGGTATGCCCAGACCGGTGGCTATCTGCTGGTCGCACCCAAACAACGGCTGATTGTGGCAGCCACCGACAAATCCCGCATCATGGAGGCACTCCCACCGCGCGGGTTCAGCGCGGTGCTGGACCGGTTTCTTGATGGGTATGATGGAACTGCAGTTTTCATCAACCCACGCCAGGTCGAGGTGATGGTTTCTGACAAGGGTATGCCCGATGTCGGTTGGATCGTGGCGGCCACGCTTCCGACGGACGAAGCCTTTGCCCCCATCCGCAAGCTGGAATTGCGCTTGATTCTGGCCACCCTGCTGTTGACTTTGGTAGCCGGTGCCTTGACTTGGTGGATGTTACGAGGCCAATTGGCACCAATGCAGGCCACCGTGCAAACACTGGTCAAACACGCCAGTAGCGGCCAGACACCGCAGGCGCTGCCGGTCCATCGACAGGACGAGTTGGGCGACCTGGTGGACGGATTCAACCAACTGCTGCAAACCCTGGCACAGCGTGAAGCCGCATTGACCGACAGCGCCAACCGGTATCGCCGATTGGTGGATGACCTGGCCGTTGGCATTGTCATTCAGTCACCCGACTCTGAGATTCTCATGAGTAACCACCTGGCGCTGGAGCTGCTGGGTCTGACGCAAGACCAGTTGCTGGGAAAAACTTCGCTTGACCCCAGCTGGGATGTGATTCATGAGGACGGCTCAGGCTTCCCCGGGCACACCCATCCGGCATCCCAAGCCATTGCAACCGGCCAGTCCATCGAGCATGTGGTGATGGGCGTTTTTCGCCCGGCCACGCAGACCAGGGTCTGGCTGCTGGTGACGGCAAGACCGCAATTTCATGCCGATGGCCGCTTGCAACAGGTGGTCGTCACCTTCAGCGATATCAGCCTGCGCAAGCAAATCGAGGCGGATCTGGCAAAGAGTGAGGCGTTCAAAAACACCATCCTCAACTCGCTAACAGCCGAGATCGCCGTCGTTGACAGCCACGGCGTCATTCAAGCGGTCAACGAGGCCTGGAATCGCTTTCTTCTTGAAAGCAACACAGGGTCAGCGCCACCCATGCCGCAGAGCGGCGTCGGAGCAAATTACCTGGCAGCCTGCGGTTCCAGTCAGCAACAAGAAGCGCATGGTGGCCGGGAGGCCCGAGCAGGCATCCAAGCCGTGCTCGATGGTCGACTGCCCTACTTCAGCATGGAGTACCCCTGCGATTCACCACGGCAAAAGCGCTGGTTTGTGATGACTGTGGTACCACTCGGACAGCATGTTCGCGACGGTGCGGTCATCTCCCACACCGATATCACTGCATTAAAGCAGGCGGCACAGGATGAGCATCTGCGCAATCACATTCTTGAGCTGCTGGCGAGCGACCAACCACTTGCGACCATTCTCGATGAGCTGATTTTGGGCGTCGAGCAGCTGCAAACCAGCACCTACTGCAGCATCCTGTTGCTGAGCAGTGACGGCCTCCGTTTTGAGCAGTCCATTGGGCCGAGTCTGCCCGCTGCCTACAACGCAGCGCTGGAAGGTGTAGAAATTGGCGTGGGCGTGGGCTCCTGTGGCACAGCGGCGTTTACCGGTGAGCGGGTGGTGGTTGAGGACATCGCCACCCATCCCTATTGGTCGCCTTACCAGGAGCTGGCGCGAAACGCGGGCGTGGGCTCTTGCTGGTCACAACCTATTTTTGCTGCCAACGGTCAAGTCTTTGGCACGTTTGCCATCTACCATCCAACACCACACGCTCCTAGCGTCGCCGACATCACACGCATCGAACAATCGGCGCGGCTGGCCAGTATCGCCATCGAGAAAAGCAGGTGGGTGCAATTGCTTCGCGACAGCGAAGCGCGTTTTCGCAGCATGATGGAAGACGTTGCCGGGGTGGCGGTGCAAGGCTACACGATGGACGGCACCGTCACCTTCTGGAATCGCGCCTCCGAGCAACTGTATGGCTACAGTGCTGAAGAAGCCCTGGGCGGCAACCTGCTGGATCTGATCATTCCTGCCGAAATGCGAGACGGAGTTGCGGCCTCGATGGCGGAAATGGCGGCGACCCAGGTTGCCATTCCGGCTGGCGAATTGATGCTCAAGACAAAGACTGGCGCACCGATTCCGGTTTTTTCAAGCCACGTTCTGGTCAAACCCGTGTTGGGTCCCATCGAGATGTTCAGCCTTGACATTGACCTGACCGAGCGAAAAGCGATGGAGGACCAGGTCCGCCAGCTGGCATTTTTTGACCCGCTGACCAAGCTGCCGAACCGGCGGGTTCTGGAAGACCGGCTCAAACTGACCATGGCCAGCAGCAGTCGTACCGGTCGATATGGCGCCTTGATCTTTCTTGACCTCGACAATTTCAAACCCCTCAACGACAGCCATGGCCATGATGCAGGGGACCTTTTGTTGATCGAGGTGGCGCAGCGGCTCACGGCCTGCGTTCGCCAGATGGACACGGTGGTTCGCATCGGCGGTGACGAGTTTGTGGTCATGCTGAGTGAACTCAAGACCGATCGCAATGAATCACGTGTGCAAGCAGGCGTGATTGCCGAGAAGATCCGCCTGGCGCTGGCACAGGCATACAAGCTCACGGTGCGCCGCGAGGGGCTGCCGGAAATCACCGTGCAACACCACTGCTCCGCCAGCCTGGGTGTTGCGCTGTTTGTTAACCATGAGAGCAGTCAGGCGGATGTGCTGAGATGGGCGGACGCTGCCATGTACGCTGCCAAGGAAGCTGGACGCAACAAGGCTCGGTTCCACGGTGATGACACGACGGTGTTGCATTGAACCGACCACCATCCTGCGGCCGGGTGCCACTGGCAGATTCTGAAAACTGCGCTCAGACTGAGTCACCCATCGGCATGACGACCAACATTTACCGTATCAGGAACCTCAGTACACCTTCGGCAAACCTGCCATAAGGCGGCCAAAGAAACTTCATGGAACTCAGACGCGTCTGGTAGAACACCGGGCGCATTTTTGAGAACGTCTCAAAACCCTCGTGCCCGTGGTAATGCCCCATGCCCGAGTCCCCCACCCCGCCAAACGGCAAGTCGTGCTGACCGACATGAAACAGCGCATCGTTCACCGACACACCACCACTCATCACATGGTCAATGATGTGCTGAACAGTATTGTTGTGATAGCTGAAAGGATAGATTGCTAAAGGGCGGGGACCCGAATTGATGCTCGAAATGACCTCATCCAGCGCTGTGTAGGTGCGCAGCGGCAGGATCGGGCCAAAAATTTCGCGCTGCATCAGCACACTGTCGGCCGGCGCGTCAAGCACGATATGCGGGGCAATCTTGCGCGTAGCAGCATCAAAGGCCGGGCCATCGAGTAGGCACAGCACTCGGGCACCGCGACTGCGGGCGTCTTCAAGTGCGGCCAGCAGACGGTCAAATGATCGCTGGTCGATGATCGCGGTGTAGTCCGGTGAACCAAGCGTGGGGTAACGCGCTGCAGCCAGGCTGCGCGCCTGGTCGACAAAAGCGTCCACCTGGCCCGCAGGCACCCAGGCGTGGTCCACCGTGGTGCAAATTTGCCCGGCGTTGAGCAGTTTGACAAACATGATGCGCTCAACCGCCGTCTTGAGCGGAAAGTCCTCACACACAATGGCGGGTGCCTTGCCACCGAGCTCCAGCGTCACCGGGCACAAGTTTTGTGCCGCAGCAGCCATCACCGCCTTGCCCGTTTGCCCTGAGCCAGTAAACAGCAAGTGGTCCAACTTGAGCTGCGAAAACGCAATGCCCACGCCACCGGTTTCATCAAACACCTGAAGTTTTTCGGGCGGAAAGTAGGCCGGCAAGTGCGCAATGAGATACGCCGCCAGATGCCGCGAGTTCTCGCTCATCTTCACCATGGCGCGGTTGCCGGCGGCAAAGATGTAGCTCAAGGGCACCAGGCTCAGGTTAAGCGGAAAATTCCACGGCACGATGACACCCACCACCCCCAGCGGCTGGGCAATCACCCGGTTGCTGGCACCAAAAAAACTGCGCCAGTCGACCGAGCGGCGCTGCGGGCGCATCCAGCGGCGCAAATGGCCAAGAATGTGGTCAATGCCGCTGACGGCCGGGTAAACCTCGGCCAGCAGCGTCTCGTGGCGCGAGCGATGCCCATAGTCGGCGCTGATGGCGTCGCACAGCGCCTCTTGGTGCTCACGGATAAAACGGCGCAGCGTCAGCAAATCGGCGCGCCGTTGCGCGTAAGTGGGCACGGGGTCTGCCAGATAGGCCTGGCGCTGAAGCGTCAGGGCAGAGTCGAGCACGGTGGCGAGGGGTGGGTTGGGGTGGTTCATGGCGCTTTTCAGTTTACGGTGGATATGGGCGTTTAAGCCACTTCGGCGCACCGTTTGAAGCAGACCCTCTAAAGCTTGGCTTTTAGCGACCGGCCAGGTCACCCCAGAGCTGGCGCAAGCGCGCGTCACGACCACAACTGTTGCGGTAATACTGATAACGAACCGGATTCTTCAGGTGGTAGCCCTGATGTTCCTCCTCTGCGGGGTAAAAATCGTCGGCCCGCACAATTTGCGTCTGGATCGCCTCTTGGAACGGTTTGGAAAGATTCAGCGCTTGCAACGAGGCCTGCGCTTGCTGCCATTGGTCATCATCGGTGGCAAAAATGGCGCTGCGATACGGCGTGCCATGGTGACAAAACTGCTGATTGGTCACAGTGGGGTCGATACTGTGCCAGTAATGCTGCAACAGCTGGGCGTAGGTCACACGCTGGGGGGCAAAAACGATGCGAACCGCCTCGGCGTGCCCGGTGGCGTGGCTGGCGACTTCTTGATAAGTCGGGTTGGACGTTTTGCCGCCGGTGTAGCCTGAGGTGGTTGACAACACGCCGGCCACTGCGTCAAAGTCAGACTCGGTGCACCAAAAACATCCGCCCGCAAAAATCGCCACCTGAGCGCCTTTGGGCACAACGGCCAGCCCAGCAATTGCCTGCTGCGGTGCTATCGGCGAGGTGCGCAGCGCCGATAGCTCCCACCAGCCAATCAACAGCAACACAAAACCCAAAGCCCACCAAAGGCTGGGGTGCCGACTTGGCCGTTGAGGTTCCTGAGGTGCGTTGGGCATGAACCATGATAAAGAAATTTCTCATGACCGTGGTGCGCCGCAGGGATTTGGCGGCGATACGCCTCCAGGCACCGCGGGGCCGAGTGGCGCGAGTACCTGCGCAGGGCGAACCGGGCGCAGACGCCCGGGTTACGCCGTGTAGCGTGCAAGTCTCAGATCAGTCCAAAGACAGCAGCCAGCAGATAGCCCGCCACACACGAGGTGCCGACCCCAATCAGGCCGGGCAGGATAAAGCTGTGGTTAATCACATATTTGCCAATGTGCGTCGTGCCCGAGCGGTCAAACTGGATCGCGGCCAGGTCGCTGGGGTAAGTCGGCAGGATGTAATAGCCATAAGCCGCTGCCGCATAGGCCACCACATAGCCAGGTGGCACACCAATGGCCAGGCCCACCGGCACCATGGCACTGATGGCTGCTGCCTGTGAATTGACCAGCTTGGAGACCAGCAGCAGCACCAGCGCATAGGTCCAGGGCTGCGACTTGACCAGGTCAGTCAGGGCCGCCTTGAGTGTGGGCAGGTGCGACTCAAACACCGTGTCGGCCATCCAGGCCACACCAAACACCGCCACCACCGCAATCATGCCGGCGCGAAACACCTCGGTCTTGCCGATTTGCGCTGCGTCAGTGGGTGTGAACAAAACGATCAGGGTACCCGCCAGCAGCATGAACATCTGGATCGCCAGCACCATCGACATCGGTTTGCCGTCAAATTGCGGGCGCAGGTCAGGGTAGGCACCCAAAAAGGCAACGACTGTGATCGCGCCCAAGAAAATCCACATCGCAATCCATTGCCCACGCGTCAGGGTCTTGCCCATTAGCGACGCGCTGTCGCCGTAAATCAGCTTGCGCTGCTCGGGGTCGGCAATGCGGGCTTGAAACTCAGGGTCCTTGTCCAGGTCTTTGCCACGGAACCAGCTGAAAATACCGATCATCAGCACGCCTGCCAGCGTGGACGGCACGGTGACGGACAGCACCTGCACAAAGTCGATCACCGGCGTGCCTTCCGGCACCTTGGCCAGAAACGCCACCAGCGACACCACGGCCACCGACACCGGACTGGCCAGAATGCCCATTTGCGCCGAGATGGATGCGGCAGCCATGGGGCGCTCGGGCCGGATGTCGTTCTTGATGGCGATGTCGTAAATGATGGGCAGCATGGTGTAGACCACATGGCCGGTGCCGCACAGGATGGTCAAGGTGCAAGTGACAAACGGCGCCAGGATAGAGATGTAGCGCGGGTTGCGCCGCAACAGCTTTTCAGCACCCTTGAGCATCACTTCCAGACCACCGGAAGCCTGCAAGGTAGCCGACGCCGCCACCACGGCAATGATGGTCAGCATCACGTCCACCGGGGGTTTGCCGGGTTTCAGACCAAACGTGAAGACCATCAGCACCAGACCGGCTCCACCGAATAGTCCCAGCGCCACGCCACCCTTGCGGGCACCATAAAAGAGGCAGACCAGAATGATCGCCAGTTGCAGGAAGATGTCCATGCCAAGCTCCTTTCGAGAGCGGCCATTGTATTTTTGATACCTAGGGTTAACCCTAGGTAATTTCACCAAAACCTGACCAAGGTCAAAGTCTGTTTATATTGATTGTTCGTTATAAAACAATGCCGTCCAGATCAAACCGCCCCTTCGGCACCGGTTGGTCGTACCACCTGACGGGCAAGGCCGAGAAACAGGTCGCGGTCGCCTTGCTTGAGCGGTTTCAGAATGTCGTTTTGCAAATCGACCACAACCGGCAACAAAGCAGTGCGTACCTGCTCTCCGGCCGCGGTCAATGACAACTCGCGTGCCCGGCGGTCGCGCTCACTGACGATGCGGTGGATCCAGCCTTTTTGCACCAGGCGGTCGATCACCCCGCCAATGGTGGCGCGGTCATAGGCAATCATTTCTGCCAATCGGGCCTGGTCGGTGGCGGGATGGGCGTGGATGGCATCCAGCGCGGCAAACTGAACCGGCGTCAAGTCAAAGCCTGCCGCTTGCGTTCGCTGCACAAAAACCTGCGTCGCTTGCTGGTGTAGGCGGCGGATCAGGTGTCCCGCCATGTCAAGTGAATCCATGTTGAGTTTCCGGGTAAGGGTTCAGACCTGCGTTGATTTTGCAGATTTCACCGATTGTGGTGTCTTTTAAATAAATAAGTATGCATACCATATGGACAAATATAGTACGTATTGATACTATCTGCTGTCGATCGAAAGATCACACCCCCCAACCTACCTCTGGAGACTCGACATGCAGTTTTACAAAAATGGTTTCCGCGGCGGCAACCCCGACGTAAAAGAAGCGGCACCCAACCGCCGCAACCGCGGCATCAACGAGCCGCTGCCCGAAAAAGTGGATGTGCTCATCTCGGGCACCGGTCCAGCCGGTCTGTGCCTGGCCGCGCAGTTGGCGCAGTTCCCGGAAATCGACACCATGATCGTCGAGCGTATGCCCACCAACATCATCAAGGGCAAGGCCGACGGCATCAACACCCGCACCATGGAGATGTTCCAGGCCTTTGGCTTTGCCGACAAGGTCAAGCGCGAGACCTACTGGGTCAACCAGACCGCCTTCTGGATGCCCGACCCGGCCAAGCCCGCGCACATCAAACGCGTCGGTCGGGTGCAAGACGTGGCCGACGACAGCTCCGAGATGCCGCACATTCTGATCAACCAGGCACGCATGCACGAGTTGTTTTTGGAAGTCATGCGCAACTCAGCCTCGCGACTGGAGCCCGACTACAGCTGGGAGGTGGTCGGCCTCACGGTCGATCCGACCACCGACGACCACCCGGTGACGGTCACGCTCAAAGACGCCAGCGGTGTGAACTGGTGGGCAACCCGCACCGTGCGGGCAAACTATGTGGTGGGCTGCGACGGCGCCCACTCGGCAGTGCGCAAGTCGATCGGTGGCGA
>JAGOUM010000036.1 GCA_018061265.1 Rhodoferax sp. | reverse complement strand
CTCTGAAGCCCGACGTGTTTGTGGTGGGCAATGTGGTCAGCCGTGCCCGACTGGCTGACGGAAGCGCCAAGTACCCGCTGATGGAAGCCATCCTCGACGCGGGGCTTGCCTACACCAGCGGGCCGCAGTGGCTGCAGGAGCACCTTTTGCAGGGACGCCACGTGATCGCAGTTGCGGGCACCCACGGCAAGACCACAACCACCGCCATGATCAGCTGGATCCTTGACTACGCTGGCCTGGCTCCTGGATTTCTGGTGGGTGGTGTACCCCTTAACTTTGGTGTATCTGCGAGGCTGGGGCAACACCATGTCTTTGTGATCGAGGCTGACGAGTACGACACCGCCTTTTTTGACAAACGCAGCAAGTTTGTCCATTACCGACCCCGCACCGCCGTCCTGAATAACCTCGAGTTCGACCATGCGGACATTTTTGACAGCCTGTCCGATATAGAGCGCCAGTTCCACCACCTGTTACGCACGGTACCGGCGAGCGGACGTGTCATTGTTAACGGGCTGGAAGAAAGCCTCGCGCGGGTCGTGAACAAAGGCTGCTGGAGCGAACTACGCAGCTTTGGCACCACCGTATCGGACTTCAGTGCCAACGGCGGTGCTGATGACTTCGAGGTCATTCACCGTGGAAACCCGGCGGGTCGGCTAAGCTGGTCACTCACCGGTGCCCACAATCAGCTCAACGCCCTGGCAGCCATTGCCGCGTCCGATCACCTGGGCGTCACCCCGGCGGATGCCATCAAGGCTTTGGCCAGGTTTGAGAACGTCAAACGACGCATGGAAGTACGTGGCAGCATCAGGACTGGCGACGGAGAAATCACCGTGTACGATGATTTTGCCCACCATCCGACGGCCATCCGCACCACGCTGGATGGGCTGCGGCAAAAAATCGGTCCCAAACCACGCATCCTGGCCGTGTTTGAGCCACGCTCCAACACCATGAAACTGGGCACCATGAAGGCCCAGCTGCCCTGGAGCCTCGAATCCGCTGATCTGGCGTTTTGTCACAGCGGTGGCTTGGGCTGGGACGTCGCGACGGCATTGGCCCCGATGGGCGACAAAGTTCAGGTCCATGACCAGATTGAAACCATCACGCAGCAGGTCAGACAATGCGCCCGTGCGGGCGACCACATTGTCTGTATGAGCAATGGCGGGTTCGCTGGAATGCCGGAAAAACTACTCAATATTATTCAAAATAGATAGCTTAGAAAGTCCACCCGTATTGCGCTAGACGCCAGTTTTCCTTAAATTTTGTCGATGGGTACCGGCACACTCCTTCAGTTACCGGGCGGCGGCTCGCCGCGTCAGCACCGCCTTGGACAACATCTCCAGCACAGACAGTGAGTCGTCCCAACCCAGACAGGCGTCAGTGATGCTCTTGCCGTATTCAAGCTGATCGGTGGTGTCTTTCCCTGGTGTGAATTTTTGTGCACCTGCATTGAGGTGGCTTTCAACCATGACCCCAAAAACCTGCCTGGACCCGCTGGAAATCTGTGCACTGATGTCGGCTGCCACGTCGCGTTGTTTCTCGTGCTGTTTGCTGCTGTTGGCATGGCTGCAGTCCACCATCAGGGTTTGCGGAAGTTTGGACTTTGCCAGCTCGGCACAGGCGGCCGTCACACTGGCCGCGTCGTAATTCGGGGTTTTGCCACCGCGCAAAATCACATGGCAGTCTCGATTGCCTTTGGTCTGCACAATGGCAACCTGCCCGTTCTTGTGCACCGACAGGAAGTGATGCCCCCCTGCCGCAGCATGAATCGCATCACTGGCAATCCGGATATTGCCGTCAGTACCATTTTTGAACCCGATCGGAGCGGAAAGTCCGGACGCCAGTTCACGATGCACTTGGCTCTCTGTGGTGCGTGCGCCGATCGCACCCCAAGCAATCAGGTCACCCAGATATTGAGGCGAAATGACATCCAGAAACTCACTGCCGGCTGGCAAGCCCAGGCGATTGATTTCAATCAGTAACTGTCGCGCGATGCGTAGACCTTCATCGATACGAAAACTCTCATCCAGATACGGGTCGTTGATCAGTCCTTTCCAGCCGACAGTGGTGCGCGGTTTTTCAAAATAGACCCGCATGACAATTTCGAGCGAATCAGCATATTTGGTGCGCTGTGCCTTTAACTGGCGGGCGTAGTCCATGGCGGCGGCCGGATCATGGATCGAACACGGCCCTATTACCACCAGCAAGCGGTCGTCCTTTGCAGCCATGATCTGGTGAATGCTGCGCCGTGTCTGGCTGATCATCTTTTCAACCGGGGTCCCCTGAATCGGAAAAAACCGTATCAAATGCTCGGGTGGTGGCAACACAGTGATGTCCTTGATGCGTTCGTTGTCCGTCTCACCGGTTCTGTCGGTGCTGTTGGGATACAAAGAACTGCTCCAGTTGTCGTGGTCGGAGGTCACGGCTTTGGCATTCATGGTGTTTTCCTGGTTGTGGGGTTGAAACAAAAGCGCATAAAAAAACCGCCGGGTTGGCCGGCGGTTTTTGAGGATTCAGGTCGTTACTTTATGAACGCTTTAAAAACTCTCTACCGCCGCAACAGGCGCTTGAGAACCAAAAGTACGCAAAAAAGAAACCGACCATCTTCATGGGCGGCAAATGTAGCACAGTCGTCGGACCGTGAGGTCTAGCTGGAGAGTTCGAAGCTGGGCTTGATCACGGCGGCAGATGCCATGTGCGGCATGGCGACTGGGCCATGCGCATGCGGTTTTGCGGCGAAATCACGCGCGGGAGCGGTCTGTGGTTGGTGCCTACCTTTGGCGCGCGCCTTTCGCCCCAAAGCCCGGTCGCATGACCCAATCACCCTGCCTAAAAGTTGATTTGGGGGTTATGAGCCGCAACCGCACCCCTCAGGTTGAGCTGATCGAGCTCGACGACACCAAATGACTAGGAGTGGCCGTGCAGAAATTCGATCTTTTCGACGGCAAAAGGCTGATTCCGTTCATTGATCTGGTCTTTCCGTAGGTCAAGTGCGCAGCGTAACCGGTCGACCACCAGCGGCTGCTCCAGGGTAGTCCATTCGCAGAGAGTTACCTGCTCAAACACCCCATCCACCACACAGACATGAAAGTGCACATGGCCGTTCAGGCTGGAGCCGAACCAGTGAATGAAAGCGACTGCGTCGATGTGCAGGGTCGCCTCATCCACATTTGCCGCGCTGGGGCTGTGAGTCTGCAGAGTTTGCGCGATGACCCGCAAGAAGATGCACAGCAACATGTTGAGCACCGCCCCGTCGCGCTGCATGAAGTAACGCAACCGCTTGGGAACCGACAGCACCCACTGACGCACCGGCAGTCATGGGAACACATGACCAGTGAGGTGCGCCGCCGTCTCCACCATGCGCCGTGTATTGCACGAGGGACAACCAATGCCCAGAAGACGGTTTTGATCGTTTCGACGATGCCGCCCTCGGCCTTGGCCTTCGTCATGTTCTTTCCTGCCCTGTCCTTGCGCTTGCGCTTCTTGCGCGCAAGCGCAGGGAGGAGTCAAGGCAGCCGACCTTTGCGTTTCTGGCTGTCCAGCGGAACGATGACCTCGGCCCGGAAGTCGGGGCCGGGGGTCGGGGCGGTGGCGACCAGCTTCCAGTAGCGCCCCACGGGCGGGATGTTGCTGGCCAACACCTTGCGCATTCCGGGGACATGCACGGTGGCCCGATGGCGGTTAACCGACCCCGGCAGGATGCCGCTTGCCACCGGATCCATCCCGACCGAGGCGGGCAGATCAAAGCGGAAAGGCAGTCCCCGGGTCGCATCCGTCTGGGGTGGGACGGTCTGCTCGGCTGTCCAGACCGGGAAGTCCGAAGTCTTGAACCGGCCGTTGTCCTCGAATTCATGCACGTCGATGCAGGTCAGGACCAGCCGGAACGGGCCGTTCGCCGCGACCGGTTTCTGCACGCGCAGGCGGCCCGAGAACGCCCGGCCAAGGCGGAGCCCCCCCGGGGGGTCAAGCTCCAGCACCACCCGTCCAAAGGCCCGGTGCCGGATCAGCCAGAGCCCTGCCTTGCCCGCGAACCAAAGGCTGCCGCAGACCAGCGCCAGCACCATGATCGACAGCGGGTTTACAAAATCGACATCGTTCACGTCAAAGCTTGCGGGCCAGCCCAGTTGCATGCCCAGCCAGATCGCCCCGCCCGCACAGAGGACCGCAATCCCCACCGCGCTGATTGCTCGGGTGGCAGGCGAGAACTGCTCAGAATCAGCCATGCGTCAGCCTCCGGCCACCATTGGCCTCGCTTCGATCACGACATAAGCCTGCGCCCAGGGGTGGTCGCCCGTCAAGGTCACCTGGATCACCGCCTCATACCCGTCGAGCGCCATCGCGCGCAGGCGTTCGGCGACCCAACTGGTCAAATGCATCATGGGTTGGCTGGAGACGGATAGGCGTTTGAACCACATGGGGCTGAGTATGTCACCTTGGAAGCGCCCTCAATCCGCCATAGACACTCGATTCGCCACCCCTGTAGCCAGTTCACCACAATGGATTGGCGGTCAGGAGTACCTTTGAGGGAGCAGTGCTGCGTCATGCGGCATTGATTGCGCGCATGCTACCCAAGACCTCCGCCAAAGTATCGATTACATCGACACAGCCGTGTTGACGCGGTCCAAAGATCAGTCTGCGGCGCTATGCCGAGACAGGCTGCCCCCGTCGGTGGCAAAATCGGCGACAGTCTTTCGAATGGCTAATCGGCAACCGGTGCCGGCCACGGCTTCCACCCTTGCGCCCGGCAGTTGCCAGGCGCGCCCTGCAGGAGGTGCTTCGATATGCTGCGTGGCTGTCTGATCCTGATCCTGATGTACATCGCGGCGGTCTATCTGGAGTATCAGTCGCTCAATTCGCTTCCGTTTGCCGGGTATGTCGCGGCGATCCTTGCGCTGGGCATCACCCTGGTCCTGGGCAGCTTGCAGGGGCTGGTCCAGGCCCTGCGGCTGCGCGCTTTGCCAGAGACCGACATCGGCCAGTGGCACGATGGCCAGCAGGTGCGTGCGGCGGGCGCACTGCATGCCACGGGCGAGGCCCTGCGTGCGCCGATTAGTGATCGCCCGGCGCTCTTCTGCGATTACATGGGCAAAGCCCGGCATGTCGACTACGCCACGACCAGTCGGGAAGTGCCCCACTGGCACGGCTTGATGGCCGCCCCTTGCGCGTTGCGGACAAGTTCGGTGGTGCTGACCGTCTTGGGCATGCCGTCATTGCGCGAAGTACCCCAGACCCTGTATCAGGGTCACGATCATTACCCGAGTGCGGCACGCCACCTTGCGCGTACCGACTGGCAGCCCGCCCCCGAGTTGGCAAGCGTCATGTCGTCAAAGGCTGTTCAGATGTTCTCTGGGGGCTTGTCCGACTTGCCGCCGCATCTGATCAACCGCGCCGCTCTAGAACGTTTGAAGATGCGCATCGGCGAGTCCAGCGAAGCCGAACTGCTTGAGGCCCTTGGCGTGGATCAATGGCGTTTTGGTGAGCGCATCGTACCTCCTGATGCCGAAGTCACCCTAATTGGCACTTACCGGGCAAGTCCGCCATCCATCGACATCAACGGCAGCGCGAGCACCTCGCAGCATGCCTTGCAACTGGGTGGTGCCGAGCGGACCGCCGCGAGGCAATTGGTGGCCACGCTGCTCTTCGTCGTCGTCCTCGCCGGAATGACCGCGGCGGCGCACTATGCCGTCTACGCGGATGACAGCCTACGGTACCTCAGCGCCCTGCGGGGGCTGGGTTTGCTCGACTGAGGCCCGTGTCTCCCGCTCACAAAAGTTCTCATCAGGATCTCGCCACGTGCAGATGGAAACGTTCCACATCCTTGAACACCTGAGCTACACCGCCTTTCAACATCGGCATGTATGTTGTTCAAACCCGGTGCCAACACATGCTCATCACCCTGATCAACAACGTCTCATTCCTGATCGCTCTGGTGACGCTGGGACAGATTGTGATCTCGCGTTTTCAAAAATACGAATAAGCCATTCAGCCGCCCCAAGGCCAGTAACGCACCCTTGAGCAGCCACCAACTCACAAAAAAACCCGCGTGATTTCATGGCGAGCCACCACCAAAATGTGCCTGACGACAGGGTCATTTGCGGTGGACCAGGGAGGCTTACCCCGCAGAGCATCAAAGTCGCCGATTTGTATCGTCACCAACTGGTGCGCTGATCGACCTCAAAGTCGGGTGCGGGTTGTGCCAACAGATCCCCGTCTATTGGCTCGATTTGCGTCCGCTCACCCACCGGCACATCACCGTCGTCCCAAAATGGCTGCCCGCGTGTCGGTGATATGCCATAGCCTATGGCAGGTCTGGAGGAGGTAAATCGCAAGATGCTACTTTCACCAGTCAAGCTGTGCCGCCCACGGTCAACCCGTCGAGCCGCAACGTGGGCTGCCCGACACCCACCGGTACGCTCTGGCCCTCTTTGCCACAAGTGCCCACACCACTGTCGAGTTTCATGTCGTTGCCAATCATGCGCACACGCTTGAGGCACTCCGGGCCACTGCCCACCAGCGTGGCACCTTTGACCGGGTAAAGGATCTTGCCGTTTTCCACCCAATACGCCACGCTGGCTGAAAACACAAACTTGCCTGAGGTGATGTCAACCTGGCCACCACCAAAATTGGTAGCATACAGGCCCTTCTTCAGACTGGCAACAATTTCCTGCGGGCTCTTGTCACCGCCCAGCATATAGGTATTGGTCATACGTGGCAGCGGCACGTGGGCATAACTTTCGCGCCGACCATTGCCCGTGGGCTTGACACCCATCAGGCGTGCGTTCATCGCGTCCTGCATATACCCTGTCAGAATGCCATCTTCAATCAGCACGTTGCGGCCGCTGGCATTGCCTTCATCATCCACATTGAGCGAGCCACGCCGGTCCGAAATAGTGCCATCGTCCAGCACCGTGACCCCTTTTGCCGCCACCCGCTGACCGATGCGACCACTGAAGGCGCTTGACCCCTTGCGGTTGAAGTCCCCCTCCAGCCCATGGCCAATTGCCTCATGTAACAGAATGCCAGGCCATCCGGGCCCGAGCACCACACTCATCTCACCTGCGGGCGCAGGTCGGGCCGCCAAATTGGTGAGGGCCGCGTCCACCGCTTCATCCACGTACTGATCAATCAAGGTGTCATCAAAATAGGCAAAGCCAAAACGCCCGCCGCCACCGGCCGAACCCGTCTCCCGCCGTCCTTTTTGCTCGACGATGACGGTCACACTCAATCGCACCAGTGGTCGGATGTCGGCCGCGAGCACGCCGTCTGCGCGCGCGATCAGCACCACATCGTATTCTGCTGCCAGTCCCGCCATCACCTGCGCAACGCGTGGGTCTTTGCTGCGGGCGCGTTGCTCGACTTTTTCAAGCAATCGGACCTTGGCCGCACTGTCCAGACTGGTGATGGGGTCCTGGCCAGCATACAGGGTGCGAGACTTTGCTATCTTGGTAGAAGCAAGCTTGGTACGCCGGGATTGCGCTGAGGCCGATATTGTTCTGACAGTTCTGGCTGCGTCGATGAGCGACGCCTCAGAAATGTCATCTGAATAGGCGAAGGCGGTTTTCTCCCCGCTCACCGCCCGCACCCCGACACCCTGATCGATCGAGAAAGACCCGGTTTTGACAATACCCTCCTCCAGACTCCAGCCCTCGCTGCGGGTGTATTGAAAGTACAGGTCAGCCTCGTCAACCCGGTGCGCCTTGATTTCAGTCAGCGCACGCCGCAAATGGTTTTCGTCGAGCCCGAAAGGCGTCAGCAAAAGGGACTTGGCAACGGCCAGGCGTTCGATGGTGGGTTCACGTGAAATCATGCACCGGATTCTAGGACCTGCACCAAAAAACTCATGACTGCACCAGTCGCTTGGACTTGGCGACTGACATCAGAATACCCAGGCCCAGCCCCAGTGTGATCATGGCCGTGCCGCCATAACTGATAAAGGGCAAGGGCACACCCACCACCGGCAGGATCCCACTGACCATGCCCATGTTGACAAAAGCGTAGCAAAAGAAAATCATCGCCATGGCAGCGGCCAGCAGGCGGGTGAATACGGTAGGCGCCTCCAGCGCAATAACCAGCGCACGTAGCACCAGAAAAAGAAAGGTCGCAATCAGCAGCAGGTTGCCAAACAACCCGAACTCTTCCGAGAAGGCGGCAAAAATGAAATCCGTGGTTCGCTCGGGGATGAACTCGAGGTGGGTTTGTGTGCCCTGCATAAAACCTTTGCCCCAAAAACCGCCGGAACCAATGGCAATCATGCCTTGAATAATGTGAAAACCTTTGCCCAAGGGGTCACGGGTCGGATCCAGCAAGGTGCAGATGCGCTGTTGCTGGTAATCATGCAGTAGTGGCCAGTCCACCCCTTTGGCGCACAATTCGGGCTCATTCAACACCAGCAGTGCCACGCCGATGACACCCAGAATCAGCGGAGGCGCGACCAGCTTCCAGCTCAGCCCGGCAAAAAAAATCACCGACAGGCCAGCCGCCAGAACCAGCAAGGCCGTACCCAGATCGGGTTGTTTCATGATCAAGCCCACCGGCACGGCCAGCAGCACACCCGCCACCAGAAAATCCAGCACCCGCAACTGACCTTCACGCTTCTGGAACCACCAGGCCAGCATCAATGGCATGGCAATCTTGAGAATCTCGCTGGGCTGAATCGTCACACCCAGACTCAGCCAGCGGCGGGCCCCTTTCTTGCTGATACCGAAAATGGCCACAGCAATCAGCAGCGTGACGCCGACGACATACAACGGAACCGCCAGAGTCATCAAACGCTGCGGTGGAATCTGCGCCACCACAAACAGGATAAAACCGGCGATCAGCATATTACGTCCGTGATCTTCAAACCGGCTGCCATGGTCAAAGCCTGAGGAGTACATCACCAGCAGCCCGGCACATGCCAGCACAAAAACCGCAAAGGCCAGCGGTCCGTCAAAACCCGAAAACCAGGGCGACAGACGGCGCAACAGAGAGGGACGATCAAATACCCGGGACATGGGGCGCGATTATCGCGAGGATAGGCGTCGCCTGGTCACGCCGTGATGCGCAATGGAATGGTCACCGGCCCCTGATTGACCAGATGCACCTGCATGTCGGCACCAAACTCACCGGTCTGCACCAGTGTGTGCTGTTGACGGGCCAGCTCCACAAACAACTGATAGAGCTGCTGCCCAAGAACCGAGTCAGCAGCGCCACCGAACCCTGGGCGGTTACCACGCGCGGTGTCTGCGGCGAGAGTGAACTGGCTGACAATCAGCAGTCCCCCGGCAGTGCCCTGGCCATCCATGTCCTGAATGTGGTGGTTCATCTTGCCATTGGCGTCACTGAAGATACGCAGCTTGAGGATTTTTGCCAGCATGCGTTCACATTCAAGCGCAGTGTCCCCGCGTTCGGCACACAGCAAGACCAACAGGCCAGCACCGATACTGCCACAGACCCTGGCGTCGATTTCGACCCGCGCCTGGCTGACGCGCTGCAGCAACGCCATCATGCGATCGCCACTCCATGCCTGATTGCAGCCGACCGCTGAGAATGTAAGCTCCGTAAACTGGAGTGCATAATCAAATCATCCCTTTATCTCGTTGGACACCAATAAAAATGGAACCATCGCCTGGTCGCCAGCCGTCACCCGGAACAGCGGTTTCCTGGGGACTGCTTATTGTCGGCTTGGCGGTGTCTTTGGCCGCCGCGTTCTACCTCGACCATCGATTCAAGGCCCAGGCCAGCACCCAGTTCCAACGGGCAAATCAACGACTCGCCGACGAGATTGTGCGCCGGCTGAACCACCCGGTTTCGGGCCTTGGAGGGCTGCGCGGCTTTTATGTCGCCAGCGAAAAAGTCAACCGCAGCGAGTTCACCGATTACGTTTTTTCACGCGACCTGCCCACAGAGTTTCCCGGCGTGCGCGGCTTTGGGTTTGTCGAGCCTGTTCAAAGGGAGCAAATGGATGCGTTCCTTGCTGGCGAGCGTACCGATGATGCTGACTTTGCGTTGCGCAGTCTGGGAGACGACAGTCACTCCACCCTTTATGTCGTCAAGCTCATCGAACCGGCGATTGACAACACCGGTGTGCTTGGCTTGGACCTTGGTTCAGAAATGGTGCGTCGCGCTGCGTTTGAGTTCGCCATTGACAGTGCCGAGCCTGCTATGACCGCGCCATTGCGACTGGTGCAGGACAAATCGGCGTCGGCTGGCGTGATCATCTACATGCCGCTCTACCGCAAAGTGACCAGACTCAATTCGGCCTTGGAACGCCGTGACGCCCTGCGCGGTCTTTTGTCGGCGCCAATGGTGGTGACCGAATTGTTCAACGGGCTCGATCAGGCCATCGGCCACACACTGCACCTGTCACTCGCCGACAAAGGTGTCACCAATCCACAGGATGCACTTCTCTATGAGAATCAGCTCGAGGGTGCGCGCCGGTTTCAGGCCAGCCAGACCCTCAATGTGCTGGGACGCCAACTCCTGCTGACGACGCATAGCAGTGCCGCTTTCGAAGCCGAGGTCAGCAGCGATGTGCCATGGCTGACTGCTCTATTTGGTTGCCTCACCAGTGTTCTACTGGCCATGTTGTTGCATCAGCAGACCGGTGCCCGACGTAAGGCCGAACATTTGGCCCAACACATGACCGCGGACCTCAAACGTCTCGCCCTGGTAGCGCAGAACACCTCCAATGCGGTTGTGATCACCGATGTCGCCAGACGCATCACCTGGGTAAATCCAGCGTTTGAGCGAATATCAGGTTACCGCCTAGCGGAGGTGACCGGCAAATCACCGGCGATGTTTCAGACCGAGCAAACCGACCCGTCAACGCTGGCACAGATTCGAGGTGCACTCGACAACGCCAAAGGTTTTACTGGCCGGATACTGAATCGCAGCAAAAATGGGCAGGATTACTGGCTGGCCATCGAGATTCAACCCATGCGCGACGATGACGGCACGTTGACCGGCTTCATGGCCATTGAGTCAGATATCACTGACAGCCTGCGCGCCCAGGCGCTGCTGGAAGCAGCCCAACGCGACAACGACGCACTGTTGAGCACACTGGACCTGCTGGGCATCGTATCAACCGCCGACAGCAGTGGTCGCATCCTCGACGTGAATGATGCGTTCTGCTGGATCAGCGGATTCGACAAGGAGGAACTCGTTGGCCAAAACCATCGCCTGTTGAGTTCTGGTGTTCACGATCAGGCGTTCTGGGCCGAGATGTGGCGCAAGATTTCGTCGGGACTGCCCTGGCGCGGTGAAATCTGCAACCGCGCCAAGGACGGGCGGCTCTTCTGGGCAGACACCTTTATTGCGCCCTTCGTTGGTGACGACGGCTCCATTGTCAAATATGTGGCGATCCGCATCGACATCACCGACAAAAAACAGGCCGAACAGGCGCTGCGCTGGAACCAGTCGCTGCTGCAGCAGATGTCAAATTCATCGCCACTGGGATTTCTGGTGGTTGATTCGCGTGATGACCGAATTCTCTATTTCAACCACCGTTTCTGCGAGATCTGGGGTATCAGCCACCTTGCTGAAGGTATGCGAAGCGGTCAACTCAAGAACGCTGACACCACACCCCACTATCTTGATCTCGTTGAAGACGCTGATGCTTACCTTGCTTCGTGTGTGCCACTGCAGGACGCCGACAACCGTATGTTGCTGGAGGACGAGGTCAGATTGCTCAGTGGACGCATCATCCGGCGCTACACCACGCAGATCCGGGACGAGAACGACCAGTACTTTGGCCGCTTCTACCTGTTCGAGGACATCAGCGAACGTCGCCGAATTGAAAATCTGGCCAAGCGTAACGCCGAGTTGCTGCAAGGCTCGATTGATGCCGTGGACGATGCGTTTGTGCTGTTTGACGACGAGGACAGGCTGGCGATGTTTAACCAACCGTACCGAGACCTGTACCCTCAGGCACAGGAAATCCTGCAAGTCGGCAACAGCTTTGAGGAGATCATCCGCTTCGCCGCCCGTCACAACCAGTTTGCCCAGGTTGACAGCAACAATGCCACCAGCATCGAACAATGGGTCAATGAGCGACTGGCACTGCACCGGCAGGCGCAGTCCCACCTGACGCAGAAACTCAGTGACGGGCGGACCCTGCGCATTGTCGAACGTCGTATGCCTAACGGTTATACAGTGGGTTTCCGTGTCGACATCACCGAGCTGGTACAGGCGACAGAGGCCGCGCAGGACGCGTCCCATTCCAAGAGCCGTTTCCTGGCCAACATGAGCCATGAAATTCGAACGCCCATGAACGCGGTGCTGGGCATGCTCACACTTTTGGGCCGAACCGAGCTGACCCCAAAACAGGCCGACTATGCCGCCAAGAGCGAGTCGGCAGCCAGGTCGCTCTTGGGCCTGCTGGACGACATTCTGGATCTGTCCAAGGCAGAAGCCGGTCGAATGACGCTGGACCTGCAGCCATTTGCTTTAAGCACGCTGATGGACGAGCTGAGCGTGATTGTTCATGCCTATATCGGTGCCAAACCGGTGGATTTACGACTCGATCTGGAACCTGGTCTGCCCCTTCGGCTGGTGGGTGACGCCATGCGCCTGCGCCAGGTTCTGGTCAACCTGTGTGGCAACGCGGTCAAGTTCACCGAGCGTGGCAACGTCAGTCTGTCGGTTCAACAGGTATCCAGCAATGGTTCGCAGGCAAGCCTGCAATTTGCGGTGAAAGACGACGGTATTGGCATCGCCCCGGAAAACCAGGCCCGCATCTTCAGTGGTTTTACTCAGGCAGAAGCCTCCACCAGCCGACGTTATGGCGGCACCGGGCTGGGTCTGGCGATCAGTCAGAAATTGATCGACATGATGGGCGGCAAACTCGAGCTGAAAAGTACTCTCGGACAGGGCAGTGTTTTTTACTTCACCCTGGCATTTGACCTGGTGGCCGAGGCAGCGCCAAAGCAATCAGAGCCCAATGACAACCCTTCACTGACGGTCGATGCACCAAGTACCTTGGCCGACCTCAGGGTGCTGGTGGCGGAAGACAATTTTGTCAACCAGCAAATCGCCAGTGAATTGCTGACCGGTGAAGGCGCTGTTGTTGAACTTGCCAACCATGGCCAGGAAGCGCTCGACCTGTTGCAGTCCGAGGGCAAGCACTTCGACGTGGTGCTGATGGACATGCAAATGCCGGTGATGGACGGCCTGGCCGCTACCCGTGCCATCCGCGCACGCTGGAGCGCCACTGAACTGCCCGTGGTGGCGATGACCGCCAACGCCATGGACACCGATCGCCAGGCATGCTTGGACGCAGGCATGAACGACCATGTTGGCAAACCCTTCAACATGGCGCATCTGGTGCAGGTGCTTCTGCGTGTGACCGCGCGGCACAACCCCAAAACGAACGCAACCTGAGTGCAGGCCGCTGGTCCCCGGCCAGTTCAGGTGAAAACCGTCAACACCCCGGTGTAGCCGTAAACATGACTGCGCGCAATTTCACCACCGGCGAAAAAGCCCACCAGCGGCACATCACCCAAAGCGCGCCGGATGATCTGCAGCTCTGCGCTGGGGCCACCAAAATGGGCACCGCCACGGCCGGTACAGCTGACATAGATAGCGCCGGCAATTCCACGCGCCGGATGGGGCGCAGCCTCGGCCTCCGATGCCGCCAGTGCCGTGGCTGACTCCAGCGCGAGCTCCTGCGGCTCAAGTTCCTCGCGGATTTCGGCACAAATACGCATCAGGTCGGCACGAGCCGCCTGCATGTTGCGCTGGCAAAAGGCCAGTTCCATGCCTTCGTTGACCCTGGCCGCAACGGCCACCCCGGCACGCCCGGGGTCAAGGCCAATGATGTGCCGTACCATCACATCGCTGCCAAAGTTGCCGGTGCGGGTCACGGTTGGCAGATCACGACCCGCGGGTGAATCCGGCTCCGCCGTCAAACCCACCAGTGTGGCACGCACCGCCTGCAAGGCTTCACGCGGCTGCTGCAAAGACACTTTCAGCTCGCGCAGCATCACCTCGAGTGCTGGCTCATGGTCCAGTGCCAACACCACATTCTGGTCCGCTGCGGTCACCCGGTGAGCCACTGCCAGTGGCAGGCAACCCTGCGTCACCCGGGAGATCAGATTCACACCCTCACCAAAAGCCACACCACTGAGGCCCCCGCTATAGACCCCGCTGCTGGCACCTTGCCCTTTGACCGTGCCATCGCCAGAGACAGCAAACTGCACCGCCTCGCCTCGACTGGAGGACAGTCCACCAAACACAAAGCCCGAACCGGTTCTTTCGGACAGTTCGCTCACCAGTTCCGGCAGGTCGGGTGTCATGCCGTCAGCATGCACCAGCGCGGTGTGCGCCTCGAACGCCATGCCCAGCGGTGACACACCAGAAAAGACCCGGTATTGGTCCGACGGCAACTCGCACAACATCACCGCAAGAGCTGGCTCGTCCATGTATTCCACATTGTTGGCGGCAATGCCAACACCCACCGTACCGGCCCAATCGGTCAGCTCCGGCAACTCGGCACTCAAATGCGCCAGTATGGCGGCCGCATCAGCAGCATAGTGATCAGTGATGTAGAGCAGCCCAAGGGTCGGGTTGCTGGCATACCCGTGCAATGCCATTTGTGCACGTAACTGCGCCAGCACCAGATTGGCGGCCATACCCCACTGCGGGTGCGTCGCGTGGGCGTAGGGAAACAGCTTCATGATCTGCCCGAACGATCTGGTGCGGATCGGCAAGCTCGATGACAGCTCAACGGCTGCGTGGTCCGCCTCGGCTTGGACTCTTGGTAACTGCCTTGCCGGCTGCGCTGACCGTGGCTTTGGCAGCCGCCTTCGCAGCGGGTTTGACTGTCGCCTTGGTCTGTGCTTTGGCTACGGTCTTGGCTGCTGGCTTCTTGACTGCAGCCGCCTGTGCGGCCTTTTTCCCCGCCTTTTCAGCTTCCTTGGCCACACCTTTGGCGACACCGCGCGCCAGGTTTTTGCCCATGTCCATCGCCGTGTCCATGGCGGTTGCACGTGTGGCCTCCTTCATGGCACTGGCAGCAATGGTCTGAAACTGCTGTGTCAGGGAAGACCACAAATGCATCGGGTCGACCAGACCTGCCATGGCCGCGGCTGCGGCTGGTTTGGCTGCATCACCCACCTTTTTGGCAATTTCTTCGGTCTGCTCAGCCACGTCTGCCACGGTCTTGGCGGTCGACGCGGCTTTCTCTGTGACTTTTTGCACCCCAGAGTACACCGAGTCGGCCGCCTTGAGCTTGAAGGCATTGGCCACGTCACCCAGATTGAAGTTCATGCCCTTCAAGGTGGCCAGCGTCATCTTCTGCACCTCTAACGCCTGGATGGTGGCAGCGAGCGCCTTGGCATTCTGATCGAGCCAAAAATGCACCGCCTTGAGGTCATCAATGCGCTTCTCGAGCTCTTCGACACTCATCGTTGGCGCAATCCAGTTGGCCATATTGGGCATTTGGGGCACCGTTTGTGACGCACTCTTGGCCAGATTTTGCAAAAAATCAAAACCAGGTACAAATTTGCCAAAACCGGAATTCTGCGAATCGCTCATAAAGATCTCCGTAAAAGGTTATCCAGACTGCACAAGCTGCAGCTTAACCCAATGCGACCCTCACTGCGCAACAGTTGGGCCCCGTCAGCACCCGCAAAGTGTGCAATCAGGCCAATACGGAGCGCAACTTGCGCGCTGGACGCACCGCCGACATCCCCGCCACCATCTCCAGGCCCTTGAGTGCCTGGCTGCTGAAGCGCGCTTTTTGCGGTTTGCGGTCCTGCAAAAAATCGTGTTCGCGCATGCTGCCCAGCACCCGCGACACGGTTTCGGGCGCAGCATCGACGAGATCGCTCAGATCCGCCAGGTACGGCACCGGACAATCGGCCACCGAGCCGTTGCCGGCGCGTCGGCCTTGGGCAAACATCAGCAGCAGGGCCTTGATACGCTGCGCCACCGGACCCGAGCGCAGTGTGACCACCTCGCGGCAGCGCTGGTGCGCCACCACCACGGTTTCCATCAGGATGTGCATCATCTGCGGGCCGGTGGCCTCCACCGGAGTCAGGCTGGTATCGATCAGCGCGCGCAGGCTCAAGTGGTCGTTGGTACCAGCCCACTGCTCCACGCCAATCACATCACCAGGCAGCGCCAGGCGCACAAAGCGGCTGGCTTCATCGGGCGGGGCGCTGTCAATACGCAGCGCACCGGTGGCCACGCGCCACAACTGTTGCGGTGCATCGGGTGCAAGCACCTCGCGCGGCTCAAGGTGCAGGCAGGTGGTGTCGCGGGTGACGGTGCTCATGGTGACTCCAGTTTCTTAAGAAAAATGGCCTCTAGCCCTTATTCAAAATGCACTACTAGCTAGATATAGAGGAGCATATTGCGACTTGGGCCAAAGAACAGTTGAGGCTTAGAACTTCACATTCAAGCCCACGTACACCGAGCGGCCCATGCCCGGTACAGCGGTTCCCCACTGTGGGTAGTTGGGCAAGGCAGGGTTGGTCATGGTGGTGCCCTGGCCGGTATAGGCCCCGCCCGTGGGCAGGTTGTAGAACTTGTCAAACAGGTTTTCAATGCCAAAGTCAACCCGCACCTGTTTCCAGGTGTAGCTGGTGCGCAGGTTGACCAAACCGTAACCAGGGGTCTTGACCTCGTTGCGTACCGCCGACACGTCGGTCTTGGCTTTCACACCAACCAGCTCCAGGCTGTTGTCCCAGGGACCAGTTTTGTGCGTCACGATGAGTTTGGCGTTGAGCGGCATGACGTTGTACAGGCCATCACCGGTGTCCTGGTTGGTGCCATGGGTGTAATTCAGCAAGCCTTTCAGGCCAAAATCACCCACCGCCGTTTTGGCCAGAGGCAGGTAGCCCGACAAATCCACACCGTAAAGGCGTGCCGACTGGTTGACGTAGCGCAGCACGCTGAACTTGTTGGTGACCAGCACGGCAGCCAGTGCGTTGGTGGTGGCATTCCACTGCTGGGCATCAATGTAGTTGCTGACCTGCGTGAGGTATGGCGTGGCCTTTAGCCGCCAGCTGCGGTCAGCCGCGTGCCAGTCAAAGGTGGCTGACAGCGTATTGGCTGACTCGGGTTTCAGGTCGGGGTTGCCAATGTAGCCGTTGCCGTCGCCGACAAAGTTGTTCATCAGCGCGGCCATCTGCCAGGTGGACCAGGGGAAGCGTTCATACACGTTGGGTGAGCGCACCTTGTGGGCGTAACCAAACTCGATCTCGTAGCTGGGGCTGGCGGTGTAGCGCGCCAACGCTGTCAAGTCAAAATTGTTGTCTGTGGTGCTGTGGTCCAGCGCGTTGAAGGCTGCTGCGTCGCGCGCCTGGAAACCCATGGCGGTGGCTGCGGTGTTGTAGCCCCGCACCGCACCGGCATCCATCTTCACCTGTTCGACTCGGCCACCGATCAGTGTCATCCACTGGTCGTTCTTGCGGGCTTCCCACTCGGCATAAACGGCCGTGCGGTCACGCTGGCCATCGGCAATGTTCCAGAAGGTGCCGGGCCACATGCCGCCGCCCGACGGGGTCCACCAGTCGTTGATGCGGTATTGCTGCAGTTCGCCACCCACGCGCAGCAGGTCTTGCGGGTTGAGCTGGATGTCGGCTTTGACACTGGCACCGGTGGTTTTGCCCTCGGTGTACATCGGCATGCCGGCCGCACAGGCCATGCTGATCGGACTGCATGGCGTGCCGTTCAAGGCCGTAGGGCCACCCGAGCCAACCACCACGCCATTGGTGGTGGAGCCGCCGTACCAGTAGCGCTTGTCAGCGCCAAAGTCCATGAAATGGTCAACCTTCTCGTGATAGATGCGCGCTTCCACCTGGCCCCAGTCGAATTCGCCCAGGTAGCGCAGGTTGATGCTGTTTTGCTGGTTGTCGAGCATGTCCATGCGCTGGCTCGGGTAGAGCTGGAACGGCATGTCTTGCACGCCGACCTTAGCCTCAAACAGGTGGCGGTCGTTGCGGTAGGCCAGCGCCAGCAGGTGGTTGGTGGTGTCATAGGCGGTGGAACCGACCTCGTCGCGCGCCAGGGTGTGGCCAACGCGGCCGGTGAAGTCGTAGTTTTTAAAGTCAGCACCGGCATGGTAGTTATCCGCTTTGCTGGTGGAGCCGCGGTAGCTGATGCTGAAGGCTTCAGTGGCGTAGGTGGCAGCTACATTGGCCCCGCTGGCTTGGTTGTTGCTGCGGTAAAAGGCGCCAATTTCGCCCTGGGTGCTGCTGCCCGCACCAGGTGCGGCAAAAACGGGCGGGCGCGACTCGGCCACGATGGTGCCGCCAATCGAATCACCGCCCGTGCTGACAGGCGCAATGCCGGCGTACACCTGCAACGCACCGACACTGGTCGGGTCGATATAGGACAGCGCCGGGTTCATGTGGTTGGGACACGACGCGATCAGGTCCATGCCGTCAACCTTGATGCGCAGCCGGTCATCGGCCAAGCCGTGAATGGCGGGCAAGCTCGACACGCCACCTGCGCCATACAAGCTCAAGCCGGGAATATCGCGCAACAGGCTGGCGGTGTCGCTGGTGGCAGGTCGCCCGGCGGTCAGGCTGGCCGGGTCAACCGCTTCAGCGGTGGGCACCGGGGCGGTGTTGACCTTGCTGGCGTTGACGGTCACTGGTGGCAGGGTATTGGTGCTTTGCGCCAGTGCCTGGCTGCACAGCAACGACAGCGCCGGCAGCGCCAACGCGATGGCGCGGGGTAGTTTCGAGAATTGAAATGTGGGCATGATGAACCTAGAGTGGAGTGAAAAAGCGTTGCGAAAAATATGACAAATAACCCTGTAGCCCTTATCCAGATTACGCTGGCAGCTATTGAATTAAAAGTAGAGGAAATGGCACTGGCGAAGTGCATCCGAAAGACGGGCTCAATAGCCCAAAGATACTGATCAAATCAGCTGTTAGCCCACACAGGCTAATGGCTAGCAGCTAGAAATTTGATAGCTTATAGAAAGTCTGGAGGGCCACGAGATGGTGGCGGTGCGGCGGTGGCGGCGGCGATGTGCGCCGCCGGTATGCTTTGAAGTGCGTAACCCAAGGGGTGCACCGGTTCGGGCAACACCATGACGAAGGCCGGTGGCGCTGCGCTGCCCACCACACACAGCGGGCAACTTAATTCGCCACTGGGCTCGGTGCTGATCGATCCGTCGTCATGGAGCATGACCCGGGCCATGCCCGCCGAGGTGCAAATGATCAGCTCTTCCTGTGGGTTGACCATGGGACTGGCCACCGCCACACCCAGCGTCAGGGCAAACCACAGCAGCGCCAATTTGGCCAGCCAGGGTGTGTTGCGCAGGGTATGCAGGAGGGTCATGGGGGGCAATTATGGCATCGCCTGCCAGGGTTAAAAAATGACATACATCAACTGCGGGACAGGTGATTGGCAACGGCGCCAAAGACGGCGGCGCGACGGCATCCCCGCGCAAGTTGGCACTCAGATGCCAGCGACGCTTCCTTTGGGCGGAATATGGGTCGAAAACAAGCAATAAAATGTAATTCAAAGATCACGGAATGTATCGATTATGGTTAAATAGTGATTCTAAGATCACCCTCACAATGCGAACTCAAGCCAACCTACCCATGCCCTGCCTGGATCATCTGGACCCCCTGGTGAGCGTGGTGGTGACCAAACGCCGACAACTGCGCTGGAGCCAGGCCAGGCTGGCGCAGGCCGCAGGCATCAGTCGGCGCGCCCTGCTGATGATCGAAAAAGGCGGCGACTGCAACCTGAGCACCTTGCGTCGGCTGCACAGTTGTCTGGACATCGTCATGCAGGCCAGTAGCACCCAAACCCCAACGCTGGACGACATGAACGCCCAAAACGCACTGGAACGCTTTGGAGTGGCAGGGTGAAGCTCGACGTGTATGTCAACCATGCTTTGGTCGGCACGCTGGAACAGGTTGAGGTCAACCGCTTTGTTTTTTCGTACCACGCCGGTGTGGCACCCAGCCAGATGGTGTCACTGCTGATGCCGGTTCGCACCGAGATCTGGACGCATGCCGCGCTGCATCCGGTGTTTCAGGTCAGCCTGCCCGAGGGTGCGCTCAGGCAGTTGTTGACGAAAAAGTTCGCCAAGCATTTTGATTATTTCGGCGACATGGAGTTGCTTTCGGTGGTGGGCGCTCATTTGGTTGGCCGCATCCAACTGGCACCGCACGGGTCAGCCTTGTCGGCAGAGAGCCCGTGCGAGGACTTGCAGCGACTGCTGCAAAGCAGTTCCAAAGAAATCGTGGCCCGGTTTTTGGAAGAACACGCCGACACCTCGGGCGTATCCGGCGGTTTCCCCAAATTTCTGGCCAAAAGCCCGCTGGCAGACACGCCAGGGCAGCGCAAGAGTACGCTGGTTTTTGACCACTGGATCATCAAATCCAATGATGACGACCACCTCCATCTGATTCTGAACGAGTATTTTGGCTTGAGCGTGGCGAAAAAAATGGGTCTGCCCGTGCCGGAGTTTCAACTCTCGCAAGATGCCAATCGCCTGGCGATTCGCCGCTTTGACGTGCTTGAGGCCGGTGTCAACCTGGCATTTGAAGACATGTGCGCCATGCTGGCCCTCAACGCTGGCGACAAGTTTTCTGGTTCGGTTGAGAAAATCATCAAAAAGATCACTGAGTTTTGTCCGATTGAACAGAGAAGCGCGGCGCTGGAGCAGTTTTACGCACACTATGTGACCTGCATGGCCATCAGAAATGGCGATGCCCATCTGAAAAACTTTGGATTCATTTACGCAAGCGCCCAAGACGTGCGCTTGTCGCCGGTTTTTGACATGCTGTCGATGTCGGTTTATGCGCCACGCGCGCAAGATGGCGATGCGCTTGACGCACCGGCCTTGAGCTTTGGCGGTGTCAAGCGTTGGTTTGTGCCAAACAATCTGCGCGAGTTGGCCGACCGGTGCAATGTCTCGCCCAAGTTCCAGGCAGCCACCAGCGTCGGTTTGGTCGACGCCTTGCTCAGCGTGGGGCAAGAGGTGGTGGCGCAAACCGCTGTGCACCGTAGTTTTACCCCAACCGCGCAAAGAATGCTGGAGCTTTGGTCCTATGGCTGCCAAATTCACAGCGCCGATGCTTCACAGCAATTAAAAACCCTGGCCGCTTCGCTGGGAACAGCAACTTCGGTTTTGCGATAGTCTGCTACTTATTAGTCACTAACAAGCCAAGTCTTTGCAAATCATGCGAAGAATTCAAACATTTAAAGTTATTCGTCGCGAGGGCGCGACTCCTACAAATTCAAAAGTGCGCCGGCTGTTCTGTAGGAGTCGCGCCCTCGCGACGAAGGTTCCTCGATTTCGGCTTAGGGTCAGAGTCCAAAATGGCCCCAAAAAACTGCTAGCCATCTGCGCTCAACCAGCTATCACTTTGAACAGCACCCGTCATCGGCAACTCATAGCATTGAATGCCTGTGATGCACTCGCACATCGCGCACAGACGCACAGTCGGCGTGACATTCAGCACAGCGGCATCAAGGAGGAGCCCGAAGGGCAGGGGACAGCCGCGAAGCTGAATGCCACGTCGGCCAGCGTCCCCAACGACAGAACAATCAGGCGTTGGTCCGCGTCAAACCCGCACCGCAAAATCGGCTAAATCCGCAAGCCTGAACTCACCACAGCCCAAGCACACAGCCCGCCAAACACCAGAAACCCGACCATCGATACCCGGCGCAGTTGCCGGGTCAGGTTGGCCAACCGGGTTTGCAGGCTGGGCGGTGGGCGCAGGCTCAACACGCCCGAGGCCAGCCCGCAGGCAGCACCCACAAACAGCGGCGCGTACAGCGCAAAGCCGATGTAGTTGTACTCGCGCTTGAGCAGGCAAAACGGGCAATGGTGGTGTGGGTTTTCATAAATGTAGATCGACACGGCTGAGACCACAGCAGCCAGTGCCACGCCAAAAAATACCGTGCTCACCGCGCCGTAAGCCACGGCCATGGCGGGACGGCGGTCGGCCAGCCAGCCCAGCACCGTGGTCAACCCCAGACTGCCAGCCAACAGGAAAAGTGCAGTGCGTGGGTCCAGCGCAGCCGCTTCGCCGCCCAGCCCGGCTTTTTCGGGGTTAAACACGGTGCCGCAGCAGGAGGTGAGGGTGTCGGTCTTGAGGTCGGCAAAATACGCCAGGCTTAAGGCCGCATCCAACAAGCCCAGCGGGGCAATCAACAACAGCAGCGCGTATTTGCGCCGGGTCAGCGGATAGTCACGCGCCTGCACGTCGGCATGGTTCATCGCCAGCCAGACGATCGCCGCGAAAAACAGCGCCATCTTGGCAAACAGCGCAGGAAAACCGAACACACTGGCGTTAAAGGTGCCAAACGCACACATCGCGCCAATCAGCAGCGGGGCCATGGCATCAGCGTTGAACACCATCAACAGCAACGCAAAGCCCTGCAAGGCCAGCACCAAAGTGAGCGTGGTGGCGATCAGGTAGGTACGGCGTTCCAGTTCGATCTGACGGCGTGCGCCGCTGGCCAGGTTCCAGTGGCGCAGCAGTTGCACCGAGAAAATACCGGCCCAACTTAGCGTGCCAGCACTCAGCAGCGCCGCCAAGCTCAGGGCCATCACCGGCGGGTGCAGGATCATGCGGCCACCACAATGCGTCCGTCGGCCATCGTTACCACCCGGTCCACCACGGCAGAGCGGGTGATGCGCGGGTCGTGGCTCGACAGGATGATGGTTTTGCCGCCGGCTTTGAGGCTGGCCACGATGTCGAGAAACTGGTTGGTGAGCGCAGCATCGAGGTTGGCGGTGGGCTCATCGGCAATCACGATGGCCGGGTCGTTGATAAGCGCGCGGGCAATTGCAGTGCGCTGCATTTCGCCACCCGAGAGCAGCTCCACCTTGAACGCCGCGCGGTGCCCGATGTTGAGCTGGGCCATCACGTCTTGCGCGCGTGCCACCAGCTGGGCGTAGGGCAAGCCCAGCGGGTAAGCGGGCAACATCACGTTATCGAGCACGCTCAGGCCGGGAATCAGGTTGAAGCGCTGAAAGGCAAAGCCAAAGGTTTTGCGCCGCACCTGCGCCAAGTGCTGCTCCGGCAAGCCTGACAGCGCTTCGCCGTGCAGCACCACGCGCCCGGAGGTGGGCCGCGCCAGACAACCGATCAGCGTCAGCAGGCTGGTTTTGCCCGAGCCGCTGGGGCCCTCCAACACGGTGACCGCGCCCATCTGCAGGCACAGGTCCACCTCGGACACGGCGGCCAACTGGTTGGGCTGGCCTTCGTGGTAAAGCTTGGTGACTTGGGTCAATTCGAGCATGGCAAGGCCCAGGGTTAACGCATCACCGCATCGGGGTCGGCCGAGGCAGAGCGCCACACTGGCACCACAATCGCAGCCAGGTACGGCAGCACGGTCAGCAGCGCCAGCGTGGCGATTTGTAAACCGTCAATGCTGGGGGTGAGTGCCACGCGCGGGTACAGCGTGGACCAACCTTTGAGCACCGCCTCCAGCAGCGGGGCCGAGAAGAAAAACACATGCGCATAGGCCAGCGCAAACCCTGCCAGAAAAGCGGTCAGTGAGATCAGCATCGCCTCCCATAGCTTCATGCGCACAATGTCACCGGTGTCCCAGCCGATGGCTTTGAGGATGCCGATGTCGCGCTTTTCTTGTGCCGACAAGCCGCTGGCCTTGTCAAACGCCAGAATGCCAAAGGCCAGCACCGCGCCTGACAACAGCGCCAGCAGCAGCCCCTCACGCCAGCTGAACACCGCCTCGTAGGTGCGCAGCACATCTTCCTTGGTGATCACGCGGTGCTGGCGCAGCGCAATGGTGACCTTCTCAGACACCTTGGTGATTTCTTTGGGGTTGCGCACAAACACGGCAATGTCGGTGAACTCGTCGGGCCGCAGCTGAAAAAAGCGACGAAAGTCGACATCGGACACCAGCACCAGGTCGCTGCTGACCAGCGCCGTGGCTTCTGGCAGTATGGCTTTGACCTTGAGGTTCAAAAACGGCCCGGCGGGTGATACCAGGTAAATGGATCGGCCCACGCTCACGTTGCGCAGCCGAGCCACGCCTTCGCCGATGATGGCCTCGCCGTCTTGCAATGCGTACTGCGGCTCCTGGGGTGACGGCACTTGCAGCGTGTAGTTGGCGGCGGTGGAGGTGTCATAGAGGTAGCCCCACAGCCTGCCCTCTACCCTGGGTGCGCCGCGCAAAGCCTGCAGCTTCTCAATGTCAGCGGCGCGGCTCATGTCGTGGCGGCCCATGCGCAAGCCTTGCGCCACCACGTCGGGGCTGCCCTGAAAGACCTGCGCGGCTTCGCGCCGCAAAGCGCTGCCCAGCAAGATTACCGAGGCCAGCACAAAAATCAGTGCGGTGTAGATCAGCCACAACCCCAGGTTTTTGCTGCGCTGGCGCGCCATCGCGGCCACCGTGTAGTCGATGAGGTAGCGTTGACGGTTAAACCAGTGTTGCATAGGAGATGTGTGCGACGGGTCAGCGCAAAGGGGCAGCATCGGAAAAGCCCGATGGCGGAAACGTTCGACTTGGCATCACCAGCGAGCCCGCCGGAAAATGCTCCAGCGCCACCGGGCCATCCTGAAAGGCTGAAAAGGCATCTGCCTGACTCAAGTGCCGGGTGTAGCGCGCCTCGGTGAACAGCGCCAAGTCGGTCAGGCGCAGCGCCTGCACCATGGCGACCGACAGATGGGGCCGTAGGGCAGCTTGGCGTTGCGCCCAGGCGGTGTGCGCCAAAGCCGCCAGACACGCCAGCAGCAGCACGCCCAAAAAACCCAGCGCCAGGCTGGAGCCGCGCCGGGGCAGGGTTTGGCCGGCAGGGGGTGCGTTGGCAGGGATCATCAGAACTTGCCGCCGTCCAGCCCCAGCAGCATGGCATGGGTCACTTCGGCAAAGCGCAGCACGCGCTGGCCTTTGTGGTCGGCCATGAACTCTTTGGCCTCGGCCTGGGTGTCGTGCGGCACCAGTTCGTGGCCCATCGGCCCCAGCACGTCCGAGCCGATGACGTAATACGCCTGAGCGGCATCAATGCGCCCGGTAGCGTAGTAGTCGGTGACACCCATGGCGGTGATCTCGGCCAGCGCACGGCCAGGTTCGTATTTCTTCAAATCCAGCAGGTATTTAAAGAAGTCTTTGGCCCCGTCAAAATGCACCGCCTTGCCATCGCGCCACAGCACGGTGGCAACCCAGTAGGGGTAGGGCGCCACAAACATGCCGCACACCGGGCAGGTGTCACGCGGGCCGGGGGCCGGTAGCTTCACCGGTTTGGCATGGGCGGCCTGACCGGTTGCGAGCGCTCCGGCAGCCACCGCCAGTGTTTGCATCACGACACGGCGACTCCAAGGGCGCACAGCCACAGCCCCTGCCTGATCTGGCAAAGGCTGTGCCGCACCCAGTGCTTTGCAGGTGTGGCACATGGCGATCAGGTGCCTGCTGCCATCTTCTTGCGCATTTCACCGCGCCGTTTGCGCAGCATGACGGTGTCTTCGGCCATGCCCAGGTAGGCGCTGGTCAGGGCCGCGTTGAAGTCCACCACCTTGGCACCGGCTTTTTGCGCAGCCTCGGTGCTGGCGGCGACATCGGCTGCGGCGCGGTCGGCGTAGGCAAATTTGCTGGCCTTGGTCATGGTGCCGGGCTTGCTCGGGTCCAGCACATAGTGCATTTTGTCCACCAGCGCCAGCGGCTTGATCGTGCCAGCAGCGCCGGCATCACCGGCGTAAATGGCTTTGGGGCCACGGTCCATGTTGAGCGACAGGCTGATCGCCGCGCAGTGGATGGAGCAGGTGCCTTCCACGCTGTCATCCTCATACACCAGCAAGTGGCGGGTGTGGCTGAACTTGGCGCGCTCCATGCCGCAGTAGCGGCAGCGTGGGTATTTGTCGAGCTCATTGGTCACCGGGTCTTTGTCCTTGGGCAGGTTGGCCACCGGGCCATAAGCGTCAGACCATTGGGTGGGCGGCATACCCGGCTTGCCAGGATCTTGGGCCAGGGCGGCGCTGGTGCTGCCAAGTGCCAAGGCGCTGACCGAGGCGGTTTTGAGCAAATCGCGGCGATTGAAAGGAGTTTTGTTCATGATTTATTCCAGGTAAAAAACGATTGATCTATTATTAATAGGTAGGTCACTGCGCCGCTGTCAACCCGGCGCGGTCAGCAGCTGCTTGACATCCTGCGCCAGTCTGGCCGACAACTGCCCGGGCTGTGAAGCCAGCCGCAACTGACCGGTTTTGTCAAACACATAGGTGATGGCGCTGTGATCCAGGGTGTAGCTGCCGCCCATGGGAACCTTGCGGTAAAACACCTTGAAGTACGCTGCGGTTTCCGCGGTGCCGGCCAGGTCGGAGCGCAGTCCGATAAAGCTGGGGTGAAAGCTGCTCACATAAGCCTGCAGGATGTCAGGCGTGTCGCGCTCCGGGTCCAGGCTGACAAACAGCACTTGCACCTTGCTGCCATCGTCACCCAGCGTTTGCAACACCTCCACGGCAGAGGCCAGCGCGGTGGGGCAAACATCCGGGCATTGAGTGAAGCCAAAAAACAGCAACACCACCTTGCCCCGAAAGTCGGCCACCGTGCGTGTACGGCCCTGCGCATCGGTCAATTTGAAATCCTTGCCATAGTTGGCGCCCGTGATGTCCAGGCTGTTGGGCGACGGCTGGTCGTTGGGCGCGCAGCCCCATGTCAGGGCCGCCACCATCAGGCCAGCCAGCCAGCCACGACGGCTGGGTCGCTCATAGGAAAAGGAATTGAACCGCATGACTAGCAAAATGGGTGAAGTGCATCGACCGGATGCGCGGACTGGCGCTCAGGCAAAACCACATACAGAATCAGCCTCTAGCCCATACAGGACGTGCGCTGACAGCTATTAAGTTGAGTTCTAAAGAGAGGCAGGTGGGCCACGCGGGGGCGGCGGCGCTGCGGTGGACGCAGTCACATGGACGCTTGTTATGCCCGGTTGCACATAGGTCAGCGCTGGCACGGGTGCGGGTTCCAGGCTGACAAACGCGGGCGGCGCTGCGCCACCCACCACACACAGCGGGCAACTCAGTTCACTGCTGGCCTCGGTACTGATCGAGCCATCGGCATGGAGCTTGACCTTGACCATGCCTGCCGACGTGCAGATGATCAACTCTTCTTGAGGGTTGATCATCGGGCTGGCGACTGCCGCACCCAGCGTCAGCGCAAACCACAGCAGCGCCAGTTTGGCCAGCCAGGGTGTGTTGCGCAAGGTGTGCAGGAGGGTCATGGGACGCGATTGTTCCATCATCACTGATAAATAAACATGACCTGCATCAACTTCGGGTATGGAATTCAGCAAAAAACGGACCCAGACGGCCAACCGGTTGGCACCGATACCGCTGACTTCAGCCCTTGCCCAAACGTGCCAGATCCTCGCGCACCAGACGCACGATCAACCGGTCCAGGCTGTCGACGCTGTAGTTCTGCACATCGTGAACCGTTTCCCGCCCCGGGCCACTGGCAGGGTTGTGCGCCCGGGCATAGGTGAGAAACACAAATTTGCCACCGGTGTACTGCGCGATCTGGCGCTGAACATATTCGCCTTGAGCATCCAGCCCGCTGGCACCGACACTGAAGACCTTGATGCCCTTGCCCAGCGCGGCCTGCATGTCATCGTCGTACTGGGGGCCGCCGTAGTCCAGGTGCGGCGGCGCATCGGCCAGCAGAAACACCATGCGGGTGGTGTTGCTGCCGCGCCAGCTCAAGCGGTGAATGGTGTCATGCAGGGCCTCGTTCATGGCCTCGGGGTAATCGCCACCACCCCCGGCCCGCAACTGGTTCAGCACGCCCTGGAATGCGCTCAGGTCATTGGTGAGGTCGTGACTGCGCAGCTCAAACTGGTCACCCTTGTCACGGTAGGCCACCAGCCCAAAGCACAGATCGGGCTGGGCCGGCAGGCTTGCTACCTCGCGGGCGATGGTACGCAGGGTGCTCTTAAGCTTGTCGATCTCATCACCCATGGAGCCAGTGGCATCAATCAGGAACACCAGGTCCAGCTGCGCGCGTTGCGGCGTGGCGGCGTCCAGCGTCACGTCCATCGCACTTTTCTGGCCACGCTGCAGAAACGCTGTGGCCTGTGTCATGCCCCAACGGCCCGACTTGCGCACGCTGACCTGATAGATGCTGGAGCGACTGGCATCAAAGGCGTCGGGCGACAGCCACACCTGCCCGCCCGCGTCAGTGCGCGCCCACATCGCCTGTCCGCCGGGCGACTGCACCCGCACCTCGGCGTCGGGCACACTGCGCCCAGCGCCGTCGCGCACTTGCAGCAAGTAGCGCTCGGCAATGTCCAGCGGCCGGTGCGCCACCTGCGTGCGCTGGCGATAAGCCAGGTACTCGGCAAAATTGGCGTTGTCATCCACCACACCGGCCGTGACCACCGGGTTGGCCGACGTTGGCTGCGGGCGTCGCCGCTCGGCTTGCTGCAACGGCAACGGTGCAGCGGGTGCGACCTCAGAGGCACTGTCTGCACTGGCCACTTCGTTCATGGCTTTGGCCGACGCCACTGCGGGCGGCGGTGCACCCGCCGCCCTGGCGTCACCTCCCCGCGAGGCCGAGCCAGGCCAGATATCCCGGTGCCATAGCCCAAAGCTTGGCGATGCCTGGCGCCCCGGCACCTCTCGTGTCGGAATGCTGGATGTGCAGCTTTGGGCCGAGGGGGCCTGGAAGTTGGGGCGAACCGCCAGCGGGCCAAAGGTCGGCATGGGCGCTGTGCCGGCCCATGGCTTGGCCTGTGCGGGCCGGGTGGCCACAGGTGGTGTTAATGGGGCAGTGCTCGGCCAATCACTGTCGGATGTGGCCGCATTCACCGCCGCACCGGTGCAGCCCGCGAGCTGCGCGCCAATGACCAGACTGATCAGGTGCCGTTGGAAGAAAGGGTGACGCATGGTGTTCTCCTGGTTTGAACAAAAATTGATTCGTGCAGGACTGATACGCACCAGCTGCCGCAATGGGGTTAAACATTTCAAAAAATTTTTTATTTCGCCAAACTTGACCCACTATCGGGTTGCCAGACGTATCACTTCACGCCTGGCAAGCCAAACCAACGCCACCCGCCCAGAGTCACAATACCGAAATGCACTGGAACGACCTGTCCGACGACGAACTGATGCTGGCCTATGCCCAAGGTGAGGGTGCGGCATTTGAGGCCCTGTACCGCCGCCATGAAGGCAGGCTGTTCCGTTTTGTGCGCCGGGTGCTGGGAGCCGCGCTGGCGGCGCAGGCCGATGAGGTGTTTCAGGACACCTGGATGAAGATCATCCAGGCGCGGGTGCGATTTGAGCCCGGCCAGGCCCGCTGGACAACCTGGGCCTTTGCCATTGCCCACAACACCTGTCTGGACCAGTTGCGCAAGAGTGGACGAGAGGTGTCACAACACGAACTGGCCGGTGGCAACAACGAGGACGACAACGATGACACTGTGTTGGACTGGCTGCAGACCCGCTTGGGCGACAACAGCCCCAGCAGTGAAGACAGCGCACACTGGCGCGCCGCCGGTCAGCAATTGATGCATTGCCTGCAGCAGTTGCCCGACACCCAGCGCGCCGCGTTTTTGCTGCACCACGAAGACGATTGCAGTCTTCAGGAAATGGCCGCCGCCTTGCAGATTGCACTGGAAGCCGCCAAGAGCCGACTGCGCTACGCCATGACCAAATTGCGCGGCTGTATGGGGGCTTATCTGGAAGACTGGCCATTGGCCGGAGGTCGGACATGAGCAAACCGTCCCAAGAGTCACTTCACCCGGATGCGCTGCGCGACGCTCGTCTGGCACAAGCGCTGCAACACATGCCCGATGCCCACGACATGCCCAACGCCGCGCTGCGCAACAGGGTGCTGCAGGCGGCCGAAGACGCCTTGCTGAAAACGGCGACGGCTTCGAAAAAACCGGCCAATGTGGCATTCACCCAGCGCCCGACTAACCCTTGGCTCGCCTGGTGGCGCTGGTTGCTCGGTCAGCCGGGTGAACGGACTCCTTTGATCGGTGCACTGGCCAGTGTGTTGATTGCCAGCCTGATCACGGTCATGTGGGCTGGCCGCGACCTGTCTGAAGTGCAGCCGCACGGCGATCCAATGTCGCCTCAAGTTGGCCCGGACGGTCAGGCCAACCGTGCTGAATCAAACCGACCTTTACCAGCGGGTGCAGCACCACCGCCAGCCGCCGTCGCCCCGGTGCCTGAGGCAGCGCGGCAGCTGCGTCAGTCGGCCCAGGCCCAACCGGGACAACAGGTGGCCAAATCCGTTGCGCCGCCAGCACCTGTTGCCGCAGCGACCCAAGAAATCGCGTCACCGGCACCTGCCGTCGCGACTCGGGCAGACGACAGCGCCATCGCAGCGATGCCACAACCCGCACCGGCTGCCAAGGCGTCACCGGCGCTGGTGACCCAATCCTTGACGGAGTACGAAGTGCGCGTCAGTGTCAACGGCCAAACCCGCAAGTTGACCCCCGATCAGGCCAGCGCGCTGCTGGCGGCGCTACGTGCGCTGCCCGCGCCTGCGGCAGCGGCCGGCGACACGGCGGCCCGGCGGGACGTTCGCGCTGAAGCCAGCGCGCTGCGCCCGTCCAGTGAACTGGCACTGTCCGAGCGGCATGACCCTGAGGGCAGCTTCACCGTTGAAACGGCGACCGGTGAACGGTGGGACATCAGCGCACAGCAGGTACACATCAGCCAGAACGGTGTGACCCGTACCCAAGCGCTGACGCAGGCACAGTGGCTGCAATTGCGTCAATTGGCCACAGCCACTTGGACCGAGCCCATTCAAAACCAGCCAGACTGACTGGCAGACGCGCCACAACTTCGGCTCGGCGGGTTTCGACTTGCCGCCCAAAAGTTACACATCAGTTCAACTTCATCCCCGCGACCAACTGGCTCAGGTTGTGGTTCATCATCTTGAGGTAAGTGGAACCCGGTTGATCGCTGCCCGACAAGGCATCTGAATACAAGGTGCCGCCCACACTGGCGCCGGCGTCCTTGCCGAGCTGCTCCAGCATTTTGGGATTACTCATGTTCTCAATGAACACCGCGCGAACTTTTTCACGCTTGATTTGCCGCACCAACTGTGCCACTTCTTTGGCGCTGGGCTCAGCCTCGGTGTTAACCCCTTGGGGTGCCAGGAACTTCACTTTGTACTGCGCGGCAAAGTAGCCAAAGGCATCGTGCGAGGTGATGATCTTGCGTTTGCCCATAGGTATGGCACCCAATTGGGCCTTGATGGTGGCGTCCAGCGCCTGCAGCTCCTTCACATAGGCTTCAGCGTTGGCCTTGTAGGTGGCGGCACCACTGGCGTCGGCCTTGGCCAGGCCAGCGGCGATGTTGCGCACATACAGAACCACATTGTTGGGGTTTTGCCAGGCATGGGGGTCCATCTCATGCTGATGGCCACCAGCTGCGGGCTCTTTGCCATCTTTGTGTGCTTTGTCCTCATGTCCCTCTTCTTCCGGCATGGCCAACGCTTTGACGCCTTTGGCCGCCACCACCGTATCACCCTTGAAGTTGGCGGACTTGGCCAGCTTTTCGGCCCAGGGCTCAAAGTGCAGACCGTTGACCACCATCACTTTGCTGGCCAGAAGGGTCTTGGCATCTGCCGGCCTGGGCTCAAAGCTGTGCGCATCCGAGTCAGGGCCGACCAGGGTGGTCACCGCGACCCGGTCGCCCCCCACCACCTTGACCAGGTCACCCAAAATGCTGAACGAGGCCAGCACCGGCATGGGCTCAGCCGCGTGCGCACTTGGGGCCAGGACGCCACTGGCAAGCATGGCGAACAGGGCGAGCATTTTCAGGGTGTAGCGCTTCATGGAAGATCCTTGTCAGAAGTGGGTTGTTGACTCAACGCACAATGCAAGAACCAGGCATTAGTGCAACTGAATTGCAATAAATTCTAACGCAACATGGTTGCAGTAATCGTGAATCCGCCAATCTGACAGGCAATTCCACGCCGTCGGACCCCGCCCCGGGTGGGATTAGGTGCCGCAGGCGGCGATTCAGCGCTGACGAGTCGCTCGCTTCGTCATCGCCACCACAGCCTTAGTGGCTGGCGGCAGGTTTGGCGCCATGCATGGCATGGTCCATGGCAGGTGCTGCCTTGCCACCCGGTGCCGTCATGGCCACCGGAACCTTGAGTTCCTGCTTGGTCTCAACGCCTTTCGCATCCTTGAACACCAGCGTCAGTGGCAAGGTGCTGTCCTTGGCCAATGGCTCTTTCAGGTCCATCAGCATGACGTGGTAACCGCCCGGCTTGAGTTCGACCGTCTTGCCTGCGGGCAGGTCCAGTCCACCCTTGACTTCGGCCATCTTCATCACGCTGCCTTCCATCTTCATCTCGTGCACCTGGGTGACGCCCGCCACGGGAGACGAGCCACCCACCAGCTTGGCACCGTCCTTGGCCGTCACCAGCATGAAGACACCGGTGGCCATCTGGCCCTTGA
>JAGOUM010000035.1 GCA_018061265.1 Rhodoferax sp. | reverse complement strand
TCCTCGATGTGGCGGAACAACACGTTGAAGTGATTCTGCCCGGATTTACCCACCTGCAGGTGGCACAGCCAGTGAGTTTTGGCCATCACTTGCTGGCGTATGTCGAAATGTTCAGCCGCGACGCTGATCGTATGGGTGAGGTACGCAACCGCGTCAACCGCCTACCACTGGGTGCCGCGGCGCTGGCGGGCACCAGTTACCCCTTGCAACGCGAGCAGGTCGCAAGTGCGCTGGGCATGGTCAACGCTCTGGGCCAGCCGCAGCTTTGCCAGAACAGCCTCGACGCCGTAAGCGACCGTGACTTTGCCATCGAGTTCACCGCCGCTGCCAGCCTGTGTATGGTGCACATCAGCCGCCTGAGCGAAGAACTGGTGTTGTGGATGAGTCAGAACTTTGGCTTTATTCGAATCGCCGACCGCTTTACCACCGGCTCATCGATCATGCCGCAAAAGAAGAACCCGGATGTGCCCGAGCTGGCGCGCGGCAAGACCGGCCGGGTGGTGGGTCACCTGATGGGCCTGATCACCCTGATGAAGGGCCAGCCATTGGCTTACAACAAGGACAACCAGGAAGACAAGGAGCCGCTGTTTGACACCGTCGACACACTCAAGGACACCTTGCGCATCTTCGCCGAGATGATCGGCGGCCAGCTCAACCCGGCCACAGGCAAGAAGGATGGCGGCATTGTTGTGAATGCGCCAGCCATGGAGGCCGCCGCCCTCAAAGGTTATGCCACCGCCACCGACCTGGCGGACTATCTGGTCAAGAAAGGCCTGCCTTTTCGAGATGCCCACGAAACCGTGGCGCACGCGGTCAAGGCCGCCGTGTCGCACCAGGTGGACTTGTCCGAACTGCCGCTGGCCGTGCTGCAGGGCTTCAACCCGCGCATTGAGAAAGATGTGTTTGACGTGTTAAGCCTGCGTGGCTCGCTCAACGCGCGCGATGTGCTGGGCGGCACCGCGCCCAAACAGGTGCGGCTGCAGCTTGAGCGGCATCGGGCACGCCTGACCTAGCCTGTGCCAGACCGGCTCAACACCGCCATGACCCGCCGACGTTTTCAACCTACCTGAGTTTCCCCGTTATGACCGACACAGTTCAAGCCACCCCCGCCAATCCGCCTTGTCACGCCACCCGCTGGCGTATTGCGACCATTGTCTGCCTGATTCTGCTGGCCATTGCCGCCGCCACCGGCGTCAGCATGATGGAGCAGTTCAAGGCACAGATGCAGCATTTGCAGAAGAAGCTCAAGGCAGTGCCGCAAGTCAAATTTGTGGCAGTGCTGCAGGACGACAAGCACCAGCCGGCACAGCTCATCACTTTTGACCCGCAGGATGGCTACCTGCTGATCCAGCGTCTCAATGATGTGAAGGAAGGCCAGGAAGACAGCATGCAACTCTGGGCGCTGGACGACCAGGACCGCCCGCTGTCCCTGGGCGTTCTGGCCACCAAGATCAGGACCGCGCAAATCCCCGCGTCAGAAAAAGTTCTGTCACAAGCCAAAAAATTGGCCATCAGTGTGGAGAATAAAGGTGGTGTGGAAGCCGGCAAATTGCCCCGGCTGCCCTACCTGTTCAGTGGGGCCTTGATTCAAAAGACGCTGTAAACCGGTCGGCACCCCCAGGGTGCCCAAATGCAGCTAAAGTGCACGCTCTCACTCAAGGGGAACGGTGTGAAGCTTCGCAATCTGATGGTGTTCGTCGCCAGCCTGTCCTGGCTTGGTCTGGCTCAGTCATTTCAGCTCATCGGGCAATCACCAACCGGTGAGGTGGCCCGTATCAGCCAGGTGGTGGTCAGGTTTGACGAGGCGGCAATCGACTTTGGTAACGCCCAGGCGGCGGCACCGCTGGACCTGCAATGCTCCGATCCAAAGGCGACCCAGGGTACCGGCCGCTGGCTGAACGCCAAACAGTGGGTGTTTGATTTTGAGTCCGAATTGCCCCCCGGCGTGAGTTGTACGGCGCGCCTCAAATCAGGCATCAAATCTGCCTCTGGCTCAATACTGACGGGGCCTTCAAGCTTTAAATTTAATAGTGGTGGGCCGTTTGTGCAATCCCTTTGGCCAAGCACCGACGAAGCCATCGACGAGGAGCAGTTTTTTACCCTGAAACTCAGCGGTGCAGCCAGCCATAGCAGCCTGCTGGCCCACACCTGGTGCGCCGTCGATGGCGTTGGTGAACGTGTTCCGGTGCGGTTGATCGATGGCAAGGACCGCACCAGTATGCTGCAATCGATTGGCGAAATGGACGACGCCACCCGTGAACCCCAGCGTTGGGTGACGCTGGCCTGCAATCGGCGATTGAGTGCCGGTGCCAAGGTGGTGCTGGTTTTCGGCAAGGGGGTGGCCACCCCAGCGACGGCAACTTTGCCGGGTGGCGTCACCAACAGGATCGACAAACGCTTTGAGTTCAAAGTGCGCGAGCCGTTTTCCGCCAGCATGTCCTGCGAGAGGGAAAATGCCCAGTCGGCCTGCTTGCCGATCCGCCCGGTGCGACTGCAGTTTTCCGCACCCGCGACACGCCAGCAACTTGAAGGCATTCGCCTCAACTCCGACAAAACCAGCTTCAAGCCCGTTTTTGACCACGACAACAACGATCCACAGGCGGTTTTTGACGCCGTTCACTTCAAAGCCCCTTTGCCGGAAGCAGCCCGACTGAGCCTGGTACTACCCAAAGGCCTGAGAGATGCCTCAGGCCGCACACTCCTCAATGCCGACACCTTCCCGCTGCAGGTGACCACGGCCGACATGCCCCCCTTGGCCAAGTTTGCCGCGGCACCCTTTGGTGTGGTCGAGCGGTTCGCCGAACCCGATGGGCTGGCCATGCTGCCGATCACCCTGCGCCGGGTCGAGCACGATCTGAAGGCGCAAGCGCTCACACTGCCCCAAGGCAAAGTCAGTGACCTGAAACCCGAAACCGATGCCGAGATCATTGCCTGGTGGCGCAAGGTGCAACGTTACGACAGTTATACGGTGTCACGCAAGCAGGCGGCGCGCGACCTGCGCTCTCCGCTGCCCGCAGCGATCGCAGAGACCGATCAGCACGATGTCGAGACACGCATGCTGTCGCTGCTGCAGGGGCAGACCGGATTGAGAACGCTGGATCTGCCAAAACCGCTGACGCAGGACCCACGCCCGTTTGAGGTGGTCGGCATACCGTTGACACCCGGCTTTCATGTTCTTGAGATTGCGTCGCCGATGCTGGGTGCCTCGCTGCTGGATGCGCGCCATGGCAGTGCACGCACGCTGTTTGTGCGAACCTCTGCGCTGGTCACCAATCTGGGCGTGCATTTCAAACTTGGCCGCGAAAACGCGCTGGCCTGGGTCACCACACTGGACAAGGGCCTACCGGTTGCCAATGCAATGGTTCAGGTTTCAGACTGTCAGGGCAAACGGGTGGCCAGTGGCAGCACCAACGCCCAGGGTGTTGCCAGCCTGTCGGGGATCAGTCCGCAGGCCCCGGTTTGCTCGGGTGATGGCGGTTACAGCAATGCCTACTTTGTCAGTGCCCGCGCGGCGCAGGCGGGTGTTCAGGACCTGGCATTCACCTGGAGCGACTGGAACCGCGGCATCGAGCCCTGGCGTTTTAACCTGCCGGTCAGCCAGGACGTACACCCGGACGAGGTCGCGCACACCATTTTTGACCGCACCCTGCTGCGCGCCGGCGAAACTGTGTCGATGAAACACCTGCTGCGCAGCCAGACCGGCCAGGGTTTTGCGCTGACGGCCCAACAGCCGGACAAGATGGTGGTCACCCATGTGGGCAGTGGCCAGCAGTATGTGCAGCCCTTAAGCTGGCGAAGCACCGCCACCGGCGGCCAAAGCGCCGAGAGCAGTTTTGCGATTCCGCCTGCCGCAAAACTGGGTGCCTATGAGGTACAACTACAAGGCGCAGGCGGGGCCAGTCGGCAGGGAAACTTCAGTACCGGCAGCTTTCGGGTCGAGGAGTTTCGCCTGCCGGTGCTCGAAGGTCGTATCGCTGCGGCAGAGAAGAAAGACCTGATCAATCTCAAATCGCTGCCACTGGCAGTCCAGGTCAATTACGTGGCTGGCGGCGGTGCCAGCGGCCTGCCTGTCCGGGTCTCAGCGCTGACGCGCAAGAGGTATGTGCATTTTGAAGACTTCCCGGAGTTCAGTTTTTCACCGCCGCAAGGCGCACAACAAGCTGGCAACGACCCGGGTGAAGGCGAGTCAGGCTCTGACACAGCGGTGGTCGCCAACAAACTGCCATTGACACTTGACAAGAACGGCGCAGGCAAGATCAGTATCGACACCTTGCCACGCCGCAGCTACCCGCAGGACCTGGTGCTGGAAGCCAGTTATGCCGATCCCAACGGAGAGGTTCAAACCCTTCGCAACACGCAGACCATATGGCCAGCAGCAGTGATTGCGGGCATCAAGACCGAGGGCTGGGTGTCGAGCAGCCAGAAAATCCGGTTTCAGGCCCTGGCGCTCAGCACCGCGGGTGCGCCCTTGGTCAATGTCCCGATGGAAGTCAATGCCACCGCCCGCATCACCACCAGCAGCCGCAAACGCATGGTGGGTGGCTTTTACAGTTATGACAACCAGACCAGTGTCAAAGAACTGGGGGTGGTCTGCAGTGGCAAAAGTGATGCCCGCGGACTGCTGCTGTGCGAAACCAGTCTGAACCAGGCTGGTGAGGTGGAACTGGTGGTGCGCGCCAAGGATGGCGCCGGCCAGTCCAGCCTGGCGGCCGGTTCGGTTTACGTCACCCGTCAGGGCGAGCTGTGGTTTGGCGGCGAAGACCATGACCGCATCGACCTGCTGCCCGAAAAGAAGTCCTACCAGCCCGGTGAAACCGCACGTTTTCAGGTCCGCATGCCGTTCCGCTTTGCCAGCGCCCTGGTCACTGTGGAGCGCGAAGGCATATTGCACACTGAAGTGGTGCAACTCAATGGGCAGGACCCCAGCATCAGCCTCAAGATCAAGGAAAACTGGGGGCCAAACGTGTATGTCAGTGTGCTGGCACTGCGCGGGCGGCTGCGCGATGTGCCCTGGTACAGCTTTTTCACCTGGGGCTACAAAGCACCGCGTGAATGGTGGACCGCATTCTGGGTGGAAGGGCGCGAGTATGTGGCACCCACCGCACTGGTCGACCTGAGCAAACCGGCGTTCCGCCTGGGTGCCACTGAGATCCGGGTTGGCAACGCCGCACATCAGCTGGCAGTGAGTGTCAAGGCCGACAAAGACAGTTACGCCGTACGCAGCCAGGCCAAAGTCACCATCACGGTCAAACTGCCCAACGGCCAGGCGGCAGCCCATGCCGAGGTGGCACTGGCAGCCGTTGACCAGGCTTTGCTGGAGCTCAAACCCAACAGCAGCTGGAACCTGCTCGACGCCATGTTGCAGCGCCGCGCCTGGGGCGTTGAGACGTCCACAGCCCAAATGGAGATCATCGGGCGGCGTCACTATGGGCGCAAGGCCGTACCGGCCGGCGGTGGCGGTGGACGCAGCGGCACCAGGGAGTTGCTCGACACCCTGCTGTTGTGGCAACCCGCAATCAAACTCGATGCCCAAGGCAGCGCCACCGTCACCGTCCCGCTGAACGACGCGCTGACCAGCTTCAAGATTGTGGCTGTGGCCGATGCATCGACCGGGCTGTTTGGCACCGGCTCAACCAGCATCCGCGCCACACAGGACCTGCAGATCATCAGTGGCCTGCCCCCTCTGGTGCGCGAAGATGACCAGTATCAGGCGCAGCTCACCTTGCGCAACACCACCAAGGCGGCGATGAAGGTGCAGGTCACGTCCCGCGCCACACTGCTGGACCTGGCAGCGCAGACCATCGATATCCCCGCCGGTGATGCACGCCAGATCGCCTGGACCGTCAAGGCACCGGCACAGCTCGGCATGAGCCGCTTTGAGTCGATTTTGTGGGAGATTGAAGCCAGGGACACCCTGAGTGGCGCGCGCGATGCACTCAAGGCCAGTCAGCGCATCATTCCGGCCATTCCTTTGACCGTGCAGCAGGCCACATTGGTCCAACTGGACGCACCCCTGAGCCTGGCCGCCAGTGCCCCCCCCGATGCTCAACCCGGACGCGGTGGCCTCAAACTCATGCTGCAACCCAAACTGGCGGAAGGCTTGCCGGGCGTCAGGGACTGGTTCGCCAACTACCCGTTTGCCTGTCTGGAGCAAAAGACCAGCAAATCGCTGGGTCTGCGCGACACCCAGCTGTGGCGTCAGGTGGCAGCGCAAATTCCAAGTTATCTGGATGCCGACGGGCTTGCCGGTTATTTCCCACCGCGTGACGGTGAAACAGCCCATGGCAGCGACACCCTCAGCGCCTATCTGCTGGCAGCCAGCCATGAAGCCGCCGGCCTGGACCCTGCTTTTGCACTCAGTGACGAGGTGCGCGCGCCGATGGAGCGGGCGCTGACTGCATTTGTTGAGGGTCGACTGCAGCGCAAAGTCTGGAGCCCGCGAAGTGGCACCGACCTGGATGTGCGCAAACTTGCGGCGCTGGAGGCCTTGTCGCGCTACGGCAAGGCGCAGGCCCGCATGCTGGGGTCCATCACCATTGCGCCCAACCAGTGGCCCACCCATGCGCTGATCGACTGGCTCAATATCCTGCGGCGTGTACCGGATGTCACCGACCGCGACAAACGGCTGGCCGAGGCCCAGCAAATCCTGCGTGGACGCATCAGTTACCAGGGCACGCGACTGATCTTCAGCACCGAACGCGACGACTACTGGTGGTGGTTGATGCAAAACGGCGATGTCAATACGGCGCGACTGATACTGGCCGTGCTGGACGACCCAGGCTGGAAAGACGACATGGGCCGCCTGGCCAACGGCTTTATGGCACGCCAGCAAAACGGGGCCTGGCACACCACCACCGCCAACCTGTGGGGTGGGCTGGCACTGGAGAAGTTCTCCGGCAAGTTTGAGTCGACGGCTGTGGCCGGAACCACCCGCGCCAGCCTGGGCAGCAGCAATGCCAGCGTGGACTGGAGCCGGGTGGAACGCATCAAGGCCAGTGACGCCTCCGGTGCACCGCACCAGGCCAGCTTTTTTGGTGCCCCTGCGGCACCTGGCAACCTGCGCAACAACAGCATGTTTTTGCCGTGGGGCGCAGCCGCTGCCAAAGACACCTTGACGGTCAACCACCAGGGGCCAGGCAAGCCATGGTTGACCCTGCAGTCACTGGCTGCGGTGCCACTCAAAGCACCTTTTTTTGCCGGTTACCAGATCAGGAAAACCATCACCCCGGTCGAGCAGGCCAATCCGGCCCTGCCCGCTGGCAGCTACAGCCGGGGCGACGTGCTGCGGGTATCCCTGGAAGTCACCGCCAGCGCAGACATGAGCTGGGCGGTCATCACCGACCCGGTGCCCGGCGGTGCCACCATTCTTGGCAGCGGACTGGGGCGCGACAGCGAGATTGCCACCGCCGGTGAAAAAGCCAGTGGTGAAGGCTGGCCCGCGTTTGAAGAGCGCAGTTTCGAGGCCTATCGCAGCTATTACCAGTTCCTGCCCAAAGGGGTGACCCGCATGGAGTACACCGTACGGCTCAACAATGTGGGTGAGTTCTCGTTGCCACCGTCACGGGTCGAGGCCATGTACGCACCAGAGATGTTTGGTGCTGCGCCCAATGCGCAGATCAAGGTGTTGGCACACTGAGTGATTGGGCAACAATTGATATTTTATTTGTAGCTTGTAGCGCTTTTTTTATAAGCGCTAGAGGCCAATTTTACCCACAAAAATAACGGCAAAAACCTTAGAAAAACCGTGCATGAAAAATCTCGACGCATTCAAAGCCCACGGCGACATCATCTGGAACATCGCCAATCTGCTGCGCGGCCCCTACCGCCCGCCGCAATACCGCCGGGTGATGATTCCGCTCACCGTGCTGCGCCGACTCGACTGCGTTTTGGAAGCCTCCAAAGAGCCCGTCGTCAAGTACCACAGACAGCTCAAAGAGCAAACTGACAAAGACGGCAAAGCCAAATACGACGTGGAAACCATTGAAAAAATGGTCTTTCGCAAGTTTGACCTGAGCTTTTACAACACCAGCGACTTCACGTTCAACGCCCTGCTGGGTGACCCCGACAAGCTGGCCGCCAACCTGGCCAACTACATGGCCGGCTTTTCCAGTCGTGCCCGCAAGATCATCGAGAAATTCAAGTTCGACGAAGAAATTGAAAAACTCGACGAAGCCAACCGCTTGTTTGACGTGGTCAAGCAAATCGCTGCCGTCGATTTGCACCCCGACACCATCCCCAACATCGCCATGGGCTATTTGTTTGAGGACCTGGTGCGCCGCTTTAACGAGCAGGCCAACGAAGAGGCTGGCGACCACTTCACCCCGCGTGAAGTCATCAAACTCATGGTCAACCTGCTGTTCACCCATGATGACCTGGTCTATCGCAAGGCCAAACTCATCAAAATTTACGACCCAACCTGTGGCACGGGTGGCATGTTGTCAGAGTCTGAAAAGGTCATCAAAGACCCAGACACCGGCCTGAACCCCAGCGCCGACGTGCGCCTGTTTGGCCAGGAGTACAACCCCGAGTCCTTCGCCATCTGCGGCTCAGACCTGATGATCAAGGGTGAAGAGGTTCAAAACATCGTTTTTGGCGACACCCTGGGCACCGGCAAGATCAAGGACGGCGTGGCCGATGGCGACGGCCACCCCGGCGAGCGTTTTCACTTCATGCTGGCGAATCCGCCGTTTGGCGTGGAATGGAAACCTGAAAAAGACTTTGTCACCAAAGAGCATGACAGCTTTGGTTTCAAGGGCCGTTTTGGCCCCGGCCTGCCGCGCATCAACGACGGTGCGCTCTTGTTTTTGCTGCACATGATCTCCAAAATGCAGCCTGCGCCCAAGCTGGGCGGTGAAGGCTCGCGTATTGCCATCGTCTTCAATGGCTCGCCTTTGTTCACCGGCGACGCAGGCAGTGGCGAGAGCAACATTCGCCGCTGGATCATCGAGCACGATATGTTGGAGGCCGTCATCGGCCTGCCCGACCAGTTGTTTTACAACACCGGCATTTACACCTATGTGTGGATCGTCACCAACCGCAAGACCGCCCAGCGTGCAGGCAAGGTGCAGCTCATCAACGGGACTGACTTTGCCTGGAAGATGAAAAAAAGCCTGGGTGACAAACGCAAACGCATGGGCGACGGCCTTGACGGCACCCCAGACCACATTGCCGCCATTACCCGCCTGTATGGCGACTTTGGCCATGACGTGCGCCAAACCGTGGCCGACATTCAAACCAACATTGACCCCAAGCGCGACCAGTGCAAGCGCCTGTTGGTCAGCAAAGTGTTTGCCAACCAGGATTTTGGTTTTCTGAAAATCACCGTCGAACGCCCGTTGCGGCTCAACTTCTGCGTCACCGCTGAGCGCATCACCCGCGTGCAAGCCACCGGGGCGTTTGCCGACCTGGTGCTGTCACGCAAACGCAAGGACAAAACCAAGGTCAAGGAAGAAATCTTGTTGGGTGAAGCCGCGCAGGCCGCCATTCTGGAGGTGCTGCAAAGCCTGTCGCCCGGTTTTGCCCATGGCGAACTTGTCAAAGACCGCAGCGTTTTTGAGCTGCAACTGTCCAAAGCTTTTGGCAGCGCCGGCATCGACCTGGATGCCAAGCTCAAAACCGCCCTGCTTTGCGCCGGTGCGCTGGGTGAAAAAGACCCCAGCGCCGAAGTCTGCTGGAGCAAAAAAGGCGAGTCTGAGCCAGACCCCGACCTGCGCGACACAGAAAACGTGCCGCTGCCACCCGGCATCACCCTGCCCTTGCCGCTGGACTATGAAGGCAAAAAGAACAAGGGCAAGGTCGACATTGACCCGCTGCTGGCCTTGGTGGAAGACCACTGCGAGGCGTATCTGGCCACTGAAGTGCTGCCCTACCGGGCCGATGCCTGGATAGACCACAGCAAAACCAAGGTGGGTTACGAAATACCGTTTAACCGCCACTTTTACGAATACGAGCCACCCCGCCCGCTGGAAGCCATTGAGGCCGACATCCTGGCGCTGGAGAAAGACATCATGGCCATGCTGAAGGAGGTGACGGCATGAGGGCGGTAGGTCTTGAGCGGGCAACTGTCAAGGGAAGCTTGACAAATCAAAAAGGTTGGCTGGAAGGCCAATCAGTTGTCAAGGATTCCTTGACAACTGCACTTGGGGTCAAGGTGTGAATATTTCGCCGTATTCACAGTACCAGCAAACGGGCATTGAATGGCTGGGTCTTGTCCCTGGGCATTGGCAAGTGCTGTCTATCAAGCGACTGACACCAGTCCAACGCGGTGCATCACCACGACCAATAGAAGACCCAAAGTATTTTGATGAACATGGTGAATACGCTTGGGTTCGCATCGCCGATGTCACAAGTAATGATCATTATTTGAGAGACAGTACACAAAGACTTTCGGAACTAGGCAAGAGCTTGAGTGTTGCTCTAGAGCCAGGAACTCTTTTTTTGAGCATTGCCGGGTCTGTTGGCAAGCCCATGATCACGGCTATCAAGGCCTGCATTCATGACGGCTTTGTTCATTTTCCTCACTTGCAAATCAACTCGGAATTTCTTTACTACGTTTTCGACTCCGGGCAACCCTATCTTGGTCTAGGCAAATTTGGAACTCAGCTAAATCTCAATACCGACACTGTCGGCGATATAAAGATCGGACTCCCTCCGAGAGATGAGCAAGATGCAATCGCTGCCTTCCTGGAATGGAAAACCAGCCAGATCGACGCGCTGATCGCCAAGAAACAAGCGCTGCTGCAAAAACTCAAAGAAAAGCGCCTGGCCATCATCACCCAAGCCGTGACCAAGGGCCAGAATCCGGATGCGTCGATGCGTGATTCCGGCGTTGCTTGGATCGGCGAGGTGCCAAGTCATTGGATCGTCAAGCGACTGAAGTTCATCGCGCGAATTGGCAACGGCTCTACGCCCAGCAGAGAAGATTCGTCGTATTGGGACGATGGGATTTACCCGTGGCTCAACAGCTCGGTTGTGAATCAAGAATCGGTGACCCAAGCCGACCAGTTTGTTACGTCGCTTGCGTTGTCAGAATGTCACTTGCCACGTATCACCCCGCCAGCCGTGCTGGTTGGCATCACGGGGCAAGGTAAGACGCGGGGAATGGCCACCACGCTACTATTCGAATCCACTATCAACCAGCATTTGGCCTACGTTAAATCAGACGAATCAAAAGCTTTGGTTGGATATATGCGTCGTGTGTTTGACATGGCTTACTCGTATTTACGCAGTGAAAGTGAAAACGGCGGAAGCACCAAAGGGGCAATCACTTGCGAGCAGATTGCAGAATTACCTGTGCCTGTTCCACCAATAGCGGAGCAAATCGCTATTACAGCCACTGTTGATCAATCAATAACCAGAATCGACCGCATGGTAGGCAAAGCCCAATCCGCCATCACCCGTCTCACTGAATACCGCACCGCCCTGATCACCGCAGCCACCACCGGCAAGATCGACGTGCGCAACTGGCAAGCCACGGAGACACCAGCATGAAGCTCGAAACCTTCAAGTCGGGCACCTGGACTGCGCGCTACCAATACAAAAGCTTCGAGCCGGTGCTGGTAGATCACGCCTGGCGGTGGGAAGACCCGACCATCAACGCGCTGCTGGAATCCGCCAACCGGGCTTTGGGCGAACTCAATGCGTTTTCACTGATCGTGCCCGACATTGATCTGTTCATTGAAATGCATGTGGTCAAAGAGGCACAGACCTCCAGCCGCATTGAAGGCACACAAACCGGCATGGATGAAGCGCTGATGTCTGAAGACCAGATTCAGCCGGAAAAGCGCAACGACTGGCGCGAGGTGCGCAACTATGTCGATGCCGTCAACAGCGCGATTGCCGAACTGCAAACCCTGCCACTTTCCAACCGCTTGCTGCGCCAGACCCATGAAATTTTGATGCGTGGCGTGCGCGGCGAGAACAAACAGCCTGGGGAATTTCGCACCAGCCAGAATTGGATAGGCGGCTCCAGCCTGACCGATGCCGTGTTTATTCCGCCACACCCGCAGGGTGTACCCGAGTTGATGAGCGACCTGGAAAAGTTTTGGCACGATGACAGCGTGACCGTGCCGCATTTGATTCGGCTGGCCATCAGCCACTACCAGTTTGAAACCATCCACCCGTTTTTGGATGGCAATGGGCGTATTGGGCGGCTGCTGGTGCCGCTGTATTTGGTCAGCAACGGCTTGCTGGTGAAGCCGTCGCTGTACCTGTCTGACTTTTTCGAGCGCAACCGCGCCAGCTATTACGACGCACTGATGCGGGTGCGGGTGTCCAACGACATGATTCATTGGGTGCGTTTTTTCTTGCGTGGCGTGGCTGAGACGGCGACCAAGGGGCGCAACGTATTTCAAGAGGTCTTGGCGTTGCGCACCGATGCGGAAAACAAAGTTTTGTCGCTCGGACGCCGCGCTCCCAATGCCCGGCAGGCGCTGAATCTGATGTACCGCAAGCCAATGCTCAACGCAGCCGATCTTGAGCGGGAGCTCAATACAACCAACCAGACGGCCAATGCACTGCTTCGGGACTTCATAAAACTCGGACTATTGCGAGAGGTTACAGGGGCGTATCGGCACCGTTTTTACGTGTTTGAGTCTTACATTGCCTTGTTTTCAAAGTAAGGATAATGGCTTTTCCTTACATTAGATACATTGCAATGTAAGCGAACTTACTCTGAACAGCCTATGAAAACACACACCGAAGCCCGGCTGGAAGATGCCATTGTCGACAGCCTGACCTGCCAGGGCGGCTTTGTGTTTGTGGATTACCACACGGGCGCTGCCGCTGGGCGCTATGACAAATCGCGTGCGCTAGACCCGGCACTGGTACTGAATTTCATACAAACCACCCAGCCCAAGGTTTGGCAAAGCCTGCAAGCCATTCACCACGACGACACGGCCACGGTGGTGCTGGACCACTTGTGCAAAGAACTGGAAACCAAAGGCATGCTCAAGGTGCTGCGCCAGGGCTTCAAGTGTTATGGCAAAAAGCTGCGCGTGGCGGTGTTTGCGCCCAACAATGCGTTGAACCCCGACACGCTGGCGCTGTTTGAGCAAAACGTGCTGAGCGTGACGCGCCAGCTTTTTTATAGCGAAGCGCACACCAAGTCTCTGGACCTGGTGCTGTTTTTGAACGGGCTGCCCATCGCCACAGTGGAGCTGAAAAACCCGCTCTCCGGCCAGACGGTGGAAGATGCCAAAAAGCAGTACAAGCGCGACCGTGACCCGCGTGAGCTTTTGTTTGAGTTCAAAAAGCGCGCGCTGGTGCATTTTGCGGTGGACCAGGACCAGGTGTTTATGGCCACCCGCCTGAGTGGCGACAAAACCCACTTTTTGCCTTTCAATCTGGGCGACCACGGCCATGCGGGCAATCCAGCCGCCGCAGACGGCGGCTATCGCACTGCATACCTTTGGCGTGAGGTGTGGCAGCGTGCCAGCCTGCTGGATATTTTGGGGCGCTTCATGCACTTGCAGGAAGTTGAAAAACGCATCCTGACCGACACCGGCATCAAGAAGATCACTACTGAGACCATGATTTTCCCGCGCTACCACCAATTGGATTCGGTGCGGCGACTGGTGGCGCACGCCCAGGCGTATGGGCCGGGGCGCAATTATTTGGTGCAGCATTCGGCAGGTTCGGGCAAATCGAACTCGATTGCCTGGCTGGCGCACCGTTTGAGCAGCCTGCACGATGCCCAGGACCATAAGGTGTTTGACTCGGTGATTGTGGTGACCGACCGGCAAGTGCTGGACACCCAGTTGCAGGACACCATTTACCAGTTTGAACACAAACAGGGCGTGGTACAAAAAATTGACGAAGACACGCGCCAACTGGCGCAGGCGCTGGCCGGGGGCACACCCATCATCATCACCACGCTGCAAAAGTTTCCGTTCATCACCGAAACGCTGGACAAGCTGCGCAAGGAAAACCACCCTGGTATTGCCATCGACACCAAGGACAAGCAGTTTGCGGTAATCGTGGACGAGGCGCACAGCTCGCAGTCGGGTGAAAACGCCATGGAACTCAAAGGCGTGCTGAACGCCCAACGCATTGAAGAAGCCGCCATCAACCACCTTTTGGAACAAGGACTGAACCGGGAAGACGATACCGACGACGCAGACGCGCTGGCAGGTGTGGTGCGCGAGATGAGCAAGCGCGGCAAGCAGGACAACCTGAGCTTTTTTGCCTTTACCGCCACGCCCAAGTACAAGACCAAAAAGTTGTTCGACGAGCCCGGCCCCAGCGGCGAGGCCCCTTTTCACCTTTACACCATGCGCCAGGCGATTGAGGAAAAGTTCATTCTGGACGTACTGAAAAATTACATTACCTACGAGGCCTACTTTCGGCTGGTGCAGGTGGGTGACGACGACCCGCATGTGGAACGCAAAAAGGCGGCCCGATCCCTGGCACACACACTCACTTTTCATGAAGTGAACCTGCGCAGCAAGACCGAAGTGATGGTGGAGCACTTTCGCACCCACGTGCGTCACAGAATAGGTGGCCGGGCCAAAGCGATGGTGGTGACAGAGGGCCGCTTGCACGCGGTGCGCTACAAGCAGACCTTTGATGCCTACCTTGCCGAGAAGGGCTATACCGACATCAAAACCCTGGTGGCGTTTTCGGGCAGTGTGGAAGACCCACAATGGCCGGGCAAAAACCTGACCGAAGTGAGCATGAACGGCGGCATCAAAGAAAAAGAGCTGCCCGAGAAGTTTGAAAGCAATGCGTACCAGGTGCTGCTGGTGGCGGAAAAATACCAGACCGGGTTTGACCAGCCGCTGTTGCACACCATGTATGTGGACAAAAAGCTCACCGGCTTACAGGCTGTGCAAACCCTCTCAAGGCTGAACCGCAGTTGTGCGGGCAAGGAAGACACGTTCATTCTTGACTTTCGCAACACGCCCGAAGAGATTTTCAAAGCCTTCAAACCCTACTACGAAGACACCCCCACCGAACCTTTGACCGATGCGCAGCACTTGTACCGCCTGCACCACCAGATAGAAGAAGGCGGGCTGATCTTTGACGAAGAGGTAAAGGCGTTTTGTGCGGTGTATTTCAAGCCTGTACGCAAACAATCGGTCAGTGACCACGCCGCCATGAACGGCGTGCTGGATCAGGCGGTGGACCGGTTCACGGCATTGGCTGAAGACCAGCGCGAAGAGGTCAAGGCGTTGCTGGTGAACTTTCGCAATCTGTATGGCTTCATGTCGCAGGTGATTCCGTACCAGGATTCAGACTTGGAGCGGCTCTACACCTACCTGCGGTTTTTGCTGACCAAGCTGCCCCGGCGTGAGGGCGGTGGTGTGGTGCAGCTTGATGACGAGGTGGAACTGCAGTATTACCGCCTGCAAAAAATTGGCGAGGGCCGCATTGATTTGGCTGGCGGCGAGAGCAAGCCGCTCAAAGGCCCTGGTGATGTCGGCACGGGGCAAGAAGACCAGCCCATTCGCTTGTCGGAACTGATTGACCTGCTCAACGAGCGCTTTGGCACCGACTTTACGCAGGCAGACCAGCTGTTTTTTGACCAGATACAGGAAGAGGCCATTGAAAGTGATGCGCTTAAACAAGCCGCAGAAACCAACTCGAAAGAGGACTTTCGTTATGTGTTCGAGAAGGCTTTTGAAGGCCTCGTGATTGACCGCATGGAAGGGAACGAGGAAATTTTTGGCAAACTGATGGCCGATGGCGAATTTCGAACACTGGCGCTCGAACATTTGCTGCACAAGGTTTACCGCACTCTTAAAGGCAAGTCGTGACTGATAGTCCGCCACCCCTCGCAACTTAAATGCATTCCCGCACCCGACTGCTGCTGACTGGCGCGGCCATCGCGCTGATCTGGCAACTGCCTTATGGCCAGATGGCGCTTTACCCGCTGACGCTGCTGGCCACCTATGTCCATGAAATGGGGCACGGCCTGACTGCCTTGCTGCTCGGGCAGCAGTTTCAGGAGATGCTGTTACACGCCGACGGCTCGGGCATGGCGGTGTGGCACGGCGACCCTGGCCGGATGGAGACCGCCCTGATCGCAGCCGGTGGTTTGCTCGGGCCAACACTGGCAGGCGTTAGCCTGCTGGTGCTGTCAGGCTCAACCCGGTTTGCCCGCGCCTTGCTGGTGGTGCTGGCGCTGGTGCTATTGCTGTCCATGGCCCTGTGGTCACGCAACATCTTTGGCCTGGGTTTTCTGCTGGTCTGGGCTGTGGTGCTGCTGCTGGCGGCGCGTTTTCTGCCCGCGGCGGGTGCTGCGTTGATGCTGCAACTGATCGCGATTACCTTGTGTTTGTCGTGGTTCACAGATCTGGACTACATGTTTTCAGGGCAGGCCGTCGTCAACGGGGTGGTTCACCGCTCGGACAGCGCAGTCATCGCGCAGGCGCTGGTGCTGCCCTACTGGTTCTGGGGTGGGCTGGTGGCACTGCTTTCGATGCTGTTGCTGTTGCTGGGCATCGCGGTGGCAAGCCGGACCCCGGTCAAACCCAAAGCTACACTCTGATCCAACGGCACGTTACCCCCATCAAATCATTGGAGCCCATCAATGCAGCTTGTTTGCCTGGACCTCGAAGGCGTTCTGGTCCCTGAAATCTGGATCGAATTTTCCAAACGCACCGGTATCCCTGCACTCTCACGCACCACCCGAGATGAGCCAGACTACAACAAGCTGATGGCGTTCCGGCTCGACCTGCTCAGGCAACATCGTCTGGGGCTGCCTGACATCCAGAAAGTCATCTCGGAGATGGGGCCGATGGCTGGCGCCAAAGATTTTCTCGACGCGCTGCGGTGCGACTACCAGGTCATCATCCTCTCCGATACCTTTTATGAGTTCGCAATGCCGCTGATGGCGCAGCTGGGTATGCCCACGCTGTTTTGTCACAAACTTGAGACGGACGCCAACGGTTTTCTGGTCAACTACCACCTGCGTATGCCCAATCAGAAGAAAGAGGCGGTGCAACGCTTCAAGGAACTGCAGTTCAAGGTGATTGCCGCTGGCGACTCCTACAACGACACCGCGATGCTGGGCGAAGCCCATGCCGGCATTTTGTTTCATCCACCGCAAAACGTGATTGACGAGTTTCCACAGTTTCCGGTCACGCTCAACTACGATCAGCTCCGCTGCGAAATTGATCGTGCCTCCGCAAACATATGAAATTTTGCGCCTCCAGCCCAATCACTATAAGAGTTTGTAGCTACGCTTTTCGTGACGTTTGACGCCTCTTTCCTGGCTGTCGGGTTCGCGCCGATTCCCCATTGAATGGCAGTAAACTCTTTTCGCTGATACTTCGCGCCGGGTACCTGTGTGTTTGCGGGTGCCTGATCTTGGACATAAAGGGAACACGCAATGAAAGGCATGCTGGACTTTCTGGAAAAGGCGGGGCTGGTCACGCGGGATGTATCCGAAGCGACAGCGCCCATCGACATGACCATCACGCCGGCTGCGGCGCCATCTGTAGCTCCGCCAGAGGTTGCCGTCGCAAGCGCCGCGCCGTTAACCCAGTCCGTGCCTGCCGCAACGGGTGGCACCCTGAATCTGGACCAAATCTACGCCCAGGCGGGCATTGCGCCCGCCATTTATCCCGCTGAACGCCTGCTGCGATTGGTGGATGGCCTGGCCGCCATGGACCCCGGCACCCGGCTGATGGCGATCCAGGCCATGGACGCTGCCGATGAATCATGGACCATTGCCGATCCACTGCAGGACGCCCATGCCAAGCTGTTGGCACTGGCCGCACACGGCGAGCGGCTCAAGAATGATCTGGAACAGGTGGCCGTCAACACACAGGCAGAACTCGATCGTGTGGCCACCCGTCAGGAACAGGTGGTGGGTGAAATCCGCAAACAGATCAGTGAGCTCGAAGCCCTGGTGGCACGCGAAATGTCACGCAGCGCTCAAGAGACCGCCGAGCACCAGGCGAGCCTGCAAACCGCCCGGGACCACACCAGCAGTGCCCTGGCTGAAATGTCCCAGGCCAGCGCCCGACTGCAGAGTCTGGCCACCCAGTTTGGTACAACCCCACCCCGACAGGACTAAGCCATGGCCAGTTTGACTCCGTTATCCAAGGGCCTCATTGGTCTGGTTGTGATTGGTGGCATGGCCTCGGCCGTGTGGCATCTGTTCTTGAAAGAGCGATTGGCGGCAGATCAACCCGCCCTGACAGCGCCTGCCAACCTGCCAACACCCGCAGCCATTGAGGCAACACCCGCTGCCCCACCCAGCCCACCAGCCGCCGCGACCCCCGCCAACCCGCCTGCGGCAGCCGATGCGCCGTCTCCCGGCGGTACCACCGCCGAACAAAACTTTGATTCCGGTCGCAAGTTTGTCGCCGCTGGTGACTTTGACCAGGCTCGCCCGCGCCTCGAACTGGCATTGCAGCAGGGCCACGCGGGTGCGGCCTGTCTGCTGGGTGAAATGACGCTCAAGGGCCAGGGTGGCCTGACACCGGACCGCGACAAGGCAGCACAGCTGTTCCAGCTGGCGCAGTCACGCAACACCATTTGTTTTACCGCCGGGCAATAAGCCCGGCGCTTTAGATTTGCTGCTTCTACCAGGACCGCTCCATGAAACTACGCCCCGTCTCCCTGATTGCTGCGCTGGTCTGTACACACCTGTTGATGGGCAGTGTCCAGGCCCAGGGTTTTGTATTTGGCACCGACCCGGCAGCCGCGCCGGCCAAACCCAATACACCAGCGCCGCTGCCAGCGGGCCAGCGCACCGCCAAGGTGGAAACCGCCCAGCGACTGCTGGCGCGTATGGGCTTGCTGCGTGAGGCACCCAGCGGCAACCTGACCCCGGCCACCCAGGAGGCGATCCGCAGCTTTGCGGCACAGAACGGCCTGCCCGCCACCAGTCAGGTTACCGATGCCCTGCTCAACTCCATCCGCCGGGTGATCTGGCAAACGCAAAAATGGTCCAGCGGCAATTACAAGGGCCGCGAGAAACTGGTCGACGCAGCTGGTCTGCGTGAGGCACAGACCCTGCTGGGCAAGCTGGGGTTTGATCCGGGTCCGCTGGACGCCACCTTTGGCCCGCAAACCCAGGTCGCCACCGAGGCCTTCCAGGAGTCACAGCAGGTGACCGTGGACGGCCTGATCACTGCCACGGTGCTGATGAATCTGCGCCGCGCCGTCCAGGGAGTTGGCGCGCAGGCCAAGGCCACAGTACGGGTGCTGAACTGGCCGGACTACATCGAACCCTCGGTGTTGCAGGACTTCGAGAAAGAAACCGGTATACGCGTCATTTATGACATTTTTTCCGGCAACGACGACCTGCAGGACAAACTGGCCGCCAAGGGTGTTCCCTATGACGTGGTATTTCCCACTGCCAACGCGGTGCCGGCCATGGCCGCCAAGGGGCTGCTGGGCAAACTCGACAAAGCCAGCCTGAAGAATCTCGGCAATATTGACCCGCGTGTGGATGCCACCCTGCGCGCCTGGGACAAGGACGGTGCCTACAGCCTGCCCTACATGTGGTACACCGTGGGCATCGCCTGGAACAATCGGCTTGCCGCCAAAACACCCGCCATGGACACACTGGCCAATGTATTTGACCCCGAGGCGGCGCGGCGCTTTCAGTCCTGCGGCGTCGGCGTGGTGGACTCGGCCAGCGATGTCATCCCGCTGGCGGCGATGGCCGCTGGTGTTGCCAAGTGGGACAGCAAGACCTCGCTCGCAGCGGCTGCACGGGTAATGGACGGTATTCGCGGCATTGTCAAGGTCATTCCGACCGACCAGTTCATCGACCAGCTGGCCAGTGGCAAGGTCTGTGTGGCGATCGGCTTCTCGGGCGACGCCGTGCAGGCACAGGCCAAGTCCCGCGGCACGGTCGAGTACCGTGTCCCGGCGGACGGTGGCCTGCTGGCGATTGATGCCATCGCGCTGGCTGCCAATGCCAAAAACAAGCGTGAGGCACACCAGTTCATTGACTACATTCTGCGTCCGCAGGTGATTGCCAAAATCTCCAACACGGTGGGTTACGCCAATGCCAACCTCAAGGCGGGCGAGTTCATGAGTGATGCCATCAAATCCAACCCCGCCGTGGTGCCCTCGCCGGCCTCGTTGAGTCGCTCGGCACCGATCCCGATCCTGTCCGAGCAAGACCAGCAGGAAATTGCGCGCATCTGGAGCAAGTTCAGTAAATAAGCCTTGCGCGTGGAAACCACCAAGCCCTCTTACCTGGGTGCCTTCCTGAAGCACCCCACCAATCGCAACGCCATGCTGGCGGCGGCGGCCATTGGTGTGATCGCATCCTTCCCGCTGGGGCTTTCCGGGTTGGCGCTGGTCGGCATTCTGGCACTGGGTGCCGAAACCCTGGCCGCGCTGACCGTGCCCAGCCTGCCATCGTTCCGGGCCGCGGTGGATCTCAACCAGCGCTTCGAGGCCCGGGCCCAGCGCAAGGCGCAACTGGTGGCCGACATCCGGCAGATCGGCGACAGCCGTGTCCTGACGACTTACCAGCACATGTGGACCCGGGTGCAGTCGCTCTATCAGACCGTGCAGCAAAAACGCACCAGCCTGAGCCAGCAGGACGTTGAAAAACTCGAAGACATGACGCTCGACTACCTGGGTCTGTGTGCCGTGAACCTGTCGCTGAAGCAGCGCAAGGACCACGCCAGCGTGGAGGCGGCCGAGCGCGGCATGGCCACCGTGCAATCCCAGCTAAAACGTGCTGACCTGCCTGACGATGAAGCACGCCAGTTGCGCACCGCCCTGGCCCAGTACGAAGACACATTGCAACGCTCCCGCCGCCTCGCGGTGCGCCGAAGTTCGCTCGAGGCCACGCTGGTGGCACTGCCAGAGAAGCTCGAAGAGGTCTACCAGCTGGCCATCACCTCACCCTACTCCACCGACATGGGCAGCAAGCTCGAAGAGTCTTTGTCCCGCCTGCGCATTGCTGAAGAAGTGGCTGCCGAGTTTTCAGCGCCCGAATTTGATCTTGACACGCCGATGCCGTCGCGCGTGGCCAGCCCGCGCGGGGGGTTGGCGGGACGTCAGCCCACTGCAAACGCCCGCAAAGGCTGATCCACAATTCCACCATTCCATTTCATCATCAGGAGAACCTTATGGCCAACAACGCAATTTTTGCCCGCCTCGCCAACCTGTGGACCGGTTTTATCAGTCTGTGGGTGTCGGATGTCGAAAAGGAACACCCCGAGATCGCCTACCAGAACGCCATTGCCTCGATGATCGAGAAATACGCTCAGCTCAAGGCCGCCACCGGCGCCATCATTGCGCGTCGCCAGGACATTACCACGCGGCTCGATGCCCATGAGCGTGAACTCGCAGGGGTTGCCGCCGACCTTGAAACTGCATTGGCCACCAACCAGGACGACCTGGCTGTGGTGCTGATCCAGAAAAAGAATGCGCTTGATGCCGCCATCACCGAGCTGCGTGCGGACGCTGCCCAGGCCACCCAGGACGCCGACAGCGCCAAAGACTCGCTCACACAAGTCAAGACCGAGATCGACAAACTCAAGGCCGAAAAAGACCGCATGCTGGCGCAAATGCACAGTGCACAAGCCCGCCTGAAGATCCAGAGCCAGCTCGACGGCCTGAGTGTGGATGCCGAGGTGCAGGCGCTGGCCGGTGTGCGCGACCACATCAAGAGCCAGGTGGCCCAAGCCAGTCTGGGCGCGGAACTGCGCGAGTCCGATCTGGACGTGCGCCTGAACAAGCTGCGCCAGAGCAGTGCCAGTGTCACCGCCAAATCCCAGCTTGACGCGCTCAAGGCCGCCCGTGCCGGTGCCCAGGCAGCGCCGGCCAAGACGCTTTGATTGATGAGCACCCTGCCCCCTGCCCGCCCCGAGCTGCCCAAGTGGGCTGAGACGCTGCGGCAAAAGTACCTGGCCGGCGAGGCCAGCACCTTTGTGCTTTACCGCAATGTGTTCGACAACTTTCTGGTCGCTGGCAAGTTGCATAACCTGCAGTCTTTTTTGGTCGAAGAGCTGTTTCGCGACACCAAAAAGCGCGTGGTGGAAATCAGCCTGGAGCGTGGCCTTCGCCATCTGGGTGGCAAGCCCGACCCTGTGCTGGCGGCACTGGCCGAAGCCGATGGTCAGGCACCCGACCTGCTGACCAGCCTGCACCGGCTTGAAGGCCAGATGCGCAGTGAGCAGAGCACGGCGGTGATCGTGCCTTACGCGGATGCGCTGTTGCCAGCCGGTGACCCCAGCTTCATGGCGCAACCCGACCGCCAGACCTACCTGGTTTTTCATCGCTGGTCGCTCGACAAGACACTGACCAGTGGCGACAACATCACCCTCCTGATCACCGAGTCGCTCGGTGCGCTCAACCCCGGCCTGCTGAGCAATCCCAAGGTGGCGGCCATTGAAATCCCCATGCCCGACCTGGCGCAGCGCAAACGCGTGATTGCCTACTTTGCGCCCAAACTGTCTGAGGCACAAGTCAACCTGTTTTCTGAGCGCACCGGTGGCCTGCGCACGGTGCAACTTGCCAGCATCGTGACCACTTCCGAGGGCCATGGTCTGAGTGAGCCCGACCGGCGGGCATTAATTTTGCATCTGCTGCAAGGCACACCGGATGCCGAGCAACGCGCCACCACACTGGCTGCCATCACTGCGGGCATGACCCCGGCAGAAATCACCAAGCTGATCGAGCCCGGCAAAGCCGCCCCCACCGTGGATGCCAATGCCGAGGTGCTCAAGGTCGTCCACGCCCGCAAGCGCGAAATGATCGAAAAAGAGTGCGCCGGGCTGATCGAGTTCATCGAGCCCAAACACGGCCTGTCTGCGGTAGGCGGACACGAGAACATCAAGGCCGAGCTGCTGGCCATTGCCAAAAACCTCAAGGAAGGCAACACAACCCTCACACCGATGGGCCTGCTGGCGGTTGGCCCGATGGGCTCGGGCAAAACTTTTGTCATCAAGGCGTTTCTCAAGGAAGCCGGTCTGTCCGGGGTGGCGCTGAAGAACTTCCGCTCCAAATGGGTAGGCTCGACCGAAGCCAACCTGGAGCGGGTGCTGGCCACCGTCAAGGCGATGGGGCCGATTGCCGTGATCATCGACGAAGGCGACCGCAGCTTTGGCAACGGCGGCGGCGAAGGGGGCGACGACGGCACCAGCTCGCGCATCATCGCCCGCCTCAAAGAGTTCATGGCCGAGACCGACAACCGCGGCCAGGTGCTGTTTGTGATGATGACCAACCGCCCCGACAAGCTCGACACCGACATCAAGCGCCCCGGCCGGCTGGATCGCAAAATTCCGTTCTTTTATTGCGAAACAGCACTCGAGCGCTCACAGGTATTGCGCGCCGTGCTATCAAGATACGAGTCAAGCTACAACGCCAGTCAGGATGAGTTGCTGGCCGTGTGCGAGACACTAACCGGTTATTCGAACGCCGATCTGGAAGCGCTGGCGCTGCTCGCGGTCGAATCGGCGCACAACCAGGCCAAGCCGCTTGACGCCAGTGTGCTGGCGCAGGCCGCACTGGACTTCATGCCACCGCAGGAACACGACATGATCGCCTTCATGGAATTGCTGGCCGTGTCAGAGACTTCGCGGCGCAGCATGTTGCCGCAGCGTTTTCGCGAACTCAGTGCTGCCGATATCCAGACCCACCTGCAAGACGCGCGCCGACGTGCGCTGGCACGCTGACGTCCCCCGTTAAACCTGTCATCCAACCCCAGGAGATCACCATGTCCGTTATTCAAGACCAAACCTTAAGCCCCGCGCAAGTCATTTTGCTCACCAAGGCCATGCTGTCGGTGGCGCTGATCGACGGCCTGGCCCCCGCAGAGGCCGCGCTGATCGGCCAGTTTTATGAAAACTCGCGAAACGCCAGCATGCCCGGCACCACTGAGCTCCTCGCCCGTCCGGATGCGCGCCAGTTTGACGTGGCCGAACTCGCCGGGTGCGAGCCAGAACTGGCCGACACCGTGGTGCTGATGTGCCTGATGACCGGCTACGCCGACGGTCGCCTGAGCGACGCCGAGCGCGCCCAGGTGCAGGCCATTGCCAGCGAGCTCAATGTGTCTGACGCGCGTTTTGACGAGTTGCTGGCGCAGGTGCGCGACGAACTGATTGGCGCACTGTCGCATCTGCCCGACGCGGGCTCGGTGGCGGCGGTGGTCAAGGAGCTGGCGGCGGCGGATTGATTTTGCCAAGCTTGAGACAAACTGCGGGGTCTTCCCTTCGCCACACTTCATTCATACATCCTTAGCTGCTGACGCGTTGCCGTACTGGGCGATTGGTCGTTTTTTGGCAAGTCTGGTGGTGACCGCATGAGCCCGAGAGCATGGCAGGCGATTGACCAATTCCGTCGGTTCATTGGGTATCTTGTCATCTCTGTTTTTCTAGCTATTAGCGCTTTACCAACATGGGCTGCAAGCACTTTTGACGAGATAAAATCCAAATACCAGCCCTCCGACACGCTGATCATTGACCGCCATGGCGCGTTGCTGCACCGCCTGCGCACCGACGCCAGCGTGCGCCGGGGCCACTGGGTGGCGCTGGCCGATGTGTCGCCGGCGTTGCGCACCGCGCTGGTGCTCAGCGAAGACAAGCGCTTTTATGAACACAGTGGCGTCGACTGGCAGGCGGTGTCGGCAGCCGCCTGGGCCAACCTGCTCAACCGCAAGACGCGTGGCGCCTCCACGCTCACGATGCAGCTTGCGGGTTTGCTCGATGCAGACCTCAAGCGCAGCACCGGTGGACGCAGTGTGCTTCAAAAGCTAAAGCAAACGGTATCGGCCGAGTGGCTTGAACAGCGCCTGCGCAAAGACCAGATTCTGGAAGCCTACCTGAACCTGGTGCCATTTCGTGGCGAGCTGGTGGGCATCGATGCACTGAGCCAGACGCTGTTTGGCAAGGCGGCGCATGGGCTTGATGCGCGCGAGGCCGCGGTGGCAGCCGCGCTGGTTCGTGCGCCAAACGCCAAACCAGCCCAAGTGGCGCAGCGCGCCTGTGGGGTGCTTGCCAATATGCAACGTGGACTCTCGGCTGCAGAACTGCCTTCAACTTCCTGCGCAGGGATGGATTTTTTTACCACCGCGGTGCTGCAGCGGCGCGACTACCCGGCCAGCGCCGGCATTGCACCCCATGTGGCGCAGCGTGTGGTTTTGGCGCTGCCCGCTGCCGGCGGCACCAGTGCAGTGCCAGGGTCAATCCGCACCACACTGCGGGCTCCGTTGCAACGCTTTGCACTCCAAACACTGCAGCAGCACCTGCGCGAGCTGCACGGCCGCCAGGTCGAAGACGCCACCCTGGTGGTGCTCGACAACGCTTCGGGCGAGGTGCTGGCCTGGGTCGGATCGTCGGGCGAACTCAGCGACGCGGCTCAGGTTGACGGGGTGACCGCGCTGCGCCAACCGGGCTCGACCCTCAAACCCTTCTTGTACGGCCAAGCGATCGCGCAACGGCGCTTGACTGCGGCGTCGCTGCTGGAAGACTCGAGCGCGCAGATTCAAACCAGTGGTGGCCTGTACATCCCGCAAAACTACGACCGCCAGTTCAAGGGCTGGGTGTCGGTGCGCACGGCGCTGGCGGCATCGCTCAACGTGCCGGCGGTGCGCACACTGGTGATGGTCAGCCCGAATGCCTTTCACAAACAGTTGCGCCAGTTCGGGCTACCCCTCAAGGAGACCGGTGACTACTATGGCTACAGCCTGGCACTGGGCAGCGCCGAGGTGTCACTGCTGTCGCTGGCCAATGCCTACCGCGCTCTGGCGAATGGCGGACGCCTTGGTCCGGTGCGGCTGCAGCCACAACCCGCTGCAGCGCTGCCCGGTGCCACTTCAGGGCAAGCCATCGATGCCCGGGTGGCCTACATCGTCAGCGACATTCTTTCCGACCCAATGGCCCGCGCACCGACTTTTGGCCTGGACAGCGTGCTTGCAACACGCTACTGGAGCGCCGTCAAAACCGGCACCAGCAAAGACATGCGCGACAACTGGGCACTGGGTTACTCACAACGCTACACCGTGGGTGTCTGGGTGGGCAACGCAAGTGGGGCACCAATGCACGACGTCAGTGGCACCACCGGCGCAGCACCCATTTGGCTGGCACTCATGAACCACCTGCATGCCCACCAACCCAGCGCGCCGCCCAAGGCACCGGCTGGCCTGGTGCGTGTGGATGTTGCGTTCGCAGGCGTTGAAGCGCCGCGCTCCGAGTGGTTTGTCAGTGGTACCCAGCAAGCCAAGTTCGTTATAAACAATGTAGCTGATAGCGCAATAATGCCAAACGCTGGAGGCAAAATTGTGACCCCAACCAATGGCAGCATCATCGCGCTGGACCCCGATATTCCACCCAGGCATCAGCGCCTGCAACTCAACGCTACCGGCCAGCGGGTGCAATGGCTGATCGATGGAAAACCCTATGCCAGGGGTGCAACGGCACAGTGGCTGCCCTGGCCCGGCAAACACCGGCTGCAACTCGCCGACGCAAGCGGCAAGCTGCTTGACGAAGTGCAGATCGAGGTGCGCGGTGCGGGCGTCAAGGCCCCGCTGCGCCAGCGTGGACAATAGCGGCCCCAACACAAACCAATCACCTGGCGCGCAGCAGCGCCATCAGTACAAGGAACACCCCCGATGGGCGCGCAATGGAAAGCCAAAGGCAAGGAACTCGCAGCCAATGCCAGAGGGCGAATTTTTGGCAAATTGTCCAAAGACATCATGCTGGCCGCACGCAGCGGCGCAGACCCGGCGGCAAACTCGCGGCTACGGCTGCTGGTGGAGGCGGCGCGAAAAGCCTCCATGCCCAAAGACACACTGGAGCGCGCCATCCGAAAAGGCGCGGGTCTGACCGGCGAGGCGGTGAATTTTGAGCATGTGATGTATGAGGGTTTCGCGCCGCACCGTGTGCCCGTGATGGTGGAGTGCCTGACCGATAACCTCAACCGCACCGCACCCGAAATGCGGGTGCTGTTCCGCAAAGGGCAGTTGGGTACGTCGGGCTCGGTCAGTTGGGACTTTGACCACCTCGGCATGATCGAGGCCGAGCCCGCCGCAGCCGGCGCGGACGCCGAACTGGCCGCCATCGAGGCTGGTGCACAGGATCTTGAGCCAGGGGAGGAGCCCGGCAACACACTGTTCCTGACCGACCCCGCCGATCTCGACCTGGTCAGCCGTGCCCTGCCCACCCATGGCTTCACCGTGCTGTCGGCCAAACTGGGCTACAAGGCGAAAAACCCGATTGACCCGGCCAGCCTGGATGCAGAGCAAATGGCCGAAGTCGAGGCTTTTCTGGCCGCGCTTGACGACCACGACGACGTTCAGAACCTGTTTGTTGGATTGTCTGCATAGTTCACACTATCCAAACAATGGAGCAGCCAAAGCTTGCCAGTCATTGGCTGGATGCCAAAATGATCAAACCCTTGACGGGCTGGCGCTCATTCATGCGCAGGGTGGCTGGCGTCATGGAGACCAGGCGTAAGCCCGCCGCATCGAGCGCTTGCTGCACATAGGCTGCACCATGCACATAACGGCCGCTTTGGCTTAACTGCCAGGGGCTGTCGTCCGCCGATTCCTTGGACTCCAGCGAGAACGCCAGCCAGGCCCCCGCCACCAGGGCATGCGCCATGCCCGCCAGCACTTCTCGCAGCTCACCAAAGTACACCAGGGTGTCGGCGCTGACAATCAACTCATAACTGTGGCGACAAGTACCCAGATACGCCGTCAGTTCGGCCACCACCAGATGATCGTAGTCACCACGCTCGGCGGCCTTGGCGACCATGGCAGCAGACAAGTCCACACCCGCCAGGTGCCGGGCGTAGGGACGCAGCAGTGGTCCGCACAAACCCGTGCCGCAGCCCGCGTCCAGCACCCTCCAGGTCCCTTGGGCAGGTGGCAGGGTCTGCGCCAGCTGCCGTGCGATCAGTGCCGGTGCCTGGTAATCCAGCCGCGCCAAATCGCGGTCAAAGGAGGCTGCGTAGTGGTCAAACAGGTAGGTCACATACGCGTCACCGGCGCGCGGCGGAATGTCGGCCCGGCCTTGCGCGGCCAACCGGTGCTGCGGCACCTCGTCCTGCGGAAACAGGGTCAACCAAAGTGCCAGTATCTGCTCGGTGTCCCCCACCCGGCTCAGGCGAAACAGGGCGTCACCCAGCATCTGGCGCGCCTCATCAAAATGCTGCATGCCGTGCAACAGGGTGATGTGCAGGCGCAGGGCGTCTTCATGCACAGTGGCGTCACATTGGGCCGCTGCGACGGCCTGCAGCGCGGCAGCGTCCTGCCCCTGCTCCAACCAGCCCAGGGCCAGGGCACAGTACAGATCGCCATGCAAACCGGGCAGATAGGTGGCGCGCTGCCAGCTGTCCATGGCGCCCGCCAGATCACCGAGGCGGCGCTGCACACCCCCCAAAAAACGGTGTGCTGCGCCGTCACCGGGACAAACAGCAATCCACTGACGCGCCACCTGGGCGGCCAGTGGCAGTTGACCCTGACGCTCCAGCACCGTTGCCAACAACTGCAATGCCTCGGGGTTTTGGTGCTGGACCTGCAGCACCTGGCGACACAGCGATCCGGCGGTGATCAGGTCACCCCGTTGAAAACACTGCTGCGCCCGAGCCAGATCACCCGGTGTGGCAGAAGTATTCATGTCGCCACCCCACTGCCCAGCCCGCCCCGCGACGGGCTGAGCTGCGGCGCGTCCACACCCAGCTGCGCCAGTGCCGGCGGGACTGGCAAGCCCTGCACCCACGCCGCCGCCAGTTCACCCAGCGCGGGCGCAGTCTGTATGCCATATCCCCCCTGCGCTGCCAGCCAGAAAAAACCAGGCGCCTGGGGGGCAAAACCCACCACCGGCGACTTGTCGGCAACAAACGAGCGCAAGCCCGCCCACTGCCGATGGACACGCCGGACACGCAGCGTTGTTGCCGCTTCGATACGGTCCACGGCGATGGCCACATCGAGCTCCTCGGGCTGCACGTCCTGCGGCAGGCTAGGATCTTCGTTGGCAGACGACATCAGCAACATGCCCGCATCGGGCTTGAAGTAAAAGCGCTCACCGGCGTCGATCACCAGTGGCCACTGGCGGATGTCAAGCCCCTCGGGTGGCGCGGTCGTGAAGGCGGTGCGCCGCAGTGGCATCAGCCCGACCGGCGCAACGCCAGCCATTCGCGCCAGCACATCACACCAGGCACCCGCCGCATTCACCACCACCGGCGAAAAAAAATCGCCCGCTCGGGTGAACACATCCCAGCCGCCGCGGTTTCGCTCGATCCGAATGACCTCGGCGTTGCACAGCATCTGCGCCCCGGCGGCCTTGGCTGCACGCAAAAAACCGTGGTGGATGGCGTGCACATCCATGTCCATCGCGTCGGGTTCAAAAATGCCGCAACGGGCGTGTTCGTCCAACAGAACCGGCACCCGCTGACGGATTTGCGATGGCGTCCACCAGGCCACGTTGAGCACCAGCGCCTGCATGGTTTGCCAGGTGGCGTACAACGCGTCGCGGTCCGCCTCGCCACCAACAATCAGCGCACCCCGCGGCGACACCAGTGGGACCGGCGAAAACCCCTGGGGCGGATCAAAATAAAACGCCTTGGAGCCGGTGCTCAAAGCGCGCACGGTGGCGTTGCCATAGGTTTCGCTGAACATCGCTGCGGACCGCCCGGTGGCGTGATAGCCCGGCTGCGCCTCGCGCTCAAGCACGGTCACGCGCCGGTGGGGCGCCAGAAAACAGGCAAGAGAAGCGCCCGCCATACCCGCACCTATGATCAAAACGTCTGTGGTCTGCATCGCCGCATGTTGCCAGATATCGGCCACCTGCTGGGCACGGTCGTCGTAAAAAAATTCAACTGCGTGGGTGCAGTTTTCAACCCTGCACAGACTGTGCACCGCTACCATGGGGCAATATCTGGAGTGTTTTATGTCTGTGATGACCCACATTGAAGACCTGCGTGTGCTGGCCAAAGCGCGTGTGCCGCGCATGTTTTACGACTATGCCGACTCGGGGTCGTGGACCGAGAGTACCTACCGCGCCAACTCGGCCGACTTCCAGAAGATCCTGCTGCGCCAGCGGGTGGCCGTCAACATGGAAAACCGCAGCACTGCCAGCACCATGATTGGCCAGCCGGTCGCCATGCCGGTGGCGCTGGCGCCGGTGGGACTCACTGGCATGCAGTGCGCCGACGGTGAAATCAAGGCGGCCAACGCCGCCAAGAAGTTTGGCGTGCCCTTCACCCTGTCGACCATGAGCATCTGCTCGATCGAGGACGTGGCGCGCGAAACCGGCGGACACCCGTTCTGGTTTCAGCTGTATGTGATGCGCGACCGCGACTTTATTGAGCGCCTGATCGAGCGCGCCAAGGCGGCCAACTGCTCGGCGCTGATGATCACGCTGGATTTGCAGATTCTGGGCCAACGCCACAAGGACTTGAAAAACGGTTTGTCGGCCCCGCCCAAACCCACGCTGCGCAACATCATCAACATGGCAACCAAAGTGCGTTGGGGGCTGGGCATGCTGGGCACCCGACGCCACGGATTTGGCAACATCATCGGCCATGTGAAAGGGGTGGAAAACATGGGCAGTCTGAGCGAATGGACCGCCAAACAGTTTGATCCGGCTCTGAGCTGGGACGACGTGGAATGGATCAAAACCCGCTGGGGTGGCAAGCTGATTGTCAAAGGTATCCAGGACGTTGAAGACGCCCGGCTGGCGGCGGGGTCTGGCGCTGATGCACTGGTGGTCAGCAACCACGGCGGGCGACAGCTGGACGGCGCACCCTCATCCATCAGCGCCCTGCCGGCCATCGTGCAGGCAGTGGGCAGCCAGATCGAGGTGCACATGGACGGTGGTATCCGCAGCGGGCAGGATGTTCTCAAAGCCCGTGCCCTGGGTGCACGTGGCACCTACATTGGCCGGGCATTCACTTATGGGCTGGGCGCGATGGGCGAAGCCGGTGTGACCAAAGCGCTGGAGATCATTCACAAGGAACTCGATCTGACGATGGCGTTTTGTGGGCGCACCCGGATCGATCAGGTCGACAACGGTATATTGCTCCATCACACCTGAACACGCGCCGGATTCCCATGAACAAGACACTTGATGCAGACTGGATTGGCTGGATCCAGACCAATATTCAGCGCGGCTGTGACCAGGATGGCATCTTCAAAACCCTGCTTGATGAAGGCTACGCCTGGCAGGACATCCAGATCTGTATGGGCTATACACCCAACGTGCCACTGGACCAGCTGGTGAATCCCTTAGGTCGGGAACCCAAACCCACGGCCGAACTTACTCAGTGTCTTCCCGAGGTGGTGGTGGACCGCGACCAATTTTGGATACCCAATGGCCGCCGGATGGATTGCCCGACGCTGGAGATTTACACCTTGGCCGATGTACTGAGCGCCGCCGAATGCCTGGCGCTTCAGGCCCAGTTCGACCCGGTTGTCGTCGGGCCAGCCGAGGGTCATGCGCCAACGGTGCAGGCGTCGCTGGACGCGTTGCAGCTGCGCCTGTGCAAACTGGTCGGGATTCACCCCGCCTACGCCGAGACCCTGACCTGCCAGCACTTTGAAGTCGGCGAAGGTGTACCCGCACACACCGACGCGTTCGGCCCGCAGGATTTTGGACACCCGGGTGCGCGGATGGGGCAACGGACCCACACCCTGCTGCTGTACCTTAACGCCGCGGAAAGCGGCGGCGAAACATGTTTTGAGCTGGCCGGTCTGCGTATCACCCCGCGCCAAGGCAGTGTGTTGGTGTGGCGCAACCTGCTGCCGGACGGGTCGGTCAATCCGAATAGCGCGCGTTGTGAGGCACCACTGGACTCAGGTAAGAAAACCCTGCTAACGCTCCACCTGCGGGCCAGCAGCAGGCAGCGTCCAGCCCCCGGCAGGTACCCGCGGGAACTCAATGAATGGGTCCCCAATTACACCTGGACCGGATTTGAGAAACGCCAGCTGGACCCAAACCTGTTTGCGGAAATTGCAGAGTTCTACCGGGCCAACCTGTCCGCCAGCAGTGACGAGTTTGTTGACGGCGGGTTCATCCATGACGCCGACAGCCTGTCGGCTGCCCGCAGCAGCACACTGGTCGAACTGAGTGCCACACTACGCGAGCAGATCCACGCCAGTTTGAAGCCTCTGCTGGAACAATGGTGCGGGCAGTCGCTGGCACCTACATACGTTTACGGCATCCGTACTTACCACCACAACGCGGTGTTAGAAATGCACCGTGATCGGCTCGACACCCACATCATCAGCGCCATCATCAACGTGGCGCAGCAGCTCAACCGCGACTGGCCACTGTGCATCGAAGACAACAGTTACCGCCAGCATTGGTTGCTGCTGAAACCGGGCGACATGGTGTTTTATGAAGGTGGTCGGCTGCTACATGGCCGCCCCGAGCCACTCGACGGCCAAGCGTACGCCAACATTTTTTGCCATTTCAAACCCGTCACTTACCAGGCTCCGGCCTGGCGAGAAACGCTCAAGACGACTGCAACAAATGGGTCACCAGCTTGAAATCGGGGTCTTCGGCAAACGACTTGATGGCAAAGCCCAGGCTCTTCATGAGTTTGAG
>JAGOUM010000140.1 GCA_018061265.1 Rhodoferax sp. | reverse complement strand
TGTCGTTGTCCAGGGCGATGAGTTCGCCTAAAGGGCTCAATGATCGCTGCAGTTCCCAGCCGACCTGGCCGCCTTTGCCGAAGAGGAGGATTTTCATGGAGAGGTCCGCTCAGGCGTACTGCTTTTGTACCCAGTCCCGATACGCCCCGCTTTGCACATGGGCCACCCACTCGGGGTTGTCCAGGTACCACTGCACGGTCTTGCGGATGCCGCTCTCGAACGTCTCAGCCGGCTTCCAGCCGAGTTCGGCTTCAAGCTTGCGCGCATCGATGGCATAACGACGGTCATGACCCGGGCGGTCGGTGACGTAGGTGATCTGGTCTTTGTAGGGTTTGCCATCGGCTCTGGGGCGCAGCTCGTCGAGAAGGCTGCACACGGTGTGCACGATGTCGATGTTGGCCTTTTCGTTCCAGCCACCGACGTTGTAGGTTTCACCCAGCTTGCCGGCTTGCAGTACCCTGCGGATGGCGCTGCAGTGGTCTTTGACGTACAGCCAGTCGCGGATTTGCTGGCCGTCACCGTACACGGGCAGGTTCTTGCCAGCCAGGGCGTTGACGATCATCAGGGGGATGAGTTTTTCCGGGAAGTGGTAGGGGCCGTAGTTGTTGCTGCAGTTGGTGGTGAGTACCGGCAGGCCGTAAGTGTGGTGCCAGGCGCGTACCAGGTGGTCGCTGGCGGCCTTGCTGGCTGAATACGGGCTGTTGGGTTCGATATGGTGTTGTTCGGTAAACGCGGGGGCGTCCTTGGCCAGGCTGCCATAGACCTCGTCGGTGCTCACATGCAGGAAGCGGAACGCTGCTTTTTCTGGAGCTGCCAGGGCAGACCAGTATTGGCGTACGGCCTCCAAAAGCTCGTAGGTGCCGACGATATTGGTGTGGATGAAGTCACCGGGGCCGTGGATGCTGCGGTCGACATGGCTCTCGGCAGCAAAGTTGACGATGGCACGGGGCTGGTGGGTGGCCAGCAGCTGGCTGACCAGGGTGCGGTCACCGATGTCGCCTTGCACCAGGGTGTGGCGGCTGTCGCCTTGCAGGCTTTGCAGGGTTTCGGGGTTGCCGGCGTAGGTGAGTTTGTCAAGGTTGATGACGGGCTCGTCATTCAAGGCCAGCCATTCGAGGACGAAGTTGGCGCCGATGAAGCCGGCACCGCCGGTGATGAGGATCATGGTGTTTCCCTTGGGTTGTTCTGGCAATCTGGCTCAAGCCAATTCTATTTGTTCAGATACCTCAAGCCATTGCTCCTCCAGCGTCTGCAACTCTTCATTGACCACCTTCAGGCGTTTGCCCAGGCTGGCAAAATCTGAGGGCGGCGGCGACTGGCAAAGGTGGGCTTCGAGCTGCGTGCCTTCGGCTTGCAGGGTGGCCATGCGGGCTTCAAGATCGGCAAGTTTGCGTTTGAGTGAGCCAGCTGGTGCGGGCTTTTTCTGCGCCTTGGCCAGCTCGGCGGCTGCGTCGGCCAGCGCCTTGCGTTCGGCCTTGGCGGCGGCACCGCTGGCTTCCTTGATGGCCTCGCGCTGGCGACGGGCTTCGTCGAGCAAGTAGCGCTGGTAGTCGTCGAGGTCGCCATCAAACGGCTCGACGCCGCCCCGGGTGACCAGCCAGAATTCGTCACACACGCTGCGCAACAGGGCGCGGTCATGGCTGACGAGCATCAAGGTACCTTCAAATTCATTGAGTGCCATGGCCAGCGCCTCACGCGTGGCCAGATCAAGGTGGTTGGTGGGCTCGTCCATCAGCAGCAGGTTGGGGCGCTGCCAGACCATCATGCACAGGACCAGCCGGGCTTTTTCGCCGCCACTCATGCTGCCGACGGCCTGCTTGACCATGTCGCCGCTGAAGTTGAAGTTGCCCAGAAAACTGCGCAGGTCCTGCTCGCGGGTGGCCTGGCCGGCGATCTTGCCGGCGGCGGTCATGTCTTTGACCAGGCGGATCATGTGCTCCAGCGGTGTGTCGCTGGGGCGCAACACATCGAGCTCTTGCTGGGCAAAGTAGCCGATGTTGAGGCCTTTGCCTTCGGTGATTTCGCCGCCAATGGCCTGCAGGTCGCGCGCGATGGTTTTCACCAGCGTCGATTTGCCCTGACCGTTGGCACCCAGAATACCGATGCGCTGACCGGCCAGTACCGACTTGCTGACTTTGTTGACGATGATGGTCGGTGGCGTGCCTTCGGGCGCGCCCTCGGGCGGTGGATAACCAAAGCTGACACCGGTCATGGACAGCATGGGGTTGGGCAGGTTGGCAGGTTCCTTGAACTCAAAGGTAAAGTCAGCCTCGGACAACAGCGGAGCAATTTTTTCCATGCGGTCAAGTGCCTTGACGCGGCTTTGTGCCTGCTTGGCCTTGCTGGCCTTGGCCTTGAAGCGGTCGATGAACTTTTTGAGGTGGGCAATCTTGTCTTGCTGCTTGGCAAAGGCGGCTTGTTGCAGCTCCATCTTCTCGGCGCGCATGTCCTCAAATTTGCTGTAGTTGCCGCCGTAGCGCACCAGCTTTGCCGCGTCGATGTGCAGCGTGACATCAGTCACCGCATCGAGAAACTCGCGGTCGTGACTGATGACGATCATCGTGCCCTCGTACTTTTTCAGCCAGGCTTCCAGCCACACCAGGGCGTCCAGATCGAGGTGATTGGTGGGTTCGTCAAGCAGCAGCAGGTCGCTCGGGCACATCAGCGCGCGCGCCAGCTGCAGGCGCATACGCCAGCCGCCGGAGAAGCTGTTGACCGGGTTGGTGAGCTCAGTGGTTTTGAAGCCCAGGCCCAGGATCAGCGCCTGGGCGCGGGCCGGTGCATCGTGGGCACCGGCGTCCTGTAGCGCCATGTAGGCGTGGGCCATACGGTCATAGTCGTCGGTGGCCTCGGCAGCGGTGACTTCTTGCTGGGCAGCGAGCAGGGCGGTGTCGCCGTCAACAACAAAGTCGGTGGCACTTTGCCCGGTTTCGGGCATGTCCTGCGCCACCTGGCCCATGCGCCATTGGGTGGGAATGCTGTATTCACCGGTGTCCTCGTGCAGGTTGCCATTGAAGAGAGCAAACAGACTGGATTTGCCGGCACCATTGCGGCCAACCAGACCGACTTTTTCACCGGGATTGAGCGTCACACTGGCACTGTCGAGCAGGATTTTGGCGCCGCGGCGCAGCGTCACGTTTTTAAGAGTAATCAAGGCAAGAGTTCAAGGTCATGGGTTGGGGCCGTCAAGGCCGAGCAGTTTGTTCCGTGTGAGCAGTAACACCTGGTCTTCACCGGCGCTGGTCTCAAGCCAAACCACCTCCAGAGTGGGGAACGCCGCTTCAAAATGCGAGCGCTCATTGCCAATTTCGAGTACCAGCAGCGCGTCTTGGGTCATCTGGGCAGGGGCATCACGCAACAACTGGCGAATAAAGTCCATGCCGTCCGTGCCGCCGGCCTGGTTGCCATTGAGCGCAATGGGCGGCTCTGCGCAGAATTCAGGCGGTAATTTGGCCATGCTTTGGGCGTTGACATAGGGCGGGTTGCACAGGATCAGGTCGTAATGGCTGCCGGTTTTGGGAATGCCGTCGCACTGGCGCAGGCTGATACGGTCATGCAGGCCGTGACGGTCGATGTTGATGCGAGCCACCTCCAATGCCTTTGGGCATATGTCGGCGGCTTGAACCTTGACATCCGGATAGACGACTGCAGCAATGATGGCAAGACTGCCATTGCCGGTACACAGGTCGAGCACCCGCTCGGTGGTATCGCTGAGCCAGTAGTCGAGGTTTTCACTCATCAGGACTTCAGCAATCAGCGACCTGGGGACGATCACCCGTTCGTCGACATAAAACGACAGGCCTTGCAGCCACGCCTCGTGGGTCAGGTAAGCCGCAGGTTTTCGAGTGCTGATTCTTTCACTAATAAGTGTAGCAATCTGATCAATCTCGGATTGCGCTAGAGCCATTTTTTTACCGAAATTGTCACTGGAAAGGTCGGTGTCCAGCGGCAGGCCAAGGCGCCACAGCACCAGCCACACGGCCTCGTCGAAGGCATTGGTCGTGCCGTGGCCAAAAGCCAGGCCCGCAGCATCCAGTTGCCTGGCTGCCTGTGTGATGCAGTCATTGAGCGTCATGTCTGAGGCCAGTGCATAAGTCGAAGGGTTCGCGTCGGTTGCCGGGTCAATGGCCGACATCGAGTGTGATGTCCGTGAACGTGGGCTGATCGTCCAACTCTTGCTGCGTTGCCAGATTCAAGTCACCCGTGTGGCTGGTGAAGTCGTTCTGCAGGCGCCACATCAGGTTGGTGGGTGAGTCAGAGTTGATCAAGCCCTCCTTGCGTTCCACAATGCCGGCCGTAATCAGACGGGCAATGTCTTGCTCGAAGGTCTGGCTGCCTTCAGCAATGGACTTTTCCATGGCGTCGACAATGCCTGAGAAGTTACCTTTCTCAATCATCTCGGCCACCAGTTTGGTGTTGAGCATGATTTCAACCGCCGGGGTGCGGGTTTCGGCGATGGTGCGCAGCAGTCGCTGGGAAACAATCGCCTTGAGTGTGGCCGCGAGATCGCCCAGCATGGTCTGACGCACTTCAACCGGGTAGAAGCTCAGGATTCGGTTCAACGCCTGATAGCTGTTGTTGGCATGCATGGTGGCCAGACACAAATGGCCGGTCTGGGCATAGGCGATGGCGGCCGTCATGGCTTCACGATCACGCACCTCACCGATCATGATCACGTCCGGTGCCTGGCGCAGCGCGTTTTTGAGGGCAATTTGTGCGGATTGGGTGTCGGTGCCAACCTCGCGCTGGTTAACCACGGCACGTTTGTTCTTGAACAGGAACTCGATCGGGTCCTCAATGGTGAGGATGTGGCCGGACATGCAGGTGTTGCGGTGGTCGATCATCGACGCCAGTGTTGTGCTCTTTCCAGCGCCGGTGGCACCCACCATCAGAATAAGACCGCGTTTTTGAAGCATCAGGTCGGCCAGTGTCACTGGCAGCGACAGCGATGCCAGGGGTGGCACCTCATTGGCGATAAAGCGGATAACCGCCGCGAACGACCCGCGCTGGCGCATGCCACTGATACGAAAACGCCCGACCCCGGACATGGACCAGCCAAGGTTGAGCTCGTTGAGGTCCTGCAACTCCTCGATGCGGTTGGGTGGCAGGATTTCGCTGAGCAGGTTGAGTGGTGCCTCAGGCGGCAGGATCTGGCTGTTGATCGGCACACACAGCCCGTTGATGCGAATCAGGGCAGGAGAGTGCGCTGACAGGTAAACGTCGGACGCCCGTTTCTCGGCCATGAGCCGGAGAATGCGTTTCATAGTTCCTTGTTGCACGTTGTCAGCCGTTGCCATGGTGAACTTTCTTCGGGTCAGATCAATGCTCTGGGCGTAGGTGCCAAGGCTCAGTCTCGCAGCAAATCATTGAGGCTGGTTTTGGCGCGTGTCTGGGCGTCAACCCGCTTGACAATAATGGCGGCATAAAGACTGTAGCGGCCACCTTCCTTGGGCAATGAGCCAGAGATCACCACCGACCCGGCGGGTACGCGGCCGTAACTCACGGTGTCAGACGCGCGGTCGTATATCGGCGTGCTCTGACCGATATAGACGCCCATCGAAATCACCGAGTTTTCTTCAACGATGACACCTTCAACAACCTCGGAGCGGGCACCAATAAAGCAGTTGTCCTCTATGATGGTGGGCCCGGCCTGCATGGGCTCCAGCACACCGCCAATACCCACACCACCACTGAGGTGCACATTCTTGCCGATCTGGGCGCAGGAGCCGACGGTGGCCCAGGTGTCGACCATGGTGCCTTCATCCACAAATGCACCAATATTCACGTACGACGGCATGAGGATGACGCCTCTGGCCAGAAAACTGCCCCGGCGGGCGACGGCAGGCGGCACCACGCGCACACCCGTGGCCTTCATGCCGGCCTCGTCCATCTGCGAAAACTTGGTGGGCACCTTGTCATAAAAGCCGAGGTCACCGGCTTTCATGACCTCGTTGTCCTTGAGCCGAAAACTCAGCAGGACGGCTTTTTTTATCCATTGATGGGTAGTCCATTGGCCGACGGCTTCACGCGTGGCAACCCGCAGGTGGCCCGTGTTGAGCTGATGGATGACATGGTCAACCGCGTCAGTGACCTCTTTCGGGGCGTTGGTGCTGGACAAATTGGCGCGGTCGTCCCACGCGGCGTCAAGAATGGTTTGCAGTTGTTGTGTCATAGTGTCAGGTGAAAGCAGGATAAAAAAGACTAAGTGGGAGCATAGCGCGAGGCGAAATCCCGAATGCGGCCAGCCGCTTCAACACACTCGGCAGTGTCCGCTACGAGGGCCAAACGAATCCGCCCGCGCCCTGGGTTCTGACCCTTGACTTCACGCGCCAGGTAGGAGCCGGGCAGCACGGTGACATTGTAGGCAGCGTACAGGTCGCGGGTGAAGGCAATCTCGTCACCGCGCACATCCGCCCAAAGGTAGAAGCCGGCGTCGGGCAAGGCGACATCCAGCACATCGCCCAACAGGGGCAGCACCTGCTGAAATTTGGCCTGATAGAGCGCGCGGTTTTGTTCGACGTGCGTTTCGTCGCGCCAGGCCGCGATGCTGGCGGCCTGCACCACCGGGCTCATGGCGCTGCCGTGGTAAGTGCGGTACAACAGGAATTGTTTCAGGATGGCTGCGTCGCCGGCAACAAAACCGCTGCGCATGCCCGGGACACTGCTGCGTTTGGACAGGCTGGTCAATGAGACCAGGTTTCTGAAATCGGTACGTCCCAGCATGGCGGCGGCCTCCAGTCCGCCCAGTGGCGGGGTACCCTGGAAGTAAATTTCGCTGTAGCACTCATCAGAGGCAATCACAAACCCGTACTGGTCGCTCAGCGCGAACAGTTTTTGCCACTCAGACAAGGGCATGACGGCACCGGTTGGATTGCCAGGAGAGCAGACAAACAACAACTGGGTGCGCGCCCATACCGTGCTGGGCACCTCGTCCCAAGCCGGCGCAAAATTGCGCTTTGGATCACAGGCGACAAAATACGGATCGGCCCCGGCCAGCAGAGCCGATCCCTCATAAATTTGGTAGAAGGGGTTGGGGCTGACCACCAGCGGCTGGGGGCCCTGATGCCCTGCTGTACGGTTGACGACTATCTGGGTCAACGCGAACAAGGCTTCGCGTGAGCCGAGGATCGGCAAGGTTTGTGTAAACGGGTCAAGTTTGAGCCGATAACGGCGCTCCAGCCAGTCAGCAAATGCCTGGCGCAGGCTGGCTTCACCGGCGGTTGCGGGGTAGGCGCTGAGGCCGCTGGGCTGGCGGGTGATGGCCTCGATCATGGCGCGCTGGATCAGGTGTGGCGTGGCATGGCGTGGCTCGCCCAACCCGAGACTGACGGCTTGGTACGCCGCATTCGGAGTCACTTTGGCCAGCAGTTGGCGCAGACGCTCAAATGGATAGGCTTGCAGGGCGGATAGCAGGGGATTCATGGACACCAATTATCAGGGAGCTCGAAGATTCGAACCTTGAGGCAGCGTTTGTTGATATGGTTGTTGGCCAGGTTGGCTCAGAGATACACTGATAGGCGACGTGGCTTGGGCCTTTTTGCCCGTTTTTGCAACACAAAACACCTTTTGTTCACCATGGAGTTAATCGAAATACCGACAGACCAGTTTTTCCTGGGAATGTCACTGGATTACACGCTTCGTGAAACCGATGGCACTTTGCTGTTGACCAAGGGCAAAAGGATTGAAACGGCACAACAGCTTGATGCGATCAAGAGTCGGCGCCGTATCTGTGTGGAAATCGACCAGACCGATGAAGGTGTACGCGCCATGGTGCACAGTCTGCGTGCCCTGGACCATGCCGGGGCACCGATAAAGGACTTTGGCAAGTTCCTGAATATCCGCAAGGCTGCTCCTGCCGACGACAAACCCGCGGGCACACTGGTGCAGCAGTGGGGCGATCTGGAGTCGAAACTGGGTGGTGTGCTTGCCAGCGTTAAAACAGCCAGTGACTTTGCGCAACGTATTGAACAGATGGAGCGTCAAATCACGGGTTTGTTGCAGCAGGATGCCAGTGGCTCGCAGTTTTTCCTGTTCAATCGGTCGGTGACACATTTTGGCGGTTACAGCGTTTTGCACGCATTGTTGTGTGCAACATTGGTGGCGTCGCTGGCCTC
>JAGOUM010000139.1 GCA_018061265.1 Rhodoferax sp. | reverse complement strand
CTGACGCTGGTTCATACTGCCCGCCTGTGGCCGCCTGTGCGCGATTAAGAGATGATCATGGCAACAATGAAACGGCGCGTTGACAGACTGCTTTCGAGCCAGACCGCGGTCGGCGGCAGGCGGCCAGGAGCGGTCGTTCGCGCTCGCTCCTGGCGGCCACTCAATGCCCCTCTGCAAACGCTCGGGTATTCTCATAAGATTACGTTCGTAATGTTATTATTCGTACATGAAGAATGGTGTACGACGGCCGAAGCGGCCAGAACTTGTTAAGGCTTTACTTTTAGATGCTGGCGCGCAGTTGCTCGTCCATGGCGGGCAACTATCTATTGGCGCCGTCGCTGAAATTGCGGATGTGACCAAGGGTGCGGTGCAGCACCATTTCCCGACACGCGAGGCTTTGGTGATGGCGCTCTATGACCACCTCGTCGCTGAGTTTCAAGACCGAGTTGCAGACGATGGCTCGGGCGAGCCCGCAGCTTGGCGCTATGCCAGATTGGCTCTTGAGTCCGCTGATGAAGCGTCGTCCGATCACGGCAAAGCGCTTCTAGCCGCTTGTGTGGTTGAGCGCTCAGTCTCGACTAATTGGGCTCAATGGGTTCGGGATGACCGAGCCCTTGACGGATCCGACACAAACAAATTACTTGCCCGACTAGCCGCCGATGGCCTATGGCTGTCTGAGGTTCTCGGCATCTATGAGCTGTCCGCAGCAGAAAGAGAGGCGCTCTCAATTTCCATCAAGAAACTTACCCAAGGGAGCTAAACGATGTCCCCGTATATCCCGCTGTCCATAGCCATCGTTGCAGAGGTGATCGCAACGACCGCCATGAAATCCTCCGACAACTTCACGCGGCTGGTGCCAAGCGTCATCGTGGTGGTCGGCTACGTGGTTGCTTTCTATTTCTTGTCGATTACCCTCAAGTTCATCCCAACTGGCATTGCTTACGCGATATGGGCCGGTGCGGGCATCGTGCTCATCACACTGATGGGTTGGATAGTGCACAAGCAGACGCTCGACCTAGCCGCCATGCTTGGCATGGGCCTCATCGTTTCAGGCGTATTGGTCATTAATATCTTCTCCAAGAGCGGTGCACACTGACGCGAGTTCCGGCACAGCATGAGTCCGCTCCGGGTCGGGTGCCGTCGCGTGCGCAGTGTCAAAGCTGACATGACGAATACATGAGATGGGCTGATGCTCGCCGTCCGGTCAGGCAGCTGCCCCCCTGCAGGACTCACAGCAGTTGTATGCCACCCGTCATCCGAGACGTCAGTCGGCCTCATCCAGACCGGAACAATCTGGACGTGACGTCCGGCTGGCATTGCCGTGATGGGGTTGTAAGCCCAAACCCTCGGAATTTCCCGCTTCAGCCCGCCAATTTCTTGATGCGCTCGGCAAGGCGTCCAAACGCTTCTTCCACGCACTCTATTGTCATGGGTTCTGCGCGCGCCGCACGCAGAGAGTTTTTGTAACTAGCCAGATCAGAAATCCATTGCTGATGCAGCTTTTCCAATTCTTTGATTTGTGACTGAAATACTTGCAGATTGCCGCTTCCAAGAAACGCCTGAAAGCCACGCTCAAGTGTTGCCGCTGTGGTAAGTAATTGAGCTCCCATTTGCTTTTGCTGCTCGGGTAGCTGGGACATGCCGTCGTAGGGTCGCGATGGCTTATTACGTTCGGCTTCGGACGCCTCTTCCATGAGGAGGGCATAGCGGTAAAACCCTGAAAATTCGTCCGACAATGCCATGAGCTGATCGTCGGATGTTCCGACCCAAATCTTGTGCAGATCGGGCACATATCCCATCATACGATTGATGATGGCGGGGGCATCGTTGACGCCCTCGGCAGCAAGCCGTTGCATGTGCTGATCGATCTTCGCGGCCAGCCGCCGGAATTCATTCATGCTCATTTTTGCCGGACTCCGTTACGCTTCCCAGGGATTAATGACCGTAACGCTAGCGGCTTCATAGGGAGCCGTATCGCGTGACGCCACGATAAACCCCCGCGAGGCCGCGATTGCCGCAATGTAGCCGTCTGGTGTTGGAAATCCTCGTCCGGCAACTTTGGCCGTCACGGCCAACTCGGCGTAGTGCCGCGCTGCATCGATATCGAAGGGAAGCACCCGATCCCTGAATAGACCCAACAAGCCATCAAGGGTCTGTGCCAACATATCCTTGCGCTTGCCAGGAGGGAGGGCCCTGATACCAAACAGCAACTCGGCCAACGTCACGCTGGACAGATAAAGCGTTTCGGCTGCTTGATCATTCAGCCAAGCCCGCACAGCTGAGTCCGGCTCAGGTTTCATCGCCTCGGAAACGACGTTGGTATCAAGAACGATCATTCAAACCTCATGGGCTCAGCCGGCATCTTGTCTCTCGCTTGCTGGAAGACCTCGAAATCCTCGTTCGTCAGGCCGACCTTGCGGCCCAGTGCTGAGAGCGCTTCACCCAGGCGAACGCGTGATTCCGGCTTAACTGCTATCGCCAGAATCTCACGCACCTCGGCCTCGGTACTGCGCCCATGTAGAGCGGCCTGCACCCGCAAAGCGCGATGCACATCGTCGGGCAGATTGCGTACTGTCAGCATTGCCATAGCGTCACCTTGTAAAAATGCATTCTATGCATTCATTATGATGCTATGAATGCATTTTTGCAAGTAACATCAGCCTATCGTAAAACAAGTGTTTTGCGACATAGTGGCGAAAGCAAACACAAATGCTCTCAACAAGCCTCCAAAAATGTACGGGAAACATTGTCGCTATGCACTAGCATACGGAAACCTCATTTTTATGGTTATCCGACTATGTTGATTGGCTACATGCGCGTTTCGTCCGACTCAGACCGACAGAGCACTGACCTGCAACGCGATGCGCTGCTGGCGGCGGGCATCGATACACGCCACTTGTTTGAGGATCATGCCTCCGGCGCTAAAGATGATCGACCTGGCTTGGCAAAGGCACTGAATTTCGTGTGCCCAGGCGACGTGCTCGTCGTCTGGAAGCTGGATCGACTTGGCCGTTCGCTGTCGCATTTGCTCTCCATCGTGACAGCGCTGAAGGAAAAGCATGTTGCCTTTCGGTCGCTGACGGAAGGCATGGACACCACCACGGCGTCGGGCGAACTGCTGTTTCATGTCTTCGGTGCACTGGCTCAGTACGAACGGGCCTTGATTCAGGAACGGGTTATTGCTGGTCTAGGTGCTGCCAAACGGCGCGGCCGTATAGGCGGGCGGCCCCAAGCAATTACAGGTGAGAAGCTGGATGCCATCGTCGCCGCGTTGGACGGTGGCATGTCAAAGGCCGCCGTGTGCCGCAACTTCGGCGTTAAACGTACCACGTTGATCGAAACGTTGGCCCGTATCGCGTGGCCCGGTGCACACGAGACCTAACCGGTTTACAAAATGCGTAATAACCCCGGTAAGCGTCTGACGATACTCTCAGATGCTGAGAAAGTTGCACTCTACGGCCTTCCAGATTTCGATGATTTCCAGCGTGTCGAATTTCTCGCCATGACTGATGCCGAGCGCACCCTGGCCTTGCGGCGCAAGGGTTTTGAAGAACAGATCTACTGTCTACTGCAAATTGGATATTTCAAAGCCAAGCAGGCGTTTTTCCATTTTTCTCTGGCTGATGCATCACCAAACGACATCGGTTTCTTACTTCAGCGGTATTTCCCAGGAAAGGAATTGACATCAACCTCCAAGCCGCTAAGCAAACGGCAATATTACGCACAGCGTGACGACATCTCCAACCTGTTTGGCTATCGACTGTGCTCTGAAGCTGATCTGCCTTCGCTACTTGAAAAGGCAACGCTGCTGGCTAGGACAGACGTAGCACCGACTTTTTTGCTGGCGGAACTGATGGTGTTTCTGGTTAGCCAGCACATCGTGCGACCAGGCTACTCCACGCTACAAGAATTAATCACAAATGCACTAACTGCTGAGCGCGATCGCCTGGAACAACTGGTCGAATCGGCACTGACCGATGCCACGCGCGCCGCGCTGCAAGAGTTGCTGATGGGTGATAACACTTTGTCCGATTTAGCCGCGCTCAAGCAGGACGCCAAGAGCTTTCGCTATCGCCAGATGGGCTTGGAGCGCCAAAAGCGACTCACCCTGGCGCCCCTGTACACGATCGCCAAAACCCTGCTGCCAAGCCTTGATATCTCGCAGCTCAACATCGCCTACTACGCCAGTCTGGCCAACTTTTACACGATCTACGATTTACGGCGATTCAAGCCCGGCCAGACCAACCTCTATTTGCTGTGCTACGCCTGGCAGCGCTACCGGCAACTCACCGACAACATCGTGGAAGCCTTTGCTTACCAGGCCCGTCATCTTGAAGACGACACCAAGGCGGTTGCCACACAGCAGGCGGCCAAAATACACAACGAACGCCAGCAAGCTACGCCACGGGTGGGTGAACTTCTCCTACTGTATGTGGATGACTCGCTCACTGACATGACCCCTTTCGGCACGGTGCGCGGCAAGGCCTTTCGCATCATGCCCGAGGAGAAGCTGCGCTCGACTGGCAAGCTCCTGACGGAGACTCCTGTCAGTCAGATGGATTTGCGTTGGCAAGCGGTGGACAAGCAGAGTGGGCTTTGCACGAAAAATCTACGCCCCCTTGCCACGGCCCTGGATTTCGCAAGCAGTAGTGCCAGTGGCAAGGTCTGGCTGGCGGCCTTGCAATGGATGAACGAGGTCTTTGCCGGCCACAAGCGGCTTGCCACGCAGCCGTTGGAGGACATTCCGCAGCGCACGATACCCACCCGGTTGCGCAATTTCTTGCTCAGCTTTGACGAGGAGGGCAAGCCCGTTGGTCTGCGCGCCGACCGCTACGAGTTTTGGGTGTACAGGCAACTGCGCAAGCGCCTCGACGCTGGGGACATTTACCTGGACGACAGTGTGCAGCACCGGCGTTTTGCCGATGACCTGGTGTCCATGGAGGCCAAAGCCGACGCCCTCAAGGCACTGAATATCCCTTGGTTGCGTGAGCCTGCCGACCAAACACTTGATGCCTTGTTCGTCGAACTGGACGAGCAGTGGCGGGCGTTCGATTCTGAGCTGCGCAGCGGCAAGCTCACGCACCTGGAGTTTGACCCAGTAAAACAAACGTTGACGTGGCACCGACCCAAGGCCGACAAGGATAAACAATTGCAGCAAGGCTTCTACGGAAAGCTTCAGCCGCGTGACGTTGCCGACGTCTTCCGGTTTGTGAACGAACGGTGCAACTTTCTCTCGGCCATGACGCCCTTGCAGCCACGCTACGCCAAGAAAGTCGCCGACGCTGACAGCCTGATGGCCGTGATCATTGCCCAGGCCATGAACCATGGCAACTTCAAAATGGCTGAGACTTGCGACATCCCTTACCACGTGCTGGAAGCCACACACCAGCAGCACCTGCGGCCGGCCACGCTGATTGAGGCGAGCGACATCCTCAGCAACTTCATCGCCAGTCTGCCCATCTTCCCGTATTACTCCATCGACATGGATGTTCTGTATGGCAGTGTGGACGGGCAGAAATTTGCCGCTGTCTCCCCGACACTCAAGGCACGGCACTCACGCAAATATTTTGGCAAAGACCGTGGCGTTGTCGCCTATACCTTGCTGGCCAATCATGTTGCTCTGCAAACCCAGATGCTGGGCGCCAACCAGCATGAGAGCTACTGGGTGTTTGACATCTGCTACAACAATACCTCCGACATCAAGCCGACCACAATCACAGGCGACATGCACAGCATCAACATGGCGAACTTTGCCATCCTGCACTGGTTTGGTATGAACCTGGCGCCACGTTTTACCAATTTGCATGCCCAATTGAAGCACCTCTACCGTGGCCCTGACCAGGAGGGTTATGCTGATTTCCTGATTCAACCGGTTGGACAGATTGACCGTCATTTGATTGCCGCTGAAAAATCTAATTTGGATCACATCGCTGCCACCCTGGGACTCAAGGAAATGAGCCAAAGCGTGCTGGTACGCAAGATTTGCACATTGTCTGGACACCACCGCACGCGTAAGGCGCTCTTCGAGTATGACAAGCTGATCCGAACGATCTACACGCTGCGCTACTTGCGCGACCCTCAATTGCAGCGTGATGTCCATCGCTCGGAAAACCGCATTGAGTCCTACCACCAGCTGCGCTCCACCATCGCCCAGGTCAACGGAAAGAAGGAACTGACCGGGCGTACGGACCTGGAAGTGGAGATCAGCAACCAGTGTGGCCGACTGATCGCCAATGTGGTGATTGCCTACAACTCGATGCTGCTGTCAGGGCTACTTGGCCGGCATCTGGCAGTCGGCAATGAAAAGGCGCTGGACTTACTCAGGCGAATCTCACCTGCGGCGTGGCAGCACCTGCATTTCCTGGGGCACTATGCTTTCAGAGACAAGCGCAATCCGATTGATTTGGAAGCTGTTTTGGCGGGGATTGATTGGGAGGCGACAGACTGATTTAGGTCAGCGGGAAATTCCGAGGGTTTGGGCTTACAACCCCGGACAGGGGGTACATTTTCGGTTGCGCTAGCGACAAGGGGCGCTGCGGTCGATGTTTCTGTTGGCTTTTGTGTAGGTTCTTTCGCAACAGCAGTTGGGAGCGTCAAAGGAATGACGGTTGCTAGTGTGTCGCCTCGTTTTTGTGAGATCGCTTCTGAGCGAGTACGTCCTGGTTGAACGAAAAGGCTATCCCAAATGTCCAATGACCATTTCAGGCAAGTGCCAAAAAACCACCCGCCAACGCTTCGATCACGCACAAGTCGCGTGAGAATCCCAGCGCCTTCGAGATCATCCAGATGCCGGTCAATGGTGCGCTCGCTGACATTCAGGATGCCGGCGACCTTGGCGCGGGACAGATGAACCTTGCCGCCACGGAGAAGCGAGGTAATGCTAACCAAGTAGGCCAGCAAAGGGAGTACGCGCACGGGTGCCAGGCCTTCAACCACCAGTTTTGCGGCGCGTGCTTGGGCACGAAGTATGGATGCGGGTAAATCTACCCGGTAGGTATCAGCTAATGTTGCGATCACGGCAACTCCTCAACAAATCGGTTGACAAAGGAGGTGCTTAGCCAGTACAGTAGCCCTATGTTGTGGTGACACTCAACTAAGGCGTACGGGCTCAGCACAGAAAATGCAACCCAAAAAGCAGGAAAGCCCGGGATTTGCACTTCCGGGCTTTCGTCTTTGTGGGCCTAACTCATGGCCTAATTCATGATGTTCTCCACATCTAAATTTTGTTTACACGTGTAAACAAAATCCAAAAAACAGAATTTCGGATTCAACAATTTGTTTACACGTGTAAACAAATCAATCAATGTTGAATTGCTTGCAAGTGATTTCATAAGTCCACAAAACCTAGCGAGTCCTTTTGCGCTTCGTCTCGCAAAAATTGGGCGAGCTGGGCAATGAACCTTTCTTGATTTACGACAGAGGCCAATCGGATCTCGACGCGACCTTTTGGGTTGGATTTCAGAGTCAGCAGCGGACGACTTTGACTGTCCACGATTGAAAGTGGTTTATCCGATGGCAACCTGGAGTCTGTGGCCTTTTGGCGTTGGCGCAAAACAGAAATCAATGTTTGTGCAGACCAGTCGCCATTCGCAACACGTTTGGTTCCATCAGCTACAACATCAGCCAGCGATGGAGTTTCTTTCAAAATTTCAAGAAGTTGATTTGCAGTCCTATGGGCATACGCCCTCGGATATTTGGCAAGAACATCTAAAACGACTTGGGGAAACTCAAAAAATTTCAATCGCAGGCTAACCAGTGAACGGTTGATTCCAAGTGTGTCGGCGATTTGCGTCTGCTTTAACCCCATCGACATGAGATGCCGATAGCCAGTTGCGCGCTCGAAGTCTCCCACCTCTTCATGCGAGTCGTTTGAAAGCACCAGCTCGACCGCCGCCCGAAGATCATCAACGTCGACCAGGACAGCATCCAAAAATTCTAAGCTGGCAATCCTGGCCGCCCGAGTTCGGCGATGGCCAGCAATAAGTTCGTAGCGGCCATCTGTTTTCTTTCTGATCCTAATGGGCTCAACCTGCCCCCCTGTTAGGGTGCGAGATAGGGCGTCGATCTCCTCGGGAGGGTAGGTTAGCCTGTGCTGAGATGGTGAATCGTCCAATAACCGCACCGGGACCCGAATGATCCGTCGATCGTTACTTGTTGGTGCAACATCACTGACTGTGGACCCCACGCCAACGG
>JAGOUM010000138.1 GCA_018061265.1 Rhodoferax sp. | reverse complement strand
CGCCAAAAAAATTGCGATCAGCAGCAACCAGCCATATTGACGGACAAAACTGCTCAAGCCGATCATCACCACGGTCAATAAGGGCAACGCTCGCTTGCTGCTGGCAAACACCTGCGCCACCTGCGGCACCACATAAGTCACCAGAAACAGCACAATCACCACGGCGACCAAGGACACAATGGCCGGATAAAGTGCGGCACTGATCAGCTTTGCCCTGAGCGCTTGCTGCTCTTCAAGATCATCGGCCAGACGCTCAAGCACCAGACCGAGGTTGCCACTTTGTTCACCCGCACCAATCACCGCCACATAAATCGCGGAAAACTCCCGTGGATGCTGTGCCAACGCCTTGGCAAAGGGTGCCCCACCATTCACCTCGGCCCGAAGCATGGCCACCAGCTCTCGTTCAGGCGCCTTTTCCGCTTCGTCTGACAAAGAAGTGAGCGCACGCTCCAGTGGTAAGCCTGATGAAACAAGGCCCGCAAGTTGTCGTGTCCAGATCGCAAGTGCCGTCGCACCAAAAACCGCTCGACCGGTGCGTCTTCCTGGCACGCCTGCACCCAACCGGCCCGACGCGCTGGCAGGCTCCACTTTCAAGGGGACCAAGCCCTGCTGACGCAACTGCCCGCGGGCAGACTTGGCTGAATCCGCGTCGATTACACCGCGACGGGTATCACCGGTCGCGCTCAGCGCCTCGAAAGCATAAACCGGCATGCGGATCTAACTGTCTTTCCACTTGATGGAACAGCCAACACTGGCAATTTGTTCCCTGGGACCCTGACCGGTTTGCGCAATCAGACACATCGCGTCATACAGGTCACGTGGGCTGTCCTCGGGTGCAGCGTCCTTGCGCGAGGCATCAAACTGGCCCCGGTAGTGCAACAGGTCCGCCGCATTCAGGCCAAAAAAGTCTGGTGTACAGACGGCACCCCAGGCCCGGGCGACAGACTGGTCCTCGTCATACAGGTAAGGAAACGGAAATTGTTTCTCTTTTGCCAGTGTTGACATGTGCTCAAAACTATCTTGCGGGTAAGCCTTGGCGTCATTGGAAGAAATGGCAACCACGCCAATACCTCGCGCCTGCAGATCACGCGCAGTTGCCAACAAGCGCGGCAATATGGCCTGCACATACGGACAATGGTTGCAAATGAACATCACCAGCGTCCCGTGCTGGCCACGCACATCGGCCAAGGTCCAGTGACGACCATCCACGCCGGGCAGGCCAAAACCAGGTGCCAACCAGTCAAATTCACAAACCGGGGGGATCGCTGCCATCACAATTACTCCATAAAAAGCATCAATGAACAATATATTTTAATAGCTGTTAACCCATATTGAATATGGGCTGGAAGGCAGAATCATGCCTAAAACTCATCAATCGCGGGTGACGCGTAAAAGCTCTTCACGGCTGGTCACACCCATCTGCACCAGGCGCTCACCGTCCTCGCGCATCAGCATCATGCCAGCCGCTTGCGCCGCCGACCGGATGCTGGCCTCCGCCGCTTTGCCGTGGATTTGTGCGCGAATACCATCGTTGGTCACCAACAACTCAAACACGCCACTTCGTCCCGAATAGCCCGTGTGGCCACAGTGCTCACATCCGACCGGCTGAAACACCGTCCGCACCGGATCGGCTTCCGACCCCTGGCTGGCTGCCTGTTTACACTTCGGACACAACTTTCTAACCAGGCGTTGCGCCAGCACACCCAGCAAAGAGCTGGACAGCAGGAATGGCTCCACCCCCATGTCGGTCAGGCGTGTCACGGCACTGGCAGCATCGTTGGTGTGTAGCGTGGCCAGCACCAGATGCCCGGTCAGGCTGGCCTGAATGGCAATTTGTGCGGTTTCGAAGTCGCGGATTTCACCGATCATGATGATGTCGGGGTCCTGACGCAGAATAGCGCGCAGAGCTTTGGCAAAGTCGAGTTCGATCTTTGGGTTGACCTGAGTCTGTCCGACCCCGGCCAGCTCATATTCGATGGGGTCTTCCACCGTCATGATGTTGTTGTGCCCCGCATCCAGCCGGCTCAACGCGGCATACAGTGTGGTGGTTTTGCCTGAACCCGTTGGACCCGTCACCAGCACAATACCATGCGGCTGGGAGATCAGTTGCTCAAACTGTTGTAGCACCTGACCTTGCATCCCCAAAGCCTCAAGGCTCAAACGTCCCTCGGACTTATCGAGCAGCCGCAACACGGCGCGTTCACCATGCGCACTCGGCAAGGTGCTGACCCGCACGTCCACCGCCCGGGTGCCAATGCGCAGGCTGATGCGCCCGTCCTGCGGCAGACGTCGCTCGGCAATATCCAGTTCGGCCATGATCTTCAGGCGCGAAATCAGCGCGGCGTGCAAGGCACGATTGGGTTGTACAACCTCACGCAAGCTGCCATCCACCCTGAACCTTACGCTGGAATGTCGCTCATAGGGCTCAATATGAATGTCACTCGCACCGTCTCGGGCCGCCTGAGTCAGCAAAGCATTCAACATCCGAATGATGGGCGCATCGTCCGCAGTTTCCAGCAAATCTTCAATGGCCGGCAGCTCCTGCATCATGCGACTCAGGTCGGCGTCACTCTCCACCTCACTGACAACGGCAGCAGCGCTTGACTCCCCTTGTGCGTAGGCGGCACTGATGCGTTGCACCAGGGCCGTGGGGGCTTGTAGATGCACCTGGCTGGCCGGGTACTTCCGCAGGACCTCACTCAACGCCGCCGGATTGGACTGGGGATGAACCCAGACACTGGTCTGGTCGGCATCCTCTACCAGCAGCAACTGATGGGTTCGGGCGAAGGCGTACGGCAATGGGTAGCGCATGGCGGTTCGACTTGCTGGACTAACGACCACTCGCAGCCGCAGGCACCGAGCCAGGCTTGGGCGGCAGCAGCGCCGACTCGTTGACCGGCACCAGGCTGCTGGGGACCGGCTGATTGCTTTGCAAACCCGACTGCATCATGTCGTAGCGGTCCAGAGAAAGCTTGTCCACCTCGCGGGAATCACGCACCACCACTGGACGCAAGAACACCATCAGATTGGTCTTCTTGCGGCTTCGGGCCTCACTCTTGAACAAATTGCCAAACAGCGGCACATCACCCAGGCCCGGAATCTTCTCGGCATTGCCCGAATATTCGTCCTGCAGCAAACCACCCAAAACAACAATACTGCCATCATCCACCAAGACATTGGATTCGATGGTGCGCTTGTTGGTCGTTGGCCCCAAGACATTGTTCAGGGTTGACGCCAGCACGCTTGACACCTCCTGATAAATGGCGAGCTTGACCGTGCCGTTTTCACTGATTTGTGGCTTGACCTTGAGGGTCAGTCCAACGTCCTTGCGCTCAATGGTTTGAAACGGGCTGACGGTGGCACTGCTGCCGGTGCTGCTGTTGGTGAACTGCCCAGTGACAAACGGCACGTTTTGCCCGATGACAATCTTGGCTTCCTCATTGTCCAGCGTCAGCAGATTGGGTGTCGACAATACATTGCCTGAGCCAGAATCTTCCAGAAAACGCGCCAGAAAGCCCAGGACGTAAACGCCGTTGATATCCTGCACCGCACCAAAATTAAATCCGCGAGCCGGTGCCACCGTTCCACTGGCAGCACCCGTGGCCAGACTGATGATGTTTTTTCCTGCACTGCTGAAGTTGGTTCCCAGCAAACCGATCACACCGTCACCTGCCTTGCCCAGGGCACTTTGCCACTGAATACCAAACTCCGCCGCCTTGTCCACGCTGACCTCGGCGATCAGGCTTTCAACAAACACCTGCGCCCGACGCGCATCCAGCTTGTCAATCACCGCTCGAAGTTGCCGGTACTGAGGCTCAGGCGCGGTAATGATGAGCGCATTGGTGGCGGCGTCGGCCTGAATCTGTCCTCCGGTAGCGCTGCCCACCGAGGCGCTGACAGCGGCCCCGCTGACGCCAGGGGTGGCCACCGGCACCGTCACTGCTGCCTTGGCATCACCACTGACTGCGGCCCGCAAAGTGGTTGCCAGCTTGGTGGCATCGGCATTTTTCAGGTAGACCACATGGATGTTGCCCGACGGGTTGTCGCCGCCTTGTGCATTGGGCTGGTCCAATTTGGCGATCAAAGAACGCGCCAATGCGAGCTGAGCCGCATTGGCGGTACGAAGAATCAGCGCGTTGGCTCGCGGTTCGGCCAACAAGGTGGTCTTGAACGAGGTATCCGCCTGGCCGGCCGGTGCCGCGCCCGCGCTGCTGCCCATCAGCCGCAAAACAAGAGGCGCCAGGTCTGAGGCAATCGCATATTTGAGTGAAATCACCTCGACGTCGGTGGCATTGGCCACATCCATGGCGGTGATGATGCGCCCGAGACGACGCAAATTGTCCGCATAATCAGTGATCACCAGCGAGTTATTGCCCGGATTGGCGTTGATGGTGTTGTTCGGGCTGATCAAGGGGCGCAGCACCGGCACCAGGTTATTGGCGGTCTCGTGATTGAGTCGGAAAATCTGCGTCACGATCTGGTTACCTTGCGGCAAAGAACCGGTCTCACCCCCACTGACCGTCACACCGGCCGTTTGCAACTTGGCATCGGCCTCTGGCACCACTTTGTAGAGCCCTCCCGTGTCCACCAGCGTATAGCCTTGCAGGCGAAGCGCCGCGACAAACTGATCCAGAGCGACTGCCGGACTGACAGGTTTTTCGGTCACCAGGCTCAACACACCCTTGACGCGCGGATCCACCACCACGTTGCGCCCGGTGATGCTGGCAAATGTTCTGGCGACCGCCTCAATCTCGGCGGCCTGAAAGTTCAGGGTGATTGGCTCACCACGTTCACCCTGCGGCTTGGATTGGGCTGATGAATTTGTATAAAAAAGCCCCATAGCACATACCAGCAGAGCGCTAGCAGCTATCTTTGCAAGAGTAAAACTTTGTGATCGGGTATGCCAATGTGCCATTCGGATTTAACCTAACTTGATGATGGAGCGATCGCCAGTGCGCCGCCCGATGATGTTCAAAAGATTCGACAAGGCCGCCTGAGACTCTGGTGCGCTGCTGGCTTCACCAATAAAGCGCAGTTTGCCACCCACCCATTCACCCCGTCCGGAGAGTTGCAGCCGACCCGACAGGGTGGCCAGCGACAACTCGGGCACGGCACCGCCTAGGACGCGCATCCGGTAGCTGCCCATGGGACGCAGGGTGCTCAGGCGCGAGGACATGTCCAGCGCGTCGAGTTGCGCATGGCCACTGAGCACAAGCCGGCCCTGCACCCAATCCACCTGTAGCTCACGCGTACTCAAGGCCAACTGGCCTTGTACCTGAAGGGTGTTCCAGGGCGTACCCAAACCGCTTAGCCAGGACGCTGGCCATTGTGACTGATGATTAGACAGCGTCAGTGCAAAGCCGCGCCAACCCGGCGAAATCTGCCAGCCCCAGGCGCGTTCCATACAGCAACCCGCCAGCAAATTGAGATTCAGAACCACGCCTTGTGCGACGGCAGGGCGCAATCGCCAGACCAGGCGGCCCGGCAGGCTGGAACTATCCAGACTGCCCACACCACCCGTCAGACGCAGACGTGCTGACCCGTCCCACACTGTGCCAAGCGGGTCGTCCAGAACCAGTTGTCCATTGCTGGCCCGACTCACCCATCCGCTGACCCAGCGCGCCGGAGCAAACAGGACTGCAGTGCCTATCAATCCCAGTAAAACACCGCTGACGGCCCAAGCCCAGGGCGTTTTATGGCGAACGAGGCCGGTGGTATTCATGGTGAGGGGATAACAAACACCACTGTGCCGTCCCAACTGCCCGCCGGGTTGCGCTTGAGCCGCGCTTCGTGTGGCACCAATTGCACGTTTTGCCGCACATTGGCCAGCCATTGCACCAAGGGTTGCGCTTGAACACCCTTGAGCGTGATCACCAGACGGTCCATCTGTGTGCCAAGCCCAGCAGACTCGCCAAGTATCTTGAGCGAGCCCTCCAGCGCGCGGCGCGCTTCAATTTCGTTGCGGGTTGGCAGCGCCATTAAAGTGCGGGCCTGTTGTTGCAGACGTTGCATATGCTGCAACTCGACCTCCTGACTCTGACGCAATACGTCTGCCGTTTTAAGCACCGCCAGCGCAGGCGCAAGCGCCACCCACCAAAGGAGCGCCACACCGACCACGGCGATGGCCGAGAGCACCAGACCTTGCTCACGGCGGCTGCTGGCCAGCCAGCGCGACTGCAATGCGACGCGCCATTTCATCGGTTGGCCCCCGCACTGATGACCCAGCCGTCGCCTTGAACACTGGCAACCAGACCACGCGACTGAAGACCCTTGATCAGTTCCAACTGCTGGGCAGCGGGCAGACCAGGGCCGACCAGTCGCAATTCGTTGCCGACATATTCGATCACCTGTGGTGAGTATTCGGTTGGCGCCAGGGCTGAAAAGGTGGACAGCATCGCCTCCAGATCCGCTCCGGCCGGGTTCGGCCGCGTGCGCTGCAGCCTGGCGACCTCGCGTGCCATTTGTACCGGTGCATCCACCACCACTGGAATCTTCGGAAAGGTCTGCGTCAGCACAGCACGGATTTGCTGGCGCTGGACCTGCAGCGCGCTCTGCTCTCGAAGCGCCCAGAAGTTCAGGCCCACCAGATTCGCCGCCATGATCGCCAGCAAAGACCAACGCGCCGCACGCCATTCAGGTGCCCGCATCAAACTGCGAGCGCCTTGCCCCCAACGCGCCAGTCGACGATCGCGCCGGGCATGCGCCAGATCGAACTGCGCCAAATCCCAGGCGCTTTGCGCTGCCTCCAGCAGTCGGTGCGACCGTTGTTGCAACACCACGGGCTTGTGAAACAACTGCTCGGCCCGCTGGGAAACCACAGGCTCCGCCACCACTTGCAATCTTTCTGGTCGTCCTTTGTCTTCGGCTGGCAAGCTGGGCGGATTACTACCCGCTGTTATCGGGGGTTCCAACAGGGCAATGGACTCTGCTGTCATCGGGCAGACCAGCACGCTGCTGACTTCAACACCTTGTTTGTTGGGTTGATCCGAGCGTAACAAGCCCACCATTTGCGCACCATCTGACCGCTCGGTCACATACAGGCTTTGTACCAGCGCCTGCACGGTCAACTCCGGCACGATGCGGGCCACCTCGTGACCCGCCTGCGCGAGGGATTTCAAGGCCGCATGGATGGCCTCTCTGGCGGTGGTGACCACCCAGATTGATACACCCGTTGCGGGTTGTGGCTGCAATGCAAAATGCAGCTGTGCTGGCTCATCAAGTAACTGATCTTCGAGCAGACCCTCCAGAATGGAGCGTAAGCGTGTGCTGCTGCGCTCACCCAGCATTTGCCGCGGCAGACTGCCTGGCGGCAGCGTGATCTGATGCCAGGACAGCCATTGTGCCGGCAACACCAGCACGACCTCGTGCTGTGTTGACACCGGCAGCAAGGCCAGCGGCACGCGGGCGTGCCCGGCCACCGTGCCACCATCAGGACTTAGCACGTATTCAAACAGCGCCTTCGGGTCGGCGCTTTCAGGTGGCAGGTAAACAATCAGCTGGGACATAGAAGACAGCGTTTCATTGTAGGGGTGGTGTCTGTGCAAGCTCGGTTGACACCACCTCCCTGCGACGGCTTAACGTTTTCACCAGCAGACCGTCGCGCTGCAGGACAGAGCGCTCCTGCACCACCGCTGGTCCCAGCCGGAGTTGTCCAGTCACAGCGAAATACCGCGACGCCACGCCGTGCAAGTTGGTATCAAAATTGATTTCAGGGTCACCCAATAGGCGCCCGGCGTCCATCAGCGTCTCAAAATGGCGTGTGGCACGGGACTGCAACATGCGCTGCGCCTGCGCCATATCCAGACCTGCGACACTGGCCAACAGTACTTCTGGTGTTGCGGTATTGAGATTCACAACGGTACGTTCAGGCAGCAGGGTGATGAAGGGCTCCAGAACGTGCAGCGTAGCCTCTGACAGCCCCAGCCAGCGCAAGTCAGACACCTCTCGCGGTAACAACGGGCGGTCATTGGTGTTCTGGCCAGCAAGCACCGGCTGACTGGCACTCAAAAAGGCTTGGGTCATCAGTTCCAACTCGGCTTCAGGCAGCTTCAGCTGTTCGAAAAGTCGAGCCCAGGCACCTAGTGTGGCCTCGTGCAACTTGCCGCCATCCACCAGATTGCTGACATTCAGGCGGGCCTGCAAGTCCTGCATATGGCCTGATAAAAAAGCTTCTTCTTCACCGGCGTTGCCGTCTGTCACCAGCGCTT
>JAGOUM010000137.1:6693-8323 GCA_018061265.1 Rhodoferax sp. | reverse complement strand
GCCTTACCGCTTCCATCTTGAATTCCAGCGTGTACTTGGCCCGTTTCCTCGTTTCACTCATCGCGTTCTCCTTAAACTGATTTTTAACCATCAGCTAAGAAGTACGTTTTTCGGGGGCAAGTTCACATGCCGTGCTCGTTCAAATGGAAGGGCGGTATCAACTCAGCCCAATAGTCTGCAGCTTCTTTCTCTGACGACCGCTCAAGTTGAAGCAATCCCTTCTGCCACTGCATCATCAGTTCCAGCTGCTCTTTGCGGGCCTGAAGTTGCTCCAGTTGGGATCGCTTCTTCTCCATCGCCGTGTTGTCATCGAGGCGGCGGTCCGACTTACCGGCATTGCACGGTTCGCAAGACGTGATCAGATTCAGGAGATCGTTCGCCCCGCCTTTTGATACTGGCTCGATATGGTCTACGTGAAGAAGCACCTCTTGCGCCTTCCCGCCGCAGTACTGGCACGTGAAAGAATCGCGCTTGAAGACTTCGAATCGGAGAGACTTGCTAAGGGTCTTGCGGGGCATTGGTTGACGAGGCCTAACGAATGAAAGGGACTTACCCGTCCCAAGCGAGCCGCGACCCGCCAGGATTGCGGTTTACGGCAACTGTGTGCCAAGGTGGAGAGGTCAAACTTTTCATCTATACAGCTGAGAGGGGGAATCATGACAATCGTAACCGTTGGAATCGAGCTCGCCAAGGACGTATTTGCGGTTCATGGCCGCAAAAGACAAGACCGATCCAGTGAGCCACTGGGCAATCAGTTCGGAAAAGGGCAGTGGCTACTGGAATGCCGTCGTTGCGATTGCGGGCAAAAAATGCACCAATGTCTTTGGCGATACTGCAGTTGAGCGACTCGTTGAAGCTGGTTGCAAAATCAGTTGCGGTGCCAAGTCAATTGATATTGAAACCGAAGTTGTAGATGTCACCGTATGATGACTTGCCGGTGATGAGTGAAAGGATTGGACCTTTAGGGACTCTGTTTTGACGACGGTAGGGAAGCCCTTGTGGTAGAGATCAGGTGACTTGCGCGGCTTTTTGCGCAAGGCACCTGACACGCCCGATTGGGCCAATCAACGCCGTCTCACCCGCGCCGACTTTTGAAAAATTCACTTCTTTCAGAGCCCCGGCCACATTTTGATGCACATGTCGTGCGACATATCCTGGCTGAAATAGAACTCCCACTTTCCGTCCATCTTTTTTAGAAAGGCTTGCTTATCGCCGGTATAACCGCCCATAGAGTTTTTGGCATTCACGGTCATGCATGCATGCTCTTCTCCGATCTGGGTAAACTTGCCGAATTTCGCGGAATCTGGATCCTTCAGGTTCGCTAGAACAGCTTTCTTCGCTTCAGACTCGCTACCGCTGCACCCCGCGAGCAATAGGCAACCAGCAATTGCGGCGGCAATTTCAGAATTTTTCATCAGGCAATTCCTAGGCTTTTTCTTTTTGTACTCGGGATTTGGAGTAATTGCTGATAGCAGTCGCTGCCCCCCCGATTGCCACCACAACGCCACCAATTGCAACGGGCACAGCCCATGCTGGTGCCGTCCCAATCCCGACTAGAGCAAGGGCGGGTCCTGCCCAACCACCGATGGCCGCACCAGCCGCCGCAAATGGAACTGTGGCTGCCATACCC
>JAGOUM010000137.1:0-6593 GCA_018061265.1 Rhodoferax sp. | reverse complement strand
ACGCCGCCTGCGGCCAAGCCAACACCCGAGCCAAATACACCGCCGGCTAGACCACCAATTGCTGCCCCAGCAGCACTAATTGCCCCGGTTGCAGATGTGCCAGCAGCGATCACTCCAACGGTTGTCGCGGCTGTACCTCCAACTATTGACGCACCAATAACCACATTTTTCGCGACCGACTTCTTGTCGCTCGTGTGTGTGAGTCGATGAATGCCGTGCTTTGCCAAATCGTTAAGCGTGACCTTGGTTCTGGGGTGAATGTGCTCCCCCTCGCATCCCACGCCGCCTGCGGCCAAGCCAACACCCGAGCCAAATACACCGCCGGCTAGACCACCAATTGCTGCCCCAGCAGCACTAATTGCCCCGGTTGCAGATGTGCCAGCAGCGATCACTCCAACGGTTGTCGAGGCTGTACCTCCAACTATTGACGCACCAATAACCACATTTTTCGCGACCGACTTCTTGTCGCTCGTGTGTGTGGGTCGATGAATGCCGTGCTTTGCCAAATCGTTAAGCGTGACCTTGGTTCTGGGGTGAATGTGCTCCCCCTCGCATTTACGATCGCCATTTGTGCTCATTTCAATCTCCTGTGGAAAAGGCTCAACGTAAAAATGACCGGACCACCAACATGAGCGACGAAGCCGCAGCCTGCTGTTGTGGGGCCGTGTCGATTGGCAAGCTAGACCGCGTGAAGCCAACTTGTGCAAACCTGGATTCAAAGTGCATTACGACTCCTCGCTCATAACGGAGCTTGAACGAACAAATAGCGGCGAAGGAGCAGGACCCCGATTGCCCAAGATGCGATTGCAACGGCCGCTGCAAACACCTTGGTATCTGGATCAGAGAAGTAGCCATCCCTGCCAATGACAGCGAACACGACTACGCCAAAAACCAGCGATGCCACCCAATACGCGACTCGCTGACGATAAGTGGGCGATGAAGATCCGTTGCTCATTTAACGGTCGAACAATTTATACTGCAAATTCATGCGGGATAATGTGGCTGTTCTCACCAAAAAACCCAACACATACGCTTGTTTCATATAAGTAGCATGCTCCATGAAAAATAGCGACAAACCCGGCGGTCCCTGCGGAGAGGTTAATCTGACCAATGGGCAATTCTCACATCATTGCAATGCGTTTGAAATCCCCCGATTGGGGGATAACGTTGAAGGACCGCTTCCGCTGCCATGCGGACAATTATTCTTGAATATTTTTGGAAACTCAAGGCTAGGCGTTACATCTTTGGGCCAACAGCGTAGCAAAACCCTTGGGCAAAGAAAAAAGCCGTTCATTAGAACGGCTTTTTTCTTTGCTGACAGCGCACCCGTTACAAACGGCGAGTTCCCGATCCCTCAGAAACTCGTGCGGTTTGCCTGAAACTCAGGCAGCAACGGCCAAGGCTTTCACCTTGGTTGAAAGGCGGCTCTTGTCGCGGGCAGCCTTGTTTTTGTGGAAGATGCCTTTGTCAGCCACGGTGTCAACCACCGCTTGCATCTTGCCAAAAAGCTCAGTGGCCTTGGCCTTGTCACCCGACAGAACGGCTTTTTCCACGTTCTTGACGGCGGTACGGTACTGCGAACGCAGGGAGGTGTTCGCAGCGTTGATTTTGATGTCCTGGCGGACGCGTTTACGGCCCGACGCCAGGCGCGGGTTCTTTTTCTTGGGTTTTCCAGATGCCATGGTAATTGTTCCTAATTGTCTGTGGATGTTGTCAGCAAAGCCCGCGATTCTACCAGTACCAGAGGTTTGACTTTCAGGCCGAGGCTACACTTCATGCCGTGAGTCTCTTCAAATCTGCTTCCACCATCTCGTTGTTGACCTTGCTGTCGCGCATGACCGGCTTGGTGCGTGATTTGTTGATGGCCTCAACTTTCGGCGTGAGTGTCATGACCGATGCGTTTTGGGTGGCGTTTCGCATTCCCAACATGCTGCGCAGAATGTTTGCTGAGGGTGCATTCAGCCAGGCATTTGTGCCGGTGTTGGCGGCAAGCAAGGAAAAGGAGGGTGAGGCTGCAACCCATGTTCTGATTGACGCCGTGGCCACTTTGATGACTGCTGTCCTGCTGATGGTCAGCCTCCTGGGTATTGTTGGGGCACCCGTGCTGGTCTATTTGCTGGCCAGTGGTCTGCCTGCACAAGGCTTCGATGCAGCCGTCATCATGACCCGCTGGATGTTCCCTTACATCGCCTGCATGTCATTGGTCGCCTTAGGTGCGGGCGTTCTCAATACCTGGCGCCACTACGCTGTGCCGGCTGCGACGCCTGTGCTGCTGAATCTGGCCATGATTTTGGCAGCCTGGCTGGGTGCGCCCTGGTTTGTACGCCTGGGAATTGAACCGATCTATGCAATGGCCGCGGGGGTCATGCTGGGCGGTGCGCTGCAATTGGGTGCCATTGTGTGGGCGCTCAGACGCATTGGCTTGATGCCAAGGGTTCGGGTAGGTCTTGAACCGGCTCGTGCGGCGTGGTCGTTGGGTGCGACCAAGAAAATTGCCGGTTTGATGTTGCCGGCCCTGTTGGGTGTCAGTGTTTCGCAGATATCACTGTTGATCAATACACAGATTGCATCCCATTTGGCGACTGGTTCGGTCAGCTGGCTCAATAGCGCCAGCCTGTTGATGGAGTTTCCCACTGCCATGATTGGTGTTGCCCTGGGTGTTGTGCTGATGCCACAACTTGCTGCAGCCAAGGCCGCCAACGACAGTGCCCGGTTTTCCCATATGGTGGATTGGGGACTGAAGTTGGTGGTTTTGCTGGCTGTTCCGGCCTCGGTGGCCTTGCTGACTTTCGCTCTGCCGCTGGTTTCAGTGCTTTTTCATAACGGCGCGATCACTGCGCGCGATGTCACACAAACCACCGCCGCACTGATGGGTTATGGGGCGGGATTGTTGGGATTGGTGGCGATCAAGGTACTTGCGCCAGGTTATTTTGCCAGCCAGGACATCAAAACGCCGGCGCTGATCGGTGTTGCTGTATTGTTGGCAACGCAGGGCCTGAACCTGATCTTTGTGCCCTACCTTGCCCACGCCGGGCTGGCCTTGGCAATCGGTGTCGGAGCCCTGATCAACGCACTCTGGTTGCTGCTGGGTTTGTTGCGCCGACGCACCTTTGTGCCAGAGCCTGGCTGGGGTCGTTTTCTGCTGCAGGTGCTGGCCGCCTCGACATTGATGGCACTGTTCCTGATGTGGGCCGGACATCACTTTGACTGGATCGAATTGCGTGCCGAGAGATTGAAGCGAATAGGGTTGATGGCGTTTATTCTGATTGGGTCAGCTGCTATCTATTTCATTTCAATTTTGGCCTCCGGCCTGAAGTTGCGCCAGCTTTTGCGACACTAGACATAATCATGATCATGAATCTGTCTCTCAAGGTGCCGACTCCGCTGGAGTATTTTTCGTCGTTGGTCCACAACGATGCGGATTTCCCCTTGCTGGAAGCAGCCATCAGCCTGGGGCAGGACGAATATCCGGACATGAATGTTCAGTCCGTATTGAGCGAAGTCGACCAGTTGATGGGTCGCCTACATCGCCGTTTGCCAGCCGACGCGGGCCCGTTGCACAAGTTGCGCATTCTGAACCAGTTTGTGTACCGTGATCTGGGCTTTGCAGGCAACTTTAATCATTTCAGCGACCCGGACAACAGCTACATTCATGTTGTGTTGAGTAAGCGTCTGGCGATCCCGATTTCGATGGCTGTGATCTGGCTGGAACTGGCACAGGGTTTGGATTTGAAGGTGCGAGGGGTGTCCTTTCCCGGGCATTTCATGGTCAAAGTCAACTTGAGTGAGGGGCAGGTCATCATCGACCCGTTGACTGGTCAGTCGCTGGGGCGTGAAGACCTGGCCGAGCGACTTGAGCCCTTTCGCCAGGCCGACGGCTGGTTGGCAGAGCAAGAGATGCCACTGGGCCTGTACCTTCAGGCAGCTTCACCGCGCGAGATCATTGCCCGCATGTTGCGCAACCTGAAAGAGATACACACCGCGCAGGAAGACTGGCCACGTTTGATTGCGGTGCAAGACCGCTTGATCGTTTTGCTGCCACAGATGTGGACAGAGTACCGCGATCGAGGGCTGGCCCATCTCAAGGCTGGGCGTGCAGGCCATGCGCTTGAAGATCTGGAAACCTACCTCGCCAATACTGGGGACTGTGCCGATCGGGCCACGTTGTCGGCGCAGGTCGTACAACTTCGGCGCGCATTGCATTGACGGCCACCAGCGCCTATCACTCAAGCAATGAAGCGATGACGGGTACTGATTGGTGTCCTCAGCTTGCAGTTTTGCCAGACTGCACCATCTTCATGGCTGAACTGATGAGCGCCGACACTTCGGTCATGTTGCTGGGCACAATCAAGGTGGTACTGGCGTCAGCGGCGACACGGCCGTAGGCGTCCACCGCGCGCTCGGCCACCTTGAGCTGCACTGCCTGCTCGCCGCCCGGCTGACGAATGGCCGCCGCCACCCGCTCGATCGCCTGCGCATTGGCCTCAGCCACGGCCAGAATGGCTGCGGCCTCGCCTTGGGCATTGTTGATGGCGGCCTGTTTTTCACCTTCTGAGCGCGCAATGAAGGCCTCCCGCTCGCCGGTTGCAATGTTGATCTGTTCCTGGCGTCGACCTTCCGATGCGGCAATCAGTGCACGTTTTTCACGTTCGGCGGTGATCTGCTGTTGCATCGCGTGCAGAATTTCCTTTGGAGGCGTCAAATCCTTGATCTCGTAACGCAGTACTTTGACCCCCCAGTTGAGCGCCGCCTCATCGATCGCCTGCACCACCTGAGCGTTGATGATGTCCCGCTCTTCAAAAGTCTTGTCCAGCTCCAGTTTGCCAATCACCGAACGCAGAGTGGTTTGCGCCAGCTGCGAAATCGCCGTGATGTAGTTGCTTGAGCCATAACTGGCCCTCATTGCGTCGGTCACCTGAAAATACAGAATGCCATCCACCTGCAACTGTGTGTTGTCACGGGTGATACAGACCTGACTGGGTATGTCGAGAGGGATTTCCTTCAGCAGATGTTTGTAAGCCACCTTGTCGATGAATGGCATCAAAAAATTCAGCCCGGGTGTGAGTGTGCCGTTGTATTTGCCCAACCGCTCCACAACCCAGGCATGCTGCTGGGGCACCACCTTGACGGCGCGGGTCACAAAGATCACCGCAATCACAAATAGAACCAGTGCAATTTCCATGATTTTCTCCAGGGGTTAAGAGGCGAGTTGTTGCTTGAGGACCAGTCGGCTGCCTATCACTTCCGCAACGGTGTAATTGCCGCTGGTGGCTGTTTCACCGGCGGCCAGTTCGGCGTCCCACTGCGCACCACGGTATTTGACACTGCAGGTACCGTCTTTGCGCCATGCTCCCACATGAACGGTGGCACCGATATCCATATTGACGTCATGGTTGGCTGTGGCACGCGCCGGGCCTGGACGACTGCGCTTGATACGCCACCACACCAATACCGAACTGCCTCCAACCACAGCAGCCACCACCCATTGTCCGCTCGCTGCCAGACCCAGGTGAGCCGATATGGCCGCTGCCACCAATCCGGTTGAAAGCATCAGCAGGTAAAAAGTGCCAGTGACCAGTTCAACAGAGATCAGGGCACCGGCGGCCAGCCACCACATGGTCGAATCTGCCATAACGAATTTCCTTCTTGCTTGGTAGGTGCGTTGTATTTTCAGACGAATGCAAGTGGGATGGATCAAACAGGCTGCTTTAGTCCTTACACTTCGCGCCAATTTTCCAGATTTAACTGGCACTGTTGGAGCCACTCATGAAGTTTCGCTTTCCCATCATCATTATTGACGAAGATTTCCGCTCCGAGAATGCCTCCGGCCTGAGCATTCGGGCATTGGCGCAGGCGATTGAGTCCGAAGGTTTCGAGGTACTTGGCGTCACCAGTTATGGAGACTTGAGCCAGTTTGCGCAGCAGCAGAGCCGCGCCAGTGCTTTTATTTTGTCGATTGATGACGAAGAATTCACGCCCGGCCCCGATCTGGATCCGGCGGTGCTGAATCTGCGTCACTTCATTGAGGAGGTGAGGCGCAAGAATCTGGATGTGCCCATTTACGTTTATGGCGAAACCAAGACCTCGCGCCATCTGCCAAACGACATCCTGCGCGAGCTACACGGTTTCATCCACATGTTTGAGGATACGCCCGAGTTTGTCTCGCGCCACATCATCCGCGAAGCCAAAAGTTACCTCGAAGGGGTGCAGCCGCCGTTTTTCAAGGCGCTGCTCGACTACGCCGAAGATGGCTCGTATTCCTGGCACTGCCCAGGACACTCGGGCGGAGTGGCGTTTTTGAAAAGCCCGGTGGGTCAGATGTACCACCAGTTTTATGGCGAAAACATGTTGCGCGCCGATGTGTGCAATGCGGTGGAAGAACTCGGCCAACTGCTTGACCATGATGGCGCGATTGGCAAGAGTGAGCGCAACGCGGCGCGCATCTTTAACGCCGATCACTGCTTTTTTGTCACCAACGGCACCTCCACCAGCAACAAGATGGTCTGGCACCACACGGTGGCACCCAACGATGTGGTGGTGGTCGACCGCAATTGCCACAAGTCCATCTTGCACGCCATCATCATGACCGGCGC
>JAGOUM010000034.1 GCA_018061265.1 Rhodoferax sp. | reverse complement strand
TGACTTTTCATGGCCAGCGCGGCACCATGCGTGCCAGTGATCACCAGTTTCAGCAAGCCTTGGTGGTGGGTGTCATGGAGCGCCAGGGATCACCCGGCGTGACCTTTGATGTGGAAGGGTCTGGCTACGGGTTCAAGGTCATCAAGACACTCTCTGCCAGCGCCGCGCAGCAGCCCACCAGTTGCCAGATGCAGCGGCCTTAAGCGCGCGTCGGGGATCGCGGTTATACTCGCAGGCTCTGCAAAAATGCAGAAACGCACGTCAGGGGCAGTTCCAGCGCCTGTCGCAAGTCCATTTCACAGGAAACACCATGATCGCATCCAGCATCAAAGCCGCTGTTGTCAAAGACAACGCACGTTCTGCCACCGATACCGGCAGCCCCGAAGTCCAAGTTGCGTTGCTCACCGCTCGCATCAACGAGTTGACCCCCCACTTCAAGACCCATGCCAAAGACCATCATGGCCGTCGCGGCCTGCTGCGCATGGTTAGCCGTCGTCGCAAGTTGCTGGACTACCTCAAGAGCCGTGACGCCGACCGTTACGTGGCGCTGATCGCCAAGCTGGGCCTGCGTAAGTAATTGGCAGCAAAAGAATGATGAACGCCTGAGTTAGGTCACTAGCTCAGGCGTTTTTTACTTTAGTTTTCATCGGAACCGACAAAAACCCAGCGAAGCTGTGTCATTCCAAAGGCGTGTGGGTGCTTGGCCCACTCAACTCTGGAATGGCATCGTGGCCTGTTTTGTCTGCTCCGGGCTTGGGTCAGGTGGCCTGCACCTGCCAGTATTCCTAGACATTCAGGAGAAATATATGACGATGTTCAAAAAAGTAAGCAAGACCTTCACTTGGGGTCAGCACACGGTGACGATGGAAACCGGCGAAGTTGCCCGCCAGTCCAGCGGTGCTGTGATGCTCGACATGGACGGCACGGTGGTGCTGGCCACCGTGGTGGCCAAGTCAGAGGGCAAGGCGGGGCAGGACTTTTTCCCGCTCACGGTCGATTACCTTGAGAAGTCTTATGCTGCTGGCCGTATTCCGGGCAGCTTCTTCAAACGCGAAGGCCGCCCCAGCGAATACGAGACGCTGACCAGCCGTCTGATCGACCGTCCGATCCGCCCGCTGTTCCCGGAAGGCTTCTTCAACGAAGTCCATGTGGTGGTTCATACCCTGTCACTCAACCCTGAAGTGGACGCCGACATTGCCGCCATGATTGCGGTGAGCGCTGCGCTGTGCGTCAGCGGTGTGCCATTCAGTGGTCCGATTGGTGCGGCGCGTGTGGGCTATGTCAATGGCGAGTATGTGCTCAACCCGGGGCAGACCGTGCGAAAGAATTCAGCGCTGGATCTGGTGGTGGCCGGTACCGAGTCAGCCGTGCTGATGGTGGAGTCCGAGGCACAACAATTGTCGGAAGAAGTGATGCTGGGTGCCGTGGTGTTTGGCCACAACCAAGGCGTCATTGCCATCAACGCCATCCATGAACTGGTGCGTGACGCTGGCAAACCGGTCTGGGACTGGAAGGCTCCCGCCAAAGATGAGGCGCTGATCGCCAAAGTGGGCACGCTGGCCAACGACAAGCTGGCGGCGGCCTACCAGATTCGCAACAAGCAGGCGCGTACACAGGCTTGCCGCAGTGCTTACGCCGATGTCATGGCCGGTCTGAAGGCCGAGGGTGTCGAGTTCGACGCGGTCAAGGTCGAAGGCATGTTGTTTGACATTGAGGCCCGCCTGGTGCGTGGCCAGATTCTGGCCGGTGAGCCGCGGATTGACGGACGCGACACACGCACCGTGCGTGCCATCGAAATCCGCAACGGTGTGCTGCCGCGAACCCATGGCTCGGCCTTGTTCACGCGTGGCGAAACTCAGGCGCTGGTGGTCACCACCTTGGGTACCGAGCGCGACGCACAGCACATTGACGCCTTGTCGGGTGAGTACGACGACCGTTTTATGCTGCACTACAACATGCCTCCGTTTGCCACCGGCGAAACCGGGCGTGTTGGCACACCCAAGCGCCGTGAAATTGGCCATGGCCGTCTGGCCAAGCGCGCACTGGTGGCAGTGCTGCCAAGCAAGGAAGAATTTCCGTACAGCGTGCGTGTGGTGTCGGAGATCACCGAGTCCAACGGCTCGTCGTCAATGGCCTCTGTTTGCGGCGGCTGCTTGTCAATGATGGATGCGGGCGTGCCGCTCAAAGCCCATGTGGCAGGTATCGCCATGGGTCTGATCAAGGATGACAACCGTTTTGCCGTGTTGACCGATATTCTGGGCGACGAAGACCATTTGGGTGACATGGATTTCAAGGTGGCCGGAACATCGGCGGGTATCACCGCGCTACAGATGGACATCAAAATCCAGGGCATCACCAAGGAAATCATGCAGGTGGCGCTGGCACAGGCCAAAGAAGCTCGTATGCACATCCTCGGCAAGATGGTTGAAGCCATGGGCGCTGCCAAAACCGAAGTGTCCAATTTTGCACCGCGCCTGTTCACCATGAAGATCAATCCCGAGAAGATCCGCGACGTGATTGGTAAAGGTGGCTCGGTGATTCGGGCGTTGACCGAAGAAACCGGTACACAAATTAACATCGACGAAGATGGCACCATCACCATCGCATCCAGCGACCCGGCCAAGGCAGATGAAGCCAAACGTCGCATTGAAGCGATCACGGCTGAAGTTGAAATTGGCAAGGTCTATGAAGGCCCGGTGACCAAGATTCTGGATTTTGGTGCACTGATCAACCTGTTGCCGGGTAAAGACGGCTTGTTGCACATCAGCCAGATCGCGCATGAGCGCGTCGAGAAGGTTACCGACTACCTGTCTGAAGGCCAGATCGTGCGTGTGAAGGTCATGGAAACCGACGAAAAAGGCCGCATCAAGCTGTCGATGAAAGCCTTGCTCGAGCGCCCGGCGCCGCAGCAGACTGACAACCGTAGTTGAGTGGTGTATTGAGCATTCACAGTTGATAGCATACTATTCAAACTGAATAAGCGCTAGAGGCACAAATCATCATGAAAGTGATTGAGCTGGACGGTTACGGTGGTGTCGAGGTCCTGCGCCTGGGCGAGCGGCCCGTACCCGTACCGGGTCGGGGTGAACTGCTGATCCAGGTGCGCGCCAGTGGTGTCAACCGGCCAGACGTGTTGCAGCGTTTGGGCAACTACCCAGTGCCAGCGGGTGCCTCCGATATTCTGGGACTGGAAGTCGCCGGGACGATTGAGAATGGTGATGCAGCGGAACTTGCAGCCGCCGGATTCAGCCGTGGTGACCGGGTCTGTGCGCTGGTGACCGGTGGTGGGTACGCGGAGTTTTGTGTCGCGCCAATTGCGCAGTGCCTGCCGGTGCCCGAAGGTTTGAGTGATGTTGAAGCGGCCAGTTTGCCCGAGACGTTTTTTACTGTCTGGAGCAATATGGTGGATCGTGCCGGACTTCAGTCCGGTGAGACCGTGTTGATCCAGGGTGGGTCAAGCGGCATCGGGGTGGCGGCAATTCAGCTGGCCAAATACCGTGGTGCAACGGTGATCGTGACGGCTGGCAGTGACAGCAAGTGTGAATCCTGTCTGGCGCTGGGTGCTGACTTTGCCATCAACTACAAGGCGGTCGATTTTCAGACCGAATTGATGCGGCTGACCGATGGTCACGGCGTGGATGTTATTCTGGACATGGTGGCTGGCAGTTATGTTGCCAAAGAAGTGCAATGCCTGAAGGAGGATGGACGCCTGGTGATCATTTCGGTCCTGGGAGGCATCAAGAGCGAGTTGAATGCCGGGCTGGTGCTGCGTCGGCGTTTGACCATCACAGGCTCCACGCTGCGGCCACGGTCGGTGGCATTCAAGGCGGCCATTGCGCAGGCATGTCTGAAACAGGTCTGGCCAGCGCTTGCTGCGGGCCATATCAAACCGGTGGTCTACCGCCGCTTTGCGGCAGACGATGTTGTGCTGGCACATACCTTGATGGAGTCGAGCCAGCATGTGGGAAAGATTGTTTTGACTTGGGGTGAACCATGAAGAAAAAACTGATTGCGGGCAACTGGAAGATGAATGGCAACCTGACCGCCAATGCCAAGTTATTGGGTGACATTCTGGCGGGCTTGAGCCAGCCGGCCTGTGATGTGGCGGTGGGGGTTCCTGCAGTGTATCTGGCGCAGTGCCAGAGTGTGCTCGCCGGCACGGCGATTGATCTGGCATCACAAGACGTTTCGTCCCACGAGGCGGGAGCCTACACCGGAGAAATCTCGGCCGGCATGCTCAAGGATTTTGGCGTGCGTTATGCCATTGTCGGGCATTCAGAACGGCGTCAATACCACGGTGAAACCGATGAACTGGTGGCGATCAAGGCGCAAAGGGCGCTGGCCAGTGGTATCACACCGATTGTCTGTGTGGGTGAGACACTGGCGGAGCGTGAAGCTGGCAAAACCGACGAGGTCGTGAAGCGTCAACTTGCTGCAGTGATCCATACCAACGGGCATTGCATCAGCGAGATCGTGGTGGCTTACGAACCGGTCTGGGCGATTGGCACGGGCAAGACGGCGAGCCCCGAGCAGGCACAGCAGGTTCACGCGGTATTGCGTGCGCAGTTACACGCGGCCACTGAGCATTCCGCACGCATCAAGTTGTTGTACGGCGGCAGCATGAACGCCGCCAACGCCGCAGCCTTGCTGGTACAGCCTGACATTGATGGCGGTCTGATCGGAGGGGCCGCGCTCAAGGCACAGGATTTTCTGACGATTATTGCCGCTTGCGCCTGATTTGCAGGCATCTATAGCTATATATTGAGGAGTATTTGATGGGTGTTGTTTCAACCGTTCTGTTGGCGGTGCAAATGCTTTCGGCGATCGCCATGGTCGGACTGATTCTGGTGCAGCATGGCAAAGGTGCCGATATGGGCGCTGCGTTTGGCAGCGGGGGGTCCGGCAGTTTGTTTGGCGCCAGTGGCAGTGCCAACTTTTTGTCAAGAACGACGGCGGTTCTGGCCACGGTATTTTTTGTCAGCACCCTGTTGCTGGCCTACTTTGGTTCGGTTCGCCCGACAGCGCAATCCAGCAGTGTGCTTGAAAATGCTGCCTTGGTGGTACCGACGCCGGCCGTGTCCGCGCCCGTGCTTCCCGCTTCCGGTGCGGCACAAATTCCGGCCAAATAATTGCATTGAGATTGATCAATCCCGCAGCTGATTCAAGGGGATTTCAGGGTAAACTCTTAGACGTTCCCGGGGCTCATCAGCGATCAAGTCGCCGAGTTTCCTGGTTCGACCGAATGCCGTCGTGGTGAAATTGGTAGACACGCTATCTTGAGGTGGTAGTGGCGAAAGCTTTGCGAGTTCGAGTCTCGCCGACGGCACCAAGTAAGTAGGTTTGAAGCGTTTGCCCGCTTCAGACGCCTCATTGAATCAGTCTCGCAAGATGAATCTTGATCAATATTTGCCGGTTTTCCTGTTTATTCTGATCGGTCTTACGGTCGGTGTGGCACCCCAGATCATCGGCTTTGTTCTGGGACCAAACAGGCCGGATCCGGCAAAAAACTCCCCCTATGAATGCGGTTTTGAAGCGTTTGGTGATGCGCGGATGCAGTTTGATGTCCGCTATTACCTGATTGCCATCCTTTTCATCCTGTTCGATCTGGAAACCGCCTTGTTGTTTCCGTGGGCGGCCACGCTCAAGGAGTTGGGTCTGTATGGGTTTCTGGTAGGGTTGGAGATTGTGACGATCCTGGCCATCGGATTTGTCTACATGTGGATCAAGGGCGCCCTGGACTGGGAGTAATGCAATGATTGAAGGTATTCTCAAAGAGGGCTTCGTCACCACCAGTTATGACGCGGTGGTCAATTGGGCTAAAACTGGGTCAGTTTGGCCAATGACGTTTGGACTGGCTTGTTGCGCTGTTGAAATGATGCATGCGGCGGCTGCCAGGTATGACATCAGCCGCTTTGGTGCGGAGGTTTTCCGGCCAAGCCCACGTCAGTCTGACTTGATCATTGTGGCGGGCACCCTGACGAACAAGATGGCACCGGCATTTCGCAAGGTTTATGACCAGATGGCAGAGCCGCGCTGGGTCATCAGCATGGGATCGTGTGCCAATGGTGGTGGTTATTACCATTACAGTTATTCGGTGGTACGCGGCTGCGATCGCATCGTTCCGGTGGATATTTACGTGCCTGGATGTCCACCCACGGCTGAGGCGTTGATTTATGGCATCCTGCAACTTCAGCAGAAGATCCGTCGTACGCAAACCATTGCGCGAGTCTGAGGAAACCCCAGCATGACAATGTATTCCGTTCTGCCAGAGGCCATTCAGCAGGCTGTTCAGTCCGCCTTGGGTGACAAGGTCAAGCGTGTTTCTGTTCAATTTGATCAGGTCAATCTGGTGGTTGCAGCTGAGCACTACCACAGTGCCGCGTTGGCGCTTCGTGATCATCCTGCGTGCCGGTTTGAGCAAATGATCGATTTGTGTGGTGTGGATTTTTCCGAGTACCCGGCGGGGACCCCGGATGGTTTGCGTTATTGCGTGGTCTTGCACTTGTTGTCGGTGAGCTTGAACCAGCGTGTACGACTCAAGGTGTTTGTGCCGGACGATGGAGCACCTGTTTTGCCAACTGTGACCGACATCTGGAGCGGTGCCAACTGGTTTGAGCGAGAGGCGTTTGATTTGTTCGGGATCGTCTTTGAGGGCCACAACGATTTGCGTCGAATCCTCACCGATTATGGTTTTATCGGGCACCCGTTCCGCAAGGATTTTCCGTTGTCTGGTCATGTCGAAATGCGTTATGACGCCGAGCAGCGACGGGTGGTTTACCAGCCGGTCACGATTGAGCCGCGGGAAATCACTCCTCGAATCATCCGTGAAGAAAACTACGGGGGCTTGCGTCAGGCAGTTTGAGAATGGCTGAATTAAAAAACTACACACTGAACTTCGGACCACAGCATCCGGCTGCGCACGGTGTTTTGCGCCTGGTGCTTGAGCTGGATGGCGAGGTTATCCAGCGCGCCGATCCTCATATTGGGCTGTTGCACCGCGGCACTGAAAAGCTGGCCGAAACCAAGACCTTTTTGCAGACGCTGCCGTACATGGATCGACTCGACTACATGTCGATGATGTGTAACGAACAGGCTTACTGTCTGGCGCTGGAGAAAATGCTGGATCTGGACGTGCCGGTGCGGGCGCAGTACATCCGCGTGATGTTTGCCGAGATCACGCGTTTGCTCAATCATTTGTTATGGGTGGGTGCACACGCGATTGACTGCGGTGCCATGACAGTGATGTTGTACGCATTTCGGGAGCGCGAGGATCTGCTCGATATGTACGAAGCGGTCAGTGGTGCCCGCATGCACGCGGCCTACTTTCGGCCCGGTGGTGTCTACCGAGATTTGCCAGACACGATGCCACGGCATGCACCCAACAAGATTCGCAGCGCCAAGTCAACGGCAGCACTCAATCGCAATCGTAGTGGCAGCCTGCTGGACTTCATCGAGGACTTTACCCAGCGATTCCCGACCTACCTGAGTGAGTACCACACGCTGCTCACTGAAAACCGCATCTGGAAGCAGCGGACGGTGGGTATTGGTGTGGTCACTCCCGAGCGCGCTCTGAATCTGGGCTTCACGGGGCCGATGTTGCGCGGTTCCGGTATCGCCTGGGATCTGCGCAAGCAGCAGCCTTACGAAATTTACGATCGACTTGATTTTGATATTCCGGTCGGTAAAACTGGTGACACCTACGACCGTTACCTGGTCCGCATGGAAGAAATGAAGCAGTCCAATCGCATCATCAAGCAATGTGTGGACTGGCTGCGTGTCAATCCAGGGCCAGTGATTACCGACAACCGCAAGGTTGCCCCGCCGGATCGGGAGTCGATGAAATCCAATATGGAAGATCTGATTCATCACTTCAAGTTGTTTACTGAAGGTTTTTGTGTGCCAGCAGGCGAGACCTACGCAGCCATCGAGCATCCCAAGGGGGAGTTTGGCATTTACATGATCAGTGACGGTGCCAACAAGCCCTACCGGATGAAGATTCGTCCGCCAGCCTTTGTACACCTGGCCGCTTTGGATGAAATGGGCAAAGGGCACATGATTGCGGATGCCGTGTCGATCATTGGCACCATGGATATTGTGTTTGGGGAAGTGGACCGATGATTTCTGAAGCATCCAAAGTGCGCTTCGACCGCGAAGTTGCCAAATACCCGGCGGATCAAAAACAGTCAGCTGTCATGGCTTGCCTGGCCATCGCGCAGCAAGAGCATGGCTATGTCAGCGCGGAGGTCGAGCGGGACGTCGCCCAGTACCTGGGTATGCCAGTGATGGCTGTCCATGAGGTCACCACCTTCTACAACATGTACAACCAGCGCCCGGTCGGCAAATACAAGCTCAACGTCTGTACCAACCTGCCGTGCCAACTGCGTGATGGTGTCAACACACTGCAATACCTTGAGAAAAAGCTCGGGATATCGATGGGTCAAACCACACCCGACGGTATGTTCACCCTGCAGCAGAGTGAGTGTCTTGGTGCCTGTGCCGATTCACCAGTGATGCTGGTGAACGACCGCTCCATGTGCAGCTTTATGACGCCCGAGAAGCTGGATCAGTTGGTGGATGGTTTGCGTGCGGCTGGAGATCAATGATGAATGCGCAGCAAATCCTCAGCCAGTTTCGCTCAGCCGGATTGGAAACCTGTTTTCACAATCGCCATATCGAGCCGCAGATTCTGGCTGACCTCAACGGTTCCAACTGGCGTCTCAAAGATTATGAAGGCCGAGGGGGTTACCAGGCCTTGCGCAAAATCCTCGGGCTCGACGGGGGTCCAGGCATGACTCAGGACCAGGTGATCGCAACGGTCAAAGAGTCAGCCTTACGTGGTCGTGGTGGTGCTGGCTTTCCAACCGGCTTGAAGTGGAGTTTCATGCCGCGCCAGTTTCCCGGCAACAAGTATCTGGTTTGTAATTCGGATGAGGGTGAGCCAGGTACCTGCAAAGATCGTGAAATTCTTGAGTTCAATCCGCATATCGTGATTGAAGGAATGGCGATTGCGGCCTACGCCATGGGTACGGCAGTTGGTTACAACTACATTCACGGCGAGATTTTCTCAACCTACGAGCGATTTGAGGAGGCCCTTGAAGAAGCCCGCGCAGCGGGGCTGCTCGGTGACAACATTCTGGGCAGTGGATTCAGTTTCCAACTTCATGCAGCACATGGTTTTGGCGCCTATATTTGTGGCGAGGAAACCGCGCTTCTGGAGTCGCTCGAAGGTAAAAAGGGGCAACCGAGGTTCAAACCACCCTTTCCTGCGAGTTTTGGCCTCTACGGTAAGCCAACAACGATCAACAACACAGAGACGTTTGCTGCCGTCCCCTGGATCATCCGAAACGGTGGTGCCGCGTACCTTGCCTGTGGCAAACCGAACAACGGTGGTACCAAGATTTACTCTGTCAGTGGAGATGTTGAACGTCCAGGCAACTTCGAAGTACCGATGGGCACGCCTTTCGCCACATTGCTGGAATTGGCTGGAGGCGTACGGTCAGGTCGCCAACTCAAGGCAGTGATTCCAGGCGGTTCATCATCTCCTGTGCTGCCAGCATCGCACATGATGGAGTGCACCATGGATTACGACTCCATTGCCAAAGCCGGTTCGATGCTCGGGTCTGGCGCAGTGATCGTGATGGACGACAGCCGTTGCATGGTCAAGAGTCTGCAGCGCCTGAGCTACTTTTATATGCATGAATCCTGTGGCCAGTGCACGCCGTGTCGTGAAGGAACAGGGTGGTTGTGGCGAGTGGTGGAACGCATTGAGACTGGCCAGGGTCGTGTCAGTGACATGGACCTGCTTGACAGCGTGGCGGGTGATATCCAGGGCCGCACCATTTGTGCTCTGGGTGACGCAGCGGCGATGCCTGTGCGGGCCATGCTGAAGCACTTCAGACCCGAATTTGAATACCACGTTGAGCACAAGACCTGTATGGTCCCGGCCTACGTTTGAGCGAGTCCCAAGATGATTGAAATTGAACTCGACGGAAAAAAGGTGGATATTGCGCAAGGCAGCATGATCATGCATGCGGCCGAGAAAGCAGGAACCTACATCCCGCATTTTTGTTACCACAAGAAGCTCAGCATCGCGGCGAGTTGCCGGATGTGTCTGGTGGATGTGGAGAAGATGCCCAAACCCATGCCAGCCTGTGCCACACCCGTGACACAAGGCATGGTGGTCCATACCAAGACAGAAAAGGCGCTCAAAGCCCAGAAGTCGGTGATGGAGTTTTTGTTGATCAATCACCCGCTAGACTGCCCCATTTGTGATCAGGGGGGAGAGTGCCAGTTGCAGGATCTGGCAGTGGGTTACGGCGGCAGTTCGTCGCGTTACGAGGAAGAAAAGCGCGTTGTCTTTCATAAGGATGTGGGTCCGCTGATCTCCATGGAGGAAATGAGTCGCTGCATCCATTGCACTCGCTGTGTGCGTTTTGGTCAAGAGATTGCGGGTGTCATGGAACTCGGCATGTCCCATCGTGGCGAGCACGCAGAAATAGAGACCTTTGTTGGTCAGTCCGTTGACTCTGAACTGTCGGGCAACATGATCGACATTTGCCCTGTAGGGGCTCTGACCAGCAAGCCATTTCGCTATAGCGCACGGACTTGGGAGTTGTCGCGTCGCAAATCCATCAGTCCGCATGACTCCACGGGTGCCAATTTGATCGTTCAAGTCAAGAACAATCAGGTGATGCGGGTAGTTCCTCTGGAGAACGAAGCTGTCAATGAATGCTGGATCGCGGACCGCGACCGTTTTTCCTACGAGGCGCTAAACGGTGCGGACCGTCTGACCATGCCCATGCTGAAACAGGGTGGTGAATGGAAATCGGTGGACTGGAAAACTGCACTTGAGTATGTCGCGCATGGTCTTCAAAGTGTCAAAAACGAACATGGTGCGGCAGCGATTGGGGCCCTGGTCAGTCCCCATAGCACGCTTGAAGAGCTTTACCTGACCTCGGCTTTGATACGTGGTATGGGTAGTGAGAATGTGGATCATCGTCTGCGTCATGCCGAGTTTGAACCGGTGCTGCCGGGTGCGCGTTATCTCGGTATGACAGTTGAGTCGCTGTCTCATTTACAAACCGCTCTGGTGGTTGGGTCCAACCTTCGCAAGGATCATCCGCTTTTTGCCCAACGTATTCGCCAGGCGACTCGCGGTGGTTGTGTCGTACATGCCGTTAATGCAAGCGCGATGGATTGGGCCATGCCAGTGAATCAGACCTGTGTGGCCCCATCAGACCAATGGGCGCAGGTTCTTGCAGACATTGCTGCCGCCGTAGCGCTTCAAAAAAACGTTCCTGCGCCGGCTGCGGGGCAGGACAGTGACTCTGCCCGGGCAATTGCCACCTCCCTGCTGTTGGGTGAACGCAGCGCTATTTTGCTGGGCAATGCCGCAGCGCATCATGCCCAAGCCAGCAGGATACTGGGCTTGGCGAACTGGATTGCTGAGCACACCGGCTCGTCCGTGGGTTACCTCACCGAGGCTGCCAACACGGTGGGTGCCCAGTTTGCCAAAGCCCTGCCTGGTTCAGGTGGTCTGAATGCACAGCAGATGCTGTCCGGGGCACTTAAGGCGCTGGTGTTACTCAATAACGAACCTGGGTTTGATACGGCGACGGGTGCTATGACAAGTAACGCGCTTAAATCCTGCGAAATGGTGGTGACTTTAAGTCCTTTCAAGGCCAACCTGGACATTAGTGATGTGCTGTTGCCAATTTCGCCATTTACTGAAACCTCTGGCACCTATGTGAACGCTGAGGGGCGTGTACAGAGTTTTCATGCCGTTGTCAAACCATTGGGCGAGACCCGACCCGCCTGGAAGGTGTTGCGGGCGTTGGCCAATGTATTGAATCTGCCTGGATTTGACTACGAGTCATCACAAGAGGTGCTGTCGCAATTGTTTGCGCCAGGTGCAGGGGGTGTTCCAGTTCATTTGCCAGCAGAACATTTGAACAATCGCTGTGATTTGAGCGGCCCACCGGGTTCGGTCAATCTCACAGAGCCCTGTGTGGCCAGTATCTATCAACTCGATGGCATCGTTCGCCGCGCGAGTGCGCTGCAAATGACGGCGGACGCCCGATCTGCCATGACACAGGGGGTGGTGGCATGAGCGACTTTCTCTTCACTTTTGGCCAGGGACTCGTGGGTGCACCTTGGTGGGCATCCGTGGCTTGGCCAACGATCTGGGCATTGATCAAGGTCACCGTGGTGCTGATGGTTGTTTTGGGGGCAGTGACCTACGCGACATTGTGGGAGCGAAAGCTGCTGGGCTGGGCGCAGATTCGGCTGGGTCCGAACCGCGTTGGACCCTGGGGGTTGCTACAGCCCATTGCCGATGCCTTAAAGCTGATGACCAAAGAAATTGTCAGTCCTGCCGCATCTGACAAGTTCCTGTTTTTCTTGGGTCCGGTCCTGACGGTCGGACCCGCACTGGCAGCTTGGGCAGTTATTCCGTTTGGCCCTGAAATCGCGGTCGCCAACCTGAATGCAGGTTTATTGTTCCTGATGGCCATCTCATCGATGGAGGTGTATGGCGTCATCGTTTCCGGCTGGTCTTCCAACTCCAAATATGCGTTTCTTGGTGCCTTGAGGGCTTCTGCTCAAATGGTCAGCTACGAAATCGCCATGGGCTTTTGTTTCTTGGTGGTGTTGATGGTTTCTGCGAGTCTGAACCTGTCTGACATTGTGGCCGGGCAGGGACAGGGTTATTTTGCCCAAATGGGTCTGACCTTCCTGTCCTGGAACTGGTTGCCGCTGTTGCCCATCGTGGTGGTCTATTTTGTTTCTGGGCTCGCTGAGACCAATCGCACACCATTTGATGTGATTGAGGGTGAATCGGAGATTGTTGCTGGTCACATGGTGGAGTACTCCGGCATGTCCTGGGCGATGTTTCAAATGGCAGAGTACGCCAGTATCTGGCTGATTTCCATCCTGGCGACCCTCATGTTTTTTGGTGGCTGGATGGCCCCGGTCGACAGCATAGTGTTTAACTGGATTCCAGGTTGGATTTGGCTGGGCTTGAAGACATTTTGTGTGATGACTGTTTTCATTTGGGTACGGGTAACTTTTCCGCGTTTTCGTTACGACCAGATCATGCGCTTGGGCTGGAAGATTTTTATTCCTGTAACCTTGGTATGGCTGGTGGTGGTTGGGGTGTGGATGCAGACCCCGTGGAACATTTGGAAGTAATTCGAGCTGCTTATGTCTACCCCAACTTCAAAACCTGTTGAGTCCGCTTACGGGAGCGCATTCTCCCTGAGGGATTTCCTTTCAAGCTTCTTTCTGATCGAACTGCTGAAAGGGATGCGTCTGACGGGCAAGTACGCTTTTCGCAGCAAGATAACCCTTGAGTACCCGGAGGAAAAAACGCCTTTGTCACCGCGGTTTCGTGGTTTGCACGCTTTACGGCGTTATGAGAATGGCGAGGAGCGCTGCATTGCCTGCAAACTGTGTGAAGCCGTTTGCCCCGCCATGGCAATCACCATCGAGTCTGACTTGCGGGCAGATGGCTCGAGGAGGACCACGCGTTACGACATCGACCTGAGCAAGTGCATTTTTTGCGGCTTTTGTGAAGAAAGCTGCCCGGTTGATTCCATCGTTGAGACCAGTATTCTGGAGTACCACGGCGATAAGCGTGGTGATCTGTACTTCACGAAAGAGATGCTTCTGGCAGTTGGGGATAGATTCGAGTCCGAAATCGCCGCCAACAAGCAGGCAGATGCCAAGTACCGTTGACTTGTCGTCAGAAAGAATTTTGAAAATGAGTATCACGACTGGTCTGTTTTATTTTTTCTCTGCTGTGCTGTTGTTTGCGGCCTTTCGCGTCATCACGACGCGCAATCCGGTGCATGCGGTGCTGTTTCTAGTACTTACCTTTTTTCAGGCATCCATGATCTGGATGTTGCTGAAGGCGGAGTTTTTGTCGCTGACGCTGGTGTTGGTCTATGTGGGTGCAGTGATGGTCCTGTTCTTATTCGTTGTGATGATGCTTGATGTCAACATCGAGAACATGCGGGCTGGATTCTGGAAACACTTTCCTCTGGCCGCAGTGATCGGCGTTGTGATCGCAGTAGAAATGACGGCGGTACTGATGGGTGGGTTTCGGGTGGCTGATGTTTCTGGTGCAGTTGCCAGCTTACCCGTTTCCAACACGCGCGAACTGGGTATCCTGCTTTACACCCATTACCTTTATCCGCTGGAGGTTGCTGCCGCGTTACTGTTGCTGGCCATGATCGCAGCCATTGCATTGACTTTACGGGCGCGTAAAGACAGCAAGGCAATCAACCCGGCTGATCAGGTACGTGTCAAATCCAAGGATCGAATGACCGTGGTGAAAATGAGCGCCACAAAGGTCGCCCCTAAACCTCCGCTCGAAGTGCCTGCAGATGGGAGCAAGTCATGACGTTGACTCTGGGTCATTTTCTGTCTTTGAGCGCAATACTGTTCGCGCTGTCTGTCGTGGGGATTTTCCTCAATCGTAAGAATCTGATTGTTTTAATGATGGCGATTGAATTGATGTTGCTCGCGGTCAACACCAACTTCATTGCTTTCTCACATTACCTTGGTGATTTGAACGGACAGATATTTGTATTTTTTATTCTCACGGTTGCTGCCGCTGAGGCCGCCATCGGGCTTGCCATTCTGGTACTTCTGTTCCGTAACAAGTCGAATATCAATGTGGACGAACTTGATTCGTTGAAGGGGTAAATCAAAATGAGTCAAACCCTTTCAGTTGCAACGTTGCTGGCGGTACCGCTGGCACCGCTGGTTGGCGCGCTGGGCGCAGGTATTCTGGGTACCAAGTTTGGCGGCAATGCGCTGGGGCGGCGCATGTGCCATTCGTTGACCATTTTTGGTGTTTTGCTGTCTTTTCTACTGTCAGCTTCAGTCCTCAAGAGTGTGGCCCTTGATGGTGCACGTTTTAATGAAACGCTCTACACCTGGATGGTTGTTGGTGGCCTGAAGATGGAGGTGGGTTTTCTGATCGATGGCTTGAGCGCGATGATGATGTGTGTGGTGACTTTTGTATCCCTCGCCGTTCACATCTACACCATTGGTTATATGGAAGAAGACGAGGGCTATAACCGGTTCTTCTCGTATATCTCCTTGTTCACCTTCTCGATGTTGATGCTGGTCATGAGCAACAACATGTTGCAACTGTTCTTCGGTTGGGAGGCGGTGGGCCTGGTTTCCTATCTTCTCATTGGATTCTGGTTCAACAAACCATCGGCAATTTTTGCCAACATGAAGGCCTTTCTGGTGAATCGGGTTGGGGATTTTGGGTTTATCCTAGGCATCGGATTGATCGCGGCTTACGCTGGAACTCTGAACTATGGCGAGGCATTTGCCAAGTCGGGCGAGTTGTCCAAGCTACTTTTGCCCGGCACAGACTGGATGCTGGTCACGGTGATTTGTATTTGCCTGTTTGTTGGCGCGATGGGTAAGTCTGCTCAATTTCCCTTGCACGTCTGGTTGCCGGATTCGATGGAGGGCCCAACACCCATTTCGGCTTTGATACACGCGGCAACCATGGTGACGGCTGGTATTTTCATGGTGGCTCGTACGTCACCGTTTTTCGAGTTGAGCGATACCGCGTTAAACCTGGTGCTGGTGATTGGTGGTATTACAGCGCTGTTTATGGGTTTTCTTGGCATCATTCAAAATGATATCAAGCGGGTTGTCGCCTACTCGACCCTATCACAGTTGGGCTACATGACGGTGGCTTTGGGGGCTTCGGCGTACTCGGTGGCAGTTTTCCACCTGATGACCCATGCCTTCTTCAAGGCCCTTCTCTTCCTTGCAGCCGGTTCTGTCATCATGGGTGTTCACCACAATCAGGACATTCGCTGGATGGGCGGTTTGAAAAAATACATGCCCGTGACATGGATGACCGCGCTACTTGGGTCTCTGGCACTGATCGGGACGCCATTTTTCTCCGGTTTCTATTCCAAAGACGAAATCATCATGGCGGTTCATGCAAGCAGTCTGCCTGCTGCCGGATTTGCATATTTCGCGGTGATGGCAGGTGTCTTCATCACAGCGTTTTACTCATTCCGCATGTATTTCCTGGTGTTTCATGGAAAGGAGCGTTTTGATCAAAACCCGGATGCTCACCATGGGCATGGTCATGACCACCAGCATGCCCCGAGCAAGCCCCATGAGTCTCCATGGGTGGTTACCTTGCCCCTGGTCATGTTGGCGGTTCCATCAGTGGTGATTGGCTACATGACCATTGGCCCCATGTTGTTTGGCGACTTTTTCAAGGACGCTATATTTGTCAATGCCGAATATCATCGGGCCATGGCTGCTTTGAGTGCAGAGTTTCATGGACCGGTCCAGTTGGCGCTGCATGGCTTCATGGCCGCGCCATTCTGGCTGGCCCTGGGCGGTGTTGCGACCGCTTATTACATGTACATGGTGAATCCGGCACTTCCTGCGGCGATCAAGAAAGGCATCATGCCAATCTTTACCTTGCTGGACAAAAAGTACTACATGGACTGGTTCAACGAGAACGTGCTGGCTGCAGGTGCACGAGGCTTGGGCATCGTGTTGTGGAAAGCTGGGGATCAGACACTGATCGACGGGGCGTGTGTCAACGGATCATGGAGGCTTGTGGGCTGGTTCTCTGGCATGGTGCGAAAGGTCCAAACTGGATACCTGTACGACTACGCTCTGACCATGGCGCTGGGTGTGTTTGTACTGATGACGTACTTCGTCTGGCTCAAATAGGAGAAATATAAAAATGGGTTTGCTGAGCCTGGCTATTTGGACACCAATTCTGTTTGGTGTGGTTCTCTTGTCATTTGGTCGTGATGATCAGGCACAAGCGGTTCGCTGGATCGCGTTGATTGGCTCTTTGGTCAGTCTTTTGGTGACTGTACCTCTGTACCTGCAGTTTGATGCCTCGACCGCGGCAATGCAGTTTGGCGAGATGGCACCTTGGATTGAGCGGTTCAACATCAATTACCAGCTTGGTATCGACGGGATCTCGGTCTGGTTTGTGCTCCTGACCGCGTTCATCAACCTGATTGTGGTGATCGCCGGATGGGAGGTGATTACCAGCCGTGTCAATCAATACATGGGTGCATTTTTGATCCTGAGTGGTTTGATGATCGGGGTGTTCTGTGCGTTGGATGGTTTGTTGTTCTTTGTCTTTTTTGAAGCAACACTGATTCCCATGTACCTGATCATCGGTGTGTGGGGTGGTCCCAACAAAATTTACGCGGCCTTCAAGTTTTTCCTCTACACATTGCTCGGCTCCTTGCTGATGCTGATCGCCTTGATCTACCTTTACAACGCGTCGGCAGGCAGCTTTGACCTTGCGACATGGCACAAGCTCAAGCTTGACCAATCGGAACAAACGATGCTGTTTTTTGCGTTCCTGGCGGCGTTCGCGGTCAAGGTTCCGATGTGGCCGGTTCATACTTGGCTGCCAGATGTACACGTTGAGGCTCCCACTGGTGGGTCTGCGGTGTTGGCCGCGATCATGCTCAAACTGGGTGCCTACGGATTCTTGCGCTTTTCCCTGCCGATCACGCCCGATGCGTCACATGAGTGGGCGGGTCTGATGATAGGCCTGTCCTTGGCCGCTGTTATTTACGTCGGGTTGGTCACGATGGTGCAAAAAGACATGAAGAAGCTGGTTGCCTACTCGTCGATCGCGCACATGGGTTTTGTGACCTTGGGTTTCTTCATCTTCAGTGATCTGGGGGTGGCTGGCGGCATTGTTCAGATGATTTCGCACGGTTTTGTCTCGGCAGCCATGTTCCTTGGCATCGGTGTGTTGTATGACAGGGTCCATTCCCGTGAGATTGCCAGTTACGGTGGTGTGGTCAATACCATGCCCAAGTTCACTGCTTTTGCCTTGTTGTTCTTCATGGCGAACTGTGGCCTGCCCGGAACCGCTGGATTTGTGGGCGAATGGATGGTGATACTGGGTGCAGTCAAGTTCAATTTCTGGGTCGGTATGGCCGCAGCAAGTGCTCTTATTTTTGGTGCCGCCTACTCCCTGTGGATGTTCAAGCGGGTCTACCTCGGCCCGGTCAACAATGATCATGTGAAGCACCTCTCTGACATCAATGCGCGCGAATTTTTCTTTTTAAGTTTGCTTGCGATCGCGGTTCTGTACATGGGCATTTACCCCAAACCTATGACAGACTTGATGGATGTTTCCGTAGCCGAATTGCTCAAGCATGTGGCTCAGTCAAAGCTGTGATGGCCGTGCCGCCAGTGGCTTTACCCCAATAAGAGATTGACATGATTGACAAACTCAGTTTGATTGCCGTATATCCGGAATTGCTTCTTTTCATCATGGCGTGTGTGATTGCCATGTTTGATCTGGGTGTCAAAGGAAAAGGTCGGACACCTACCTATATTTTGACCCTGTTTTCACTGGCGGCAGTGACCGGATTGCTGGTCAGTTATGCCATGACCGGACAGACGATGTACGGCTTTGACAACATGGTAGTCAGTGATGCCATGGGTAACTGGCTCAAGGCGTTTGCGGCGCTTGCGGTGATGGTGACCCTGGTATACGGTCGTGCCTATGCGATGGACCGTGAAATGATGCGCGGTGGTGAGTTGTTCATCATGAGCCTGTTCGCCTTGCTTGGCATGTTTGTGATGATCTCAGGCAACAATTTTCTGGTCATCTACATGGGCATCGAACTCCTGACCTTGTCCAGTTACGCGCTGGTTGCGTTGCGCCGTGACCATTCAGTGGCCATTGAGGCTGCGATGAAGTACTTTGTTCTGGGCGCGCTGGCGTCGGGTTTTTTGCTGTATGGCATGTCGATGCTTTATGGCGCTACCGGCTCGCTCAATTTGCACGAGGTGTTTGCTGCCATCAACACTGGCAAGGTTGATCATCGTATTCTGGTGTTCGGACTGGTTTTTATTGTTGCCGGACTGGCGTTCAAGCTGGGTGTGGTTCCCTTTCATATGTGGATACCGGATGTCTATCAGGGTGCACCTACCGTTGTGACGCTGCTGGTCGGTGGTGCGCCCAAACTGGCTGCTTTTGCGGTGTTTGTCCGGATTCTGGTCGAAGGTCTATTGCCACTGGCAGTGGATTGGCAACAAATGCTCATGTTTCTGGCTATCGCCTCGCTGGCCATTGGCAACTTCGCGGCAATCGCACAGACCAATATCAAACGTATGCTGGCCTTCTCCACCATTTCTCACATGGGATTTGTTCTTATCGGCCTGATGTCAGGTGTGTTCAACGGTCAGACGCAAGCGGCTGGTGGTGCCTATGGGTCAGCCATGTTTTACGTGGTCTCGTATGTATTGACCACACTCGCAAGTTTTGGCGTGATCCTGCTGTTGTCGCGCCAGGGTTTTGAGAGTGAAGAAATTTCGGACTTTGCTGGCCTGAATCAACGCAGTCCGTTCTATGCCGGCATCATGGCCATGTGCCTGTTTTCCTTGGCGGGTATTCCGCCCATGGTCGGGTTCTATGCCAAGTTGGCCGTTTTACAGGCGCTGTTGTCGTCGGGCGGCACCATGGCGGTTGCCTTGGCAATCTTTGCGGTCATGATGTCACTGGTCGGTGCGTTTTACTATTTGCGTGTCGTGAAAGTCATGTATTTTGATGCGCCGGTCGCCAAAACACCGGCTGTTTCGGCTTCCTTGGATGTGCGGGCTGTCTTGACACTGAACGGGGGGCTTCTGTTACTCCTGGGGCTGGTTCCAGGCGGCTTGATGACCCTGTGTGCTGGGGCCGTCGCCAAAATGTTGACCAGCTAAACAGATCTTGCTTGGGTCTCCTGCCGTGCCTGAACTCTTAGAAAGCCTGATTCGGTGAAGCATCTGGTAGAAAAAAAGCTTGGTGGCGTTCAGGTATTCAAGGGTGAGTTTTTACAGGCTTTCAAGGACTCAGTCGAGTTAAGTGACGGTGTTTTGGCCTCTCGGGAGTACGTCGTCCACCCCGGGGCTGTCATGATTGTGCCTTTGCTTGAAGAGCTCGGCGAAATGCGTCTGGTGCTCGAACGCCAGTTTCGGTACCCGGTCGGTCAGGTCATTGTTGAGTTTCCTGCCGGAAAAATCGATCCAGGTGAGGGCTCACTGGTGTGTGCCAAACGTGAACTGCGCGAAGAGACTGGTTATTCGGCCTCCGAATGGTCGTATGCGGGTTGCCTGCACCCGGTTGTTGCTTACTCAACGGAGAAAATTGACATCTGGTTTGCCAGAGGTTTAACCGCTGGAGAGCGTTCGCTTGACATGGGCGAACGGCTTGATGTATTTACAGCGAGCATGCCTGAGCTACTCAGTTGGTGCCGAGACGGTACGGTGACCGATGCCAAGACTCTCACTGCTGTCCTGTGGTTGCTAAACATGCAGACCGGTGCTTGGCACCTCGATTGGTCGTCGTGATCAGGAAGAAGGGCGGGGCACGTCATGATCGTCTATGACCTGCAATGTGGCTCTTCGCACGTGTTTGAGGGATGGTTCGAATCCGATGACGACTTTCAGTCGCAGTGTGCGTCTCGCAAATTGACTTGCCCACTTTGCGGAGACGATGACATCAGTAAACGACTGAGCGCTCCGCGCCTGAACTTCGGCAATCACAAGGAGCGTGATTCGACGGGAACTGACCTCGCTGCTGGCCCGGAACTTGAACAAATGGCGGCACAAAAATTGTGGCTTGACGTCGCGAAACAAATTGTTGCCACAACCGACGATGTCGGTGATCAGTTCGCTACTGAAGCCCGGCGCATGCACTATGGGGAATCCCCCGAACGCGGCATCCGTGGAAAGGCAAGTTCGGTCGACGCCATTGCGTTGCTGGAAGAAGGTATTGCGGTGCTGCCTTTTTCATTGCCAGACACGTTAAAGAATACGCTTCAATAAGTCGCCTGATTTGCTACTGGCCCGGGGTTGGGTGATTATGTGTTTTTTGCATAGTTGAATGAATTGCAACGGAACTTGACGCGTAGTTGCTGGTGGCTACCTAGAATTCTGTGCACCTTCAAAAACGCAGGAGACCCGAATGAGCCAGATCACACTTGCCAATCTTCGCAGCTACGCCCAGGACAATGGCGGGGGCGCCGCAGGCGAATTGACCGAGTTTGTTACAGCCTATTTTGCAGGTGCTGATCCTGACGAACTTCAGGCGCGTAGCGCCGAACAATTGCTGGCCATAGCGCAAGCACACCTGCGTCTGTATGAGAGTCTTGCCACCGATGGCGTGCGGATTCGTGTTTTTAACCCTGATTTGGCAGAAGACGGTTTCACCAATGAGCACACGGTCGTCCAGATAGTGCACGATGACATGCCGTTTCTGGTCGACTCCGTCACCATGGCGGTTAATCGCAGCGGGCGCACGGCACACTGGATTGTCCACCCATTGCTGGTGCTGACTTGCGACGAGGCGGGGCGCCTCGCCAAAACGCAATTGGCGGCCACCCGTGACCATCACCATGTGCCGGTCAAGTCCCTGATTTTTGTCGAGTGTGATCGCATTGTGCAGGCGGCTGAGCGTCAGGCGTTGGCCTCGGAACTGGCGAGTGTGCTGGGCAATGTTGATGCCGCGGTCTCGGATTGGGGCCAGATGCTCAAGCGCTTGCAGTCACTGTGCGAAAAGTCCTGCCAAGTGGGTGTGGAGACGAATGCACAACAGGAAGGTGTGGATTTTCTGCGCTGGCTGGAGGAGCGGCATTTCACTTTTCTGGGAGCACGAGAATACGATTTGCAGCGCACCGGTGACGACATCGAACTGGTCGCTTTACCCGACACCGGGCTGGGCATCCTGCGCGGCGAGCCACGCAGCGCGATCAACGTGTTGCCGCCACAGGCTCAGGTCTACCTCAAATCGGATCAAATGGTGCTGGTCACCAAAGCCATGACTCGTTCGACTGTGCATCGGCCCGCCTGGCTTGACTGCATTGCTGTCAAACGCTTTGACGGCGCCGGCAAGGTGGTGGGGGAGTCGAGATTTCTGGGGCTTTACACCTCCAAGGCTTACTCTGCACCGGTGTCCGAAATTCCCCTGATCCGCAAACGCTGCGCCGAGGTGATGCATGGCGCTGCCGTGGTGCCAGACAGTCATGCTGCCAAATCCTTGCAGGCGATCCTGGATGCTTACCCCCGGGATGAGTTGTTTCAGGTTGATTCCGACACTCTGAACGCCCACGCCCTGGGTATCCTGCGCTTGCAGGAACGTCAACGCAGCCGTTTGTTTGCCCGACGTGACCCGTTTGGCCGATTCACATCGGTGCTGGTATTTGTCCCGCGTGACCGGTACAACACGGAGCTTCGCGCGCGCATGGGGGATGAATTGATGCGAACTCTGGACGGCCAGTCGATTGAATTCACTCCCATGCTGACAGACAACCCGATGGCGCGTGTGCATTACCTGGTGCGGGCACGCACGTCTGCGCCCATGACGCCGGATTTGGCCGCATTGGAGTCGCGAATTGCCCGTCTGGCTCAGCGCTGGGAGGACGAGTGCCGTGCCACCCTGCTGCAAGTGCATGGTGAGAGCCAAGGGTTGGCGCTGGCGCAGCGTTTTGCCAACGGGTTCCCTTCGGCTTATCACGAAGATTTTTCTGGTGCCTTCGCAGCGGACGATGTGCTGATGCTTGCTGAGCTCTCGCCAGCGAAAACGATGGTCGTCAAGCTGTATCGTCCACTGGATGCAGGCGCTGGAGAAATGCGCTTGAAAATCTACCGTACCGGCAAGGTCGCCTTGTCCGATTCCTTGCCCGTGCTGGAGCGAATGGGGGCAAGGGTGGTCGACGAACACCCGTACAAAATCACCGATGCCCAGGCCCATGAATACTGGCTTCATGACCTTGGCCTGCAGTTAGACCTTGACGTTAATATCGCTCACATGCGCGAGCGGTTTGAATCCATGTTTTTGCAAGTCTGGCAAGGCGACGTTGACAACGATGATCTCAACAAACTGGTGTTGCGCACAACCCTTGATGCAAGGTCGATCGCAGTGCTGCGCGCATACACGCGCTACTTCAAGCAGCTTGGTTTTGCCTTCAGTCAACACTACATAGAGGAGGCGTTGTTTCGCCATTGCGGCATCAGCCAGCTTCTGTATGAGATGTTTGCTGTGCGGTTTGATCCCTCATTCAATGCGGACCGGCAGTCAGCACAACAGGAGCTTACCGAGCGGATCGTTACGGGTTTGACCCAGGTCTCCAGCCTCGATGACGATCGGATTCTTCGGCAGTTTCTGGGCGCCATCGGTGCAACTTTGCGCACCAACGCCTGGCAGCGGAGCTCAGGCGGTGTGCCCAAACCCTATCTCAGCTTCAAGTTTGATCCCCATGTGTTCCCGGGCGTGCCTGATCCCAAGCCGATGTTCGAGATCTGGGTCTATTCGACGCGCATGGAGGGCCTACATCTACGCAATGGCAAGGTGGCCCGGGGTGGTATCCGCTGGTCTGACCGTCGGGAAGACTTTCGCACTGAGATCCTGGGTCTCGTCAAGGCGCAACACGTCAAAAACACGGTGATTGTCCCGGTGGGGTCCAAAGGCGGCTTTATTCTGAAAAACCCGCCCAATCCGGCCAATCGTGATGCCACCATGGCCGAGGGCATCGCCTGTTACCGGTTATTCCTATCCGGTCTGCTGGACCTCACTGACAACTTGAAACAGGGGGTGACCGCGCCGCCTGAAAACGTCGTGCGCCATGATCCGGATGATGCCTATCTGGTGGTTGCCGCTGACAAGGGCACGGCAAGTTTTTCTGATATTGCAAACAGCATTTCAGCCGCCTACGGCTTCTGGTTGGGCGATGCGTTTGCATCAGGTGGATCGGTGGGGTATGACCACAAAAAGATGGGCATCACCGCCCGTGGCGCCTGGGAGGCGGCCAAACGGCATTTTCGTGCCATGGGTCACAACACACAGACACAGCCCTTCACTGTGGTGGGTATAGGTGACATGTCTGGCGATGTTTTTGGCAATGGCATGTTGCTCTCAGAGCACATCTGCCTGGTCGGTGCATTTGATCACCGGCACATTTTTATTGACCCGCAACCCGATGTGGCACGCAGTTTCGCCGAGCGCCGCCGGTTGTTCGGGCTTGAACGTTCAAGCTGGGATGATTTTGACAAGAGCCTTATTTCTGAAGGAGGCGGGGTCTACCCGCGAAGCGCCAAGTCCATTCGCTTGTCCGACGCAGCCTGTAAGGTCCTCGGTATCGGGAGCGGTGAGTTGACGCCAGTCGAGGTCCTCAACGCGCTCCTCAAGGCACCGGTTGACATGATTTACAACGGTGGCATCGGCACTTACGTCAAGTCGTCCCGCGAATCCCACCAGCAGGCGGGCGACAAGGCCGGTGACGCGTTCCGGGTCAACGGCAGGGAGCTGCGCTGCAAGGTCTTTGTGGAAGGTGGCAATCTGGGCTGCACCCAGCTGGGCCGGGTCGAGTACGCACAAGCTGGTGGCCTGATTTACACCGATGCCATCGACAACTCGGCCGGTGTTGATTGTTCAGACCACGAGGTCAACATCAAGATCCTGCTCGACCGCGTGGTCGAAGCGGGTGACCTGACGTTCAAGCAGCGCAATGACCTGCTGGCTTCCATGACCGATGACGTGGCACAACTGGTGCTCGCCGACAACTATTACCAGACCCAGGCGCTGGACGTTGCCTGTCATCGGCCCTTGTACGTACTGGATGCCCAGCAGCGCCTGATGCAATGGCTGGAAGGCGCAGACAAATTGCATCGCGCAATCGAGTTCCTGCCAGACGATGAAGAGATTGCCCGCCGGCGCGCAGCGTGCACCGGTCTCACCGCGCCCGAGGGCGCTGTGGTGCTGGCGTACGCCAAGATTGCCGTCTTTGACGACCTCGTGGCAAGCAATCTCCCCGACGACCCCTACTTCAACCGGACGCTGGCCGCCTATTTCCCTCCGGCGCTTTCCGCAGGCTACCGGGACGTGATGGCACGCCACCCGCTGCGCCGGGAGATCATTGCCACGTTTGTGGCCAACACAGTGGTCAACCGTACCGGCGCCACATTCATCAACTTTCTGGCCGCCGAGGCCGGAGCCAGCACGGCGGATGTGGTGCGTGCCTATACCTTGGCGCGCGAGATTTTTGGACTGGAGCCGCTTTGGGATCAAATCGATTCGCTCGATCTGCGAGTACCCAGTGCGCTGCAGCTTGATCTGCTCGGACAGCTGATTTCAATGGCCCAGCGTGCGTCGCGATGGATCCTGCGGCTGCGCGCCAACGGCAGTGATATGCCCACCTTGATTGCCCGCTACCAGCCCGCCGCTGCCGAGCTGCGTACGAATTTGGCCCAATGGCTGCCCGAACATGCACAGGTTCAATGGCAACAAGGCAGCCAGACGCTGATTCAAGCAGGAGTTGCTCAGGCACTCGCACAGGACCTCACGGCCCTTGAGTTTATTTTCCCGGCACTCGATCTGGCGAATCTGGTCGAGCTGACCCACCTGACATTGGAGCAGGCGGCGCGCACTTACTTTGCGCTGGAAAATCGGCTTGGACTGGCAGACTGGCGCGCCCAGATCAAGCGGCTGCCCACGGACAGTTTATGGCAAACGCAGGCCAGAGCCAGCGCACGCGATGATGTGTACGCGATTGCAGGGCAAATCAGCAAGATGATTCTCACCAAGCACGACACCATTGACGCTTGGGCTCAAGAGCATGCCTCCCAAATCGCCCACATATCCCAATTGCTGCAGACCGTGGCATCACAAAGCGCCGATCTGGCGCCGATCTCTGTGGCGCTACGGGAGCTTCGCCATCTGGCTTGAGGTGAACCAGCGCCGGGTCAGGCGCTGGTGTTCACGATGCGCCCGGTCGATGAAGACAAATTGGCCGGGTTTTGTGTGGCGCCAGTGAGGGCCGTTGGAAGGGTCTGTAGCCTGGAGGCATAAGTTGGATCTGCCTCACTGGCGAGGCGGCGTACCCGGTCCTGACGTTGCTGGTGGGTCGCTTCTGCCCGGCTGACTTCACTGCGCAGCTGTTCGACCTCGGTCTTGGCCTGATCGGCCTCGCGCTTGGCCGCTTCCAGCCGACTGCGCATCAATGACGATTGCACCGACGGTGTCGCCGTACTGATTGCTGCAAGGGCAACCATGATGTCACCTGCAGATCCGGCCCAGCTCAGGCGGTGGCGTTGAGGATGCGCCCCGTTGTCTGGCCCTGGGAGTTCACCACCGGTGCGGCTTGCTGGTACGCGTTGTTCTTTGGCGGAGGTGGCGGCTCCTGCGGTTTGCTCTGCAGTTCGGTCTGTTGGCGGGTTTGTGCCCGTGTAGGCTGCTGAGTCGACTGAACCGGTGCGTTGGTGCTGCCTGATACGTTCATTTGGGACTCCTTTAGGGTGTATTTCGTAGTTTACGAGTCTGCCGCCCAAAGTTCAACCACCCGCCATCGATTGACGTCACCCGGGCCAGGCTATTTTTTGGCGACGCCCGGACACCGTCACGCCTGAAACTGCAGCGCCGCCAGTCCTGCGTACACACCACCCTGTGCCACCAGCTCGGTATGGGTGCCTTGCTCTACCAGTCTTCCCTGGTCAATCACCACGATCCTGTCTGCCTTCTGCACCGTGGCAAGCCGGTGTGCAATCACCAGCGTGGTGCGGTTGTGCATGGCCGACTCCAGCGCCGCCTGCACCATGCGCTCACTTTCGGCATCCAGCGCGCTGGTGGCTTCGTCGAGCAACAGCAGTGGCGGGTTTTTCAGAATGGCGCGCGCGATGGCAATGCGCTGTCGCTGGCCACCGCTCAGGCGCACGCCCCGCTCACCCAGAAACGTGTCGTAGCCCTGAGGCAAACCACAGATGAAGTCGTGCGCGTAGGCCGCATGTGCTGCGGCGATCACCTCCTGGTCTGAGGCACCCGGGCGGCCATAGCGGATGTTGTCGCGCGCGTTACTGGAAAAGATCACCGCGTCCTGCGGCACGATGCCAATACGCTGGCGCAGGTCCGCCAGCGACATCTCACGGCTCGGTGTGCCGTCAATCAGGATGTGTCCACTTTGGGCATCATAAAAACGCAGCAGCAGCTGAAACACCGTGCTCTTGCCTGCACCACTTGGACCGACCAGGGCAACCGTCTCGCCAGGCGCCACCGTCAGTGAAAACCGCTGCAGGGCCTGCGGCGTGGGTCGCGACGGATAAGCAAAACTGACATCATCAAATACAATAGCACTACCTGTTCGTGAAATATGCGCAGGGGCCGGATTTTCAGGTGAAACAATGGTCGCGGGGTGGTGCAGCAGTTCCATCAGCCGCTCGGTGGCACCAGCGGCGCGCAACAGGTCGCCATAAACTTCTCCCAGCACGGCAAAGGCACCGGCAAGAATCAGCACATAAACCACGGTCTGTCCCAGGTGTCCGGCACTGATGCGCCCGGCCATCACCGCCTGCGTCCCCTGGTACAGCCCCCACAGCAGCGCCGCTGAAGTGGCAATGATGATAAACGCCACCAATGTCGAGCGCGCCCGGCTGCGCCGCGTGGACACCGCAAACGCAGCCTCACTGGCTTGGATGAAGCGTTCGGTCTCGCGCTGTTCAGCGGTGTAACTTTGCACCACCGAGATGGCGTTGATCACCTCGGCTGCGATGGCACTGGAGTCTGCGGCGCGGTCCTGGCTGGCGCGTGACAGCTGACGGACCCGTCGACCAAACCAGACCGCGGGTGCCACAATCAGCAGCAAGACCAGTAGCACCTGCAGCATGACCATCGGGTTGGTCCAAATCAGGATGGCCAGCGCACCGACGCCCATGACCAGGTTGCGCAAACCCATGCTGAACGATGAACCCACCACGGTCTGCACCAGTGTGGTGTCGACGGAAAGACGCGAAAGCACCTCGCCAGTCTGTGTGGTCTCAAAAAACTCGGGACTTTGCCGCAGCGCATGGGCGTACACCGCGTTACGCAGGTCGGTACTGATACGTTCACCCAGCCAGCTCACCATGTAAAACCGCAGGGCAGAAAACACACCCAGCGCCACCGCGACTGCGAACATGGCCGAGAAATGCCGCCGCAGGGACAAAACCTGTTCGCCCCGGTCGCCTGGCACGACACCGCCATCGATCAGGCTGCGCAGCGCCAGCGGAAAAGCCAGCATGGCCAGCGCGGCACCCAGCAAAAACAGCAGTGCCAGCCCGATCTGCAGATGATAGGGGCGCAGAAACGGCCACAGGCCTGACAGTGAGATCGGCTTTTGTAAGGGACGATTTGTTGGATGGGTCATGGTTTACAGGCGCAGCGGGCTTGCATAGCCGGTCATCTCCAGGTATCCGCTTCCAAGTGTGCGGCCAGTGTCGTCAAGCAGGTCGCTCAGGCCTTCCCAGTAGATCGCACCCGTCGAGTGGCGGCTGTCGAGCTCCTGGTTGTCCAGCAGCGCGCGTACCTGCAGTTTTTGCCACATCGTGCCAGCAGAAAAGCCGTCCGGGCCCGGCATGCGTACATGAATGAACCATTGCACCGGGTAACTGGCTCCACTCAGCGTGCTTCGCCATTGCCGCCCTGGTTTGAACTCAAGATCTTCTGGCGCAAATGCACGCGCCATTTTTTCGCCGGCAGCGCGCCATGATCCACCTGCCCACAGGGTGTCCCCCTGCCGGGTGCGTAACCGAAAAGCGGCCAGCGCGCTGCCGTCGTCCAGATTCATGCCAATCCAGTCCCAGCCCACGGCATCTGCATGAAGCATGGACTCACTCCATTCATGGTCCAGCCAGGCGCGGCCTTCCACTGGCAATGCGCCACCCGCAAGCGTCAGCTCACCGCTTACCAGCAACTGCGGCACGCTGTAGTAAGAACTCGCCTGTGCCGCCTCAGGCCCCTTGCGTGACCACCCCTGATCACCTTGCAACAACAGCGGCTGGCTTTGCTGCAGCTTCAGCGCAAAACCAAAATCTGTCGCCTGAACCTGCGCCATATAGTGTTCACCGTCGCGCCGTAGACGCCAGTCGCGCAGACGGACATCGGTATCGTCGGTGCTGCTTGACGCCAGATCTACCTCGGCCTGGCCAGAACTGCGTGCAATCCGCTGGTCGTGCAACAGGCGGCCGGCCTGCAGATCGGTCACCGCAGCGTGGGCAAAAATCAGCTGCCGTGCCGCAAATCCCGAGCGCATCTGCTGGGTGGACGGTACGCGTGAGCGAAAGAAAGTCAGCTGAAAACCCAGCCGGCGTCCAGCGGCGCGCAACGCCCCGGTCACGTACCACCACTCGATTGCAGTTTGCGGGTGGCTGCCCAGGTCACGCGGGAACTGCAGCGCCCGCCGTACCAGTGAGGGCTTGCCCGGCAGTGCCTCCAAAGCTTGTGCGCCGACGACCCCGGTTCCCGTTGAGGCCAGCAAGGTGGCTAGCAGCAGGCGACGACGCGGCAGCGCAAAGCGCGTGGGAATGAACAAGTGATGGCCTCGGTTGTTGGCAGTCCCGCAGTGTAAGGACGTTCAGTTTCCCTGACACGAGCGGCCAGAATTGTGCAGGCCATGGGCTGTTATGCTGCCCCCATGCACAACACCACCTACATTCCTGGCAAAGACGCCGCTCTCGAGTCCACCATCAGCACGCTGCAAGGCCGCCTGCAGCACCTGGGCTTTCACATCGAAGAACGCAGCTGGCTCAATCCGGTCGACGGCGTCTGGTCGGTTCATATTCGTGACCGCGACTGCCCGTTGCTGTTTTCCAACGGGAAGGGGGCAAGTCGCCTGGCATGCCTGGCCAGTGCGCTGGGTGAGTTCATGGAGCGTTTGTCGACCAAATACTTCTGGACCCACTTTTACCTTGGGCCCGATATCGCCGCCAGCGATTTTGTGTTTTACCCACAAGAGCGCTGGTTTGACCTGCCCGAGGACGGCAACTGGCCTGCCACACTGTTGACACCCGAGCTGCAAACGCTTTACAACCCGCAGGGCACGGTGGACGCCGAGAGTCTGATCGACTTCAACTCCGGCGCCAGTGAACGCGGGATTTGCGCCATCCCGTATTTCCGTCAGCGAGACGGCGCATGTGTCTATTTTCCGGTCAACATCATTGGCAACCTGTATGTCAGTAATGGTATGTCGGCAGGAAACACCCAACAGGAAGCCCGCACCCAGGCCTTGTCGGAGATTTTCGAGCGGGCCATCAAGGCGCGCATCATCAGCGAGGGGCTCTGCCTGCCCGACGTTCCTGAGGATGTGATTGCGCGTTTTCCTCGCGTGGCCAAGGGCATCGCGGCCTTGCGTGAGGCCGGTTTTGGCGTGCTGGTCAAAGACGCCTCCTTGGGCGGCCAATACCCGGTGATGAATGTGACCCTGCTCAACCCGCAGGACCAGGGCTGTTTTGCCAGCTTCGGCGCGCACCCGCGTTTCGAAGTGGCGCTGGAGCGTGCACTCACCGAGTTGCTGCAGGGCAGGGCACTCGACGCCTTGGCGGGCTTTCCGGCACCCGGCTTTGACCTGGAAGAAACCGCCAGCTCCACCAACATCGAGATCCATTTTGTTGACTCCAGCGGCGTCATCCACTGGAAGTTTCTGGGCAACACCCCTGATTTTGAGTTTGTCGACTGGAACTTCAGCAGCAGCACCGCTGAAGACTACGCCTGGTGTGTTGACCGCCTGCACCGCGACGGCCACGACGTCTACGTGGCTGACTTCAGCCACCTGGGTGTCTACGCCTGCCGCATTCTGGTGCCGGGCCTGTCCGAGATCTATCCGATCGACGACCTGGAGTTCGAAAACAACAGCGTGGCCAACCCGGTGCGTGAGGCGATCCTGAACCTGTCAGACCTCGACGACGAAGAGTGCACCGACCTGCTCGAAACCCTCAACGAATCCAGCCTGGCCGACCATCGCCCCGTGGCCGGGCTGATTGGTCTGGCCGCTGACGCGGGCTCCTTCTGGGCCGACCTGCGCCTGGGCGAACTCAAGACCTTGCTGGCGCTGGCCGTGGGCGACGAAGCCGCCACCCTTGAAGGCTGTGAATGGATACTCAACTTTGACCAGATCGACACCCAGCGCAAACGGGTGTACGCCTGCATCCAGAACCTGATCCACCTCGCCGACATGGGCGACAGTGGTCCCTACCTGGACGCCTTGTCGCTGTTGTACGGCGCAGGCCCCCTGGCGCAGGCGCATGCACTGATCATGCAGGAAGACCGGTTCATGGGCCTGAGTGCGCCGGGTCTGGCGCTCGAGGGTTGTGAAATGCACCATCAGCTGCTCAAAGCCTATGACAAGGTGCGCGCAGCCCATGCTTGAGCGGTGCGGGTGCACAGGGCCGCCATGGCATTCAACGCGCCGGATTGGCTGATCCCTGACTGGCCGGTACTCACCGGTGTGCAGGCGGTGTGCAGCACCCGCCAGGGGGGTGTCTCCGCTGCACCGTACAACAGCTTGAATCTGGGTGACCATGTCGGCGACGAGGCCGCGCATGTCGCCGCCAACCGGGCCTTGTTTCAGCGCGGGCTGGGTGTGCCACCGGTGTTTCTCAATCAGGTCCATGGCACCGACGTGGTGCACCTCAATACCAATACCCCGCATGGGCTTGTGGCCGATGCTGCGGTGACCAACCAGCCCGGTGTGGCCTGCACCATCATGGTGGCAGACTGCCTGCCGGTCCTGCTGGCCAATCGCAGCGGTACCCTGGTGGCGGCGGCGCATGCCGGCTGGCGTGGGCTGGCAGGGCAGGGCGGCCTGGGCATTCTGGAGGCAACTTATCAGCGTTTAAGTGCTCTAGCCCAATCAGCAGTAGCGCTTTCAGCTACTGAAATGCAAGCTTGGCTTGGTCCCTGTATTGGCCCTCAGGCATTTGAGGTGGGTGACGAGGTGCGTGAGGTTTTTGTCGCCCATGATGCCCTGGCCAGGCAGATGTTTCAGCGCGACGGCGACAAGTGGCTGGCTGACCTGGCTGGTCTGGCCCGCCAGCGGCTCAATGCCATGGGCATCACCCGGGTGTATGGCAATGACAGCAGTGCACCCTGGTGCACGGTGGGCAACCCGTCACGTTTCTTTTCGCACCGGCGCGACCGCATCAGCGGGCGCATGGCCGTCGCCATCTGGCGCACCGGGGCTTAGGTTGGCCGCGCTGGTGGCCCGCTGCGCCGCGTGCTCGACTGCCTCGCGGGCGCGAATGGCACGTTTGCGTGCCGGCGTACCCATGATGTAGAGCACGATGCCAATGGGCAGCAGACCGTATAGCAGCAATGTGAAGAAAGCACCCAGCAAGGTGCCGTTGGGGCTGTTGGCCTCCACAACGGCCATCATCAAGGTGACATACAACCAGGCGATCGGGACAATGTACATGGCAGTTTTTTGAAATTCTGAAAAAGTTTGTCAGGATCACGAATGCGTTACCGAAGATACTAGCGCCTTTACGTTTGACACGCACACAGAGGGTACGCAATGAAAGAAGACGATCAGCAACTTTGGATGCAATCTGCCCAGAAGTTCCAGCAATCCATGGCCGACAGCTGGAAAAACGCTTTTGAGTCGTTCCAGAACATGGACCTCGGCGCCATGGCCACCCAGATGATGACGCCTCCAGCAGCACCGCCCAAGATCACTTTCGATCAGGCCAAGTTGCAGCAACTGCAACAGGAGTATTTCAAGGAAGCCACCGAAATCTGGACGCAGGCATCCCAGGGCAAACTGGTCATCAAAGACCGCCGTTTCAACGCCCCCGCCTGGGTCGCCAACCCGATGGCCACCTTCACTGCCGCCATGTACCTGCTCAACGCCAAGGCGCTGACACAACTGGTCGACGCAGTCGAGACCGACGAAAAAACCCGTGCCCGCATCCGCTTCACGGTGGAGCAGCTCAACGCCGCCGCGGCCCCCAGCAATTTCCTGGCCATGAACGCCGACGCATTGCAGACCGCCATTGACACCAAGGGTGAGAGCATTGCCAAGGGCGTGCGTAACTTGCTGCAGGACTACAACCAGGGCCACATGTCGATGACCGACGAAAGCCTGTTCACGGTGGGCAAAAACATCGCCACCACCGAAGGCATGGTGGTGTTTGAGAATGACTACATCCAGCTCATTGAATACAAGCCGCTAACAGACAAGGTTTACGAAAAGCCCTTTTTGCTGGTGCCCCCGAGCATCAACAAGTACTACATCCTTGACCTGCAACCCGACAACTCGCTGATCCGCTACGCCGTGGCGCAAGGGCACCGCACCTTTGTGGTGAGCTGGCGCAACCCCGATGCGTCGATGACCCAGGTCACTTGGGACAACTTTATCGAGCACGCCATCCTCAAGGCCATCAGCGTCACCAAAGAAATCACCGGCGCGCCCAGCATCAACACGCTGGGTTTCTGTGTCGGTGGCACCATGCTCTCCACCGCCCTTGCGGTGCTGGCGTCACGCGGCGACACCTCTGTAGCGAGTGCCACCTTTTTGACGGCGATGGTCGACTTTGCCGACACCGGTGTGCTCGATGTGTTCATTGACGAAGCGTTTGTCGCCAAGCGTGAAAAAGAAATGGGCAAGGGCGGCATGATGAAGGGCAGCGACATGGCCAGCACCTTCAGCTTTTTACGCCCCAACGATCTGGTATGGAACTATGTGG
>JAGOUM010000136.1 GCA_018061265.1 Rhodoferax sp. | reverse complement strand
GCCTGACCGCGCTGCTGGCGCGCGATCCGCTGTTGTCGGTGGTGGGCGATGCCGCCGATGCCGGCCAAGCGATTCGCAAGGCACAAGAGCTGCAACCCGACCTGATCCTGCTCGACAACCACCTGCCTGGTGTGAACGGGGTGGATGCGCTGCCCGGCCTGCGCCAGGCAGCGCCGGCGGCGTGCGTCCTGATGCTGACGGTCAGCGAAGACGAAGACGATCTGGCCCGTGCGTTGCGCGGCGGCGCCAGCGGCTACCTGCTGAAAACCATGGAAGGCGACGCGCTGACCGCCGCCATCGGCCGTGCCATGCAGGGCGACAGCGTCATTGCTCCTGAAATGATGAGCAAACTGGTGGCTGCCTACCGGGGTGCCACCCAGTTTTCGCAACCCGAGGCCGCCAGTGGCACGGTTACCCTGCCGGCTGTTGACGACAGCGCTGCTACCCGTCAAACGGTGCTCGCCAGCCTCTCACCGCGTGAACGCGATGTGCTGCGCGGCATTGCACGCGGTGCCAGCAACAAGGAAATCGCCCGCGAACACGGCATTGCCGAAACCACCGTCAAAATCCACGTGCAGCACCTGCTGCGCAAACTCGATGTCAGCTCGCGCGTGCATGCCGCCGTCATCGCCACCGAGCAGGGTTTGGTTGATGCTGATTGAGTTTTTTTGATAAAAAGTGCCTCTAGCCCTTACATCTAAGCCGCTAACAGCTATAAAAGTAATATTGAATTCTGCCCCCGGTCCTTGATTTGTAGTTCTTTGGAACTAGGCCGCAACGCCCCGGGTAGTTCCACACCAGTCGATCACACCTCCTTCAGAGGGATACCGCGCCAGCGTCACAAAACCTAAAGTCATGGCCTAGCCAACCAGGAGTTTTGCTATGACAAAGAGAGGGCAGGCGCTCTCGGTGCTGATGGTCAGCACCTTCGCATTCACGGTGTGTTTCATGGTGTGGATGATGTTTGCCGTGATCGGCATTCCGATCAAAAAGACACTCGACCTCAATTCCACCCAGTTTGGCCTGCTGATGGCCACGCCGGTGCTGACCGGCTCGCTGATCCGGGTGCCGCTGGGCATCTGGACCGACCGCTTTGGCGGGCGCATTGTGATGACGCTGCTGATGGCCAGCACGGTGCCGGCCATCTGGCTGATGAGTTACGCCACGCAGTACTGGCAATACCTGAGCATTGGCCTGTTTGTTGGCATGGCCGGCGGCGCTTTTTCGGTCGGCACACCGTATGTGGCACGCTGGTTTCCGAAGCATCAGCAAGGCTTTGCGATGGGCATTTATGGCGCTGGCAACTCGGGCGCGGCGGTCAACAAGTTTCTGGCCCCGGCCCTGGTGGTGGGCTTTGGCTGGACCATGGTGCCGCAAGTCTATGCCGCCATCATGCTCGGCACAGTGATTTTGTTCTGGTTCTTCAGCCACAGCGACCCCGGCCACCTGGTGCCCAGCCACGTTACCTTTCGTGACCAGCTCAAGTCACTGAAAGACCCCAAGGTCATCAAATACTGCCAGTACTACAGCATTGTGTTTGGCGGCTATGTGGCGCTGTCGCTGTGGATGGTGCAGTATTACGTGGGTGAATTTGGCTTGGACATCCGCACAGCCGCGCTGCTGGCGGCGTGTTTTTCATTGCCTGGCGGCGTGTTGCGGGCGGTGGGCGGCTGGCTGTCAGACAAATACGGCGCGCACTCGATGACCTGGTGGGTGCTGTGGGTGAGCTGGATTTGCCTGTTTTTGCTGAGCTACCCGCAAACCGACTTCACCATTGCCTCCGTCACCGGCCCCAAAACCTTTCACATTGGCCTGAACGTGTATGTGTTCACGCTGCTGATGTTCACGCTGGGCATTGCCTGGGCGTTTGGCAAGGCCAGCGTATTCAAGTACATCAGCGACGACTACCCACACAACATTGGCACCATCAGCGGCATCGTCGGTCTGGCCGGTGGCATGGGTGGCTTTTTGCTGCCGATCATGTTTGGTGCGCTGATGGACCTGACCGGCATGAGGTCGAGTGCCTTCATGCTGATGTATGGCGTGGTCTGGGTGTCGCTGATCTGGATGTACTGGACCGAAGTGCGGGCCAAGGAATACCTGGCGCACAGCAGCCCGCCTGAACTCAATACACAATTTTCTTCCAACTGAAAGTCCTTATGAACCAAGCCACCTCGTCCCGCGCCGACATTGCCGACTGGCGGCCGGAAGATACCCAGTTCTGGGAAACCACCGGCAAAAGCATCGCCAGCCGCAACCTGTGGATTTCGATCCCCAACCTGCTGGTCGCCTTTGCGGTCTGGGGCATGTGGGGCATCATCACCGTGCAGATGATCAACCTGGGCTTTCCGTTCAAACCGGCTGACATGTTTGGTCTGACGGCGATTGCCGGTTTGATGGGTGCCACCATGCGCATTCCGGCATCGTTCTACATCCGCTTAGCGGGTGGGCGCAACACCATCTTTCTGACCAGCGTGCTGCTGATGGTGCCAGCCATCTGGACCGGCTTTGCACTGCAAGACAAAAACACGCCGCTGTGGGTATTTCAGGCCTGTGCATTCCTGAGCGGCATCGGTGGTGGCAACTTTGCTTGCTCGATGTCCAATATTTCAGGTTTTTATCCCAAGGCCAAACAGGGCACCGGGCTAGGGCTGAACGCCGGCTTGGGCAATTTTGGCGTGACCACCATGCAAATTTTGATTCCGCTGGTGATGACCGTCGGCTTGTTCGGCTCTGCCGCCGGTGGCTCCATGCTGCTGATCAAGGACAGTGGCTGGATTTTGGGCAAGATCACGGCCGGCACCCCAACCTTCATCCAGAACGCCGGCTTTATCTGGGCCACGATTTTGCTGCCGTTGGTGATTGCCGCCTGGTTTGGCATGAACAACCTGCTGCCGCTGTCGCCCAACTACGGCGGCACCCTGGCGGCCTTTGGCAAGATACTTTACCTGTGGCTGCTGAGCTGCCTGGTCGGTGCCATGGGTTTGTACCTCTACCTGCCAGCACCCACCGGCCTGGGGCTGCTCAATATGTGGGTGGCCTTGCCGCTCATCATCATGACCACGCTGATGGTGATGAAGGTGGCCGCCTTTGGCGAGATGAAGGGCAACATTGCCAAGCAGTTTTCCATTTTTGGCAACAAGCACACCTGGTCACTGACGCTGCTGTACATCGTCACCTTCGGCTCGTTCATCGGTTTTTCGATGGCCCTGCCGCTGTCGATCACGGTGATTTTTGGTGTCAGCCATGTGGCTGATGCCACTGGTGTCATGCAGCACACGCTGAAAAACCCAAACGCGCCGTCGGCCCTGACTTACGCCTGGATTGGCCCTTTTGTGGGTGCGCTGGTGCGCCCGATTGGCGGCTGGATTTCCGACAAGCTGGGCGGCTCGATCGTCACCCAGGTTATTTCGGCGGTGATGGTGCTGGCTTCGGTGGCAGTTGGTTATGTGATGATGCAGGCCTTTGCCTCAGCCACGCCTGAGCAGTATTTTTCAACCTTCATGTGGCTGTTTGTGCTGCTGTTTGCCGCCAGCGGCATTGGCAACGGCTCGACCTTTCGCACCATTGGCGTGATTTTTGATCGCCAGCAAGCCGGGCCGGTGCTGGGCTGGACTTCTGCTGTGGCAGCCTACGGTGCCTTTATTGCCCCGGTGGTGATTGGTGCGCAGATCAAGGCTGGCACGCCGCAAACCGCGATGTACGGCTTTGCCATCTTTTACGCCCTGTGCCTGGTGCTGAACTGGTGGTTTTACCTGCGCGCTGGGTCTGAGATCAAAAACCCGTGAGGTAGTTCTTACGAACTACCCAAACCAACCCACCCGCTAGTTCAATTAACTCGCCCGGGCTGTACTTCAGAGGGATGGCGCCAAAGCAGCGCCAAAACTACAGTTCTGTCACAGCCAAAGACAGGTGACAGTGACATGGCGGAAACGCAACGCCAATTACGACCGCTTCAAGTTATGTAGCTGCTTACGCTTATTCCATAAGCGCTACAGCCTGTTTTTATATAAATTTTGTAACCGAGGTACACCATGAGTCATTTTCTGGATCGATTGACCTACTTCTCGCAACCCCAGGAGCCCTTTTCGGGCGACCACGGTGTGACCACCGGCGAGGACCGCACTTGGGAAAACGCTTACCGCGACCGCTGGGCACATGACAAGATCGTGCGCAGCACCCACGGGGTGAACTGCACCGGCTCATGCTCGTGGAAAATTTACGTCAAGGGCGGCATCGTCACCTGGGAAACCCAGCAAACCGACTACCCACGCACCCGCTGGGACATGCCCAACCACGAACCACGCGGCTGCGCCCGTGGTGCATCGTATAGCTGGTATCTGTACAGCGCCAACCGCGTGAAATACCCGCTGGTGCGTGGCCGCCTGCTGAAACTGTGGCGCGAAGCGCGGCTGTCGATGGACCCGGTGGCTGCCTGGGCCTCAATTGCGCAAGACGATGCCAAGCGCCGCGACTACCAAAGCGTGCGCGGCCTGGGCGGCTTTGTACGTTCGGGCTGGGATGAGGTCAACGAGATGATCGCCGCTGCCAACGTCTACACGATCAAAAAGCACGGCCCGGACCGGGTGGTCGGCTTTTCACCCATTCCGGCGATGTCGATGATCAGTTACGCTGCGGGCAGCCGCTACATGAGCCTGATTGGCGGTGTCTGCTTGAGTTTTTACGACTGGTATTGCGACCTGCCGCCGGCCAGCCCGCAAATCTGGGGCGAGCAAACCGACGTGCCCGAATCCGCTGATTGGTACAACAGCAGCTACATCATTGCCTGGGGCTCCAATGTGCCGCAAACGCGCACACCCGACGCGCACTTTTTTACCGAGGTACGCTACAAAGGCACCAAGACGGTGGCGGTCACGCCGGACTATTCTGAAGTGGCCAAGCTGTCCGACATCTGGATGAAGCCCAAGCAAGGCACCGACGCAGCCGTGGCGATGGCGATGGGCCACGTCATTCTGAAAGAGTTTTACTTTCCCGACAACGGCCAGCGCAGCGCCTACTTTGACGACTATGTGCGCCGCTATACCGATATGCCGATGCTGGTCATGCTTAAAGAGCACACCCTGCCCAGCGGCGAGGTGGTGATGGTGCCCGACCGCTATGTGCGCGCCTCGGACTTCAATGGCAAGCTGGGTGCCGCCAACAACCCCGAGTGGAAAACCGTGGCCTTGAACGACGACGGCAAGGTGGTGCTGCCCAACGGTGCGATTGGTTTCCGCTGGGGTGCGGATGGCCGCGCTGACGAAGGTCAGTGGAACCTGCAAGCCAAGGAGGCCCGCCGCGGTGGCGATGTCAAGCTCAAGCTGACGGTGATGGAAGGCCAGAACGCCAGCACGCAGACGGCCAAGGTGGGGTTCCCCTACTTCGGCGGCATCGTGACCGAGCATTTTCCCAACAACGCCACCGGCGCTGGTGCCAACAACGTGCTGGTGCGTACCGTGCCCGTGCAAACCATCTCCTTGGGCAAAGAGGGTGAAAAGCGCGAAGCCCTGGTCGCCACGGTGTTTGACCTGCAAGTCGCCAACTACGGCGTGGCGCGTGGCATTCCGGGTGAACTCGCCGCCAAAGACTTCAACGACGACACCCCGTACACCCCCGCCTGGCAGGAACGCATCACCGGCACGCCGCGTGAGCAGCTGATCACCGTGGCGCGCCAGTTTGCCGACAACGCCGACAAGACACACGGCAAATCGATGGTGATCATTGGCGCGGCCATGAACCACTGGTACCACGCCGACATGAACTACCGGGGTGTCATCAACATGCTGATGATGTGCGGCTGCATTGGCCAAAGCGGTGGCGGTTGGGCGCACTATGTGGGTCAGGAAAAATTGCGCCCGCAAACCGGCTGGACTGCGCTGGCCTTCGCCCTGGACTGGATTCGCCCGCCCCGGCAGATGAACAGCACCAGCTTTTTCTACGCCCACACCGACCAGTGGCGCTATGAAAAGCTGGGGGTTGACGAGGTGCTGTCACCGCTGGCCGACAAGGCCAAGTTTGGCGGCAGCATGATCGACTACAACGTGCGTGCCGAGCGCATGGGCTGGTTGCCCTCGGCACCGCAGCTCAAAACCAACCCGATGCAGGTGGTCAAAGACGCTGTCGCCGCGGGCATGGACCCGAAAGACTACACGGTCAAGGGGCTGAAAGACGGCTCACTCAAGATGAGCTGCGAAGACCCCGACCACCCGGACAACTGGCCACGCAACATGTTTGTCTGGCGCTCCAACATTCTGGGTTCCAGCGGCAAAGGTCATGAATACTTCCTGAAGCACCTGCTGGGCACCAGCAATGGCGTGCAAGGCAAAGACCTGGGTCACGACGAAGCGAAACCCGAAGAAGTGGTCTGGCACGACAAGGCCCCTGAGGGCAAGCTGGATCTGCTGGTCACGCTCGATTTCCGCATGAGCACGACATGTCTCTATTCCGACATCGTGCTGCCGACGGCCACCTGGTACGAGAAAAACGACCTCAACACCAGTGACATGCACCCGTTCATCCACCCGCTTTCCACAGCGGTTGACCCGGCCTGGCAGTCACGCAGCGACTGGGATATCTACAAGGGTTTTGCCAAGAAGTTCAGCGAAGTGTGTGTGGGCCACCTGGGCGTGGAACGCGAAATGGTGTTGTCGCCGCTGATGCACGACAGCCCGGCCGAGCTGGCCCAGCCGTTTGGCGTGCAGGACTGGAAACGTGGCGAGATTGAGCTGATTCCCGGCAAGACTGCTCCGAACATGGCCGTGGTTGAGCGTGATTACCCCAATGTCTATAAGCGCTTCATTGCTCTGGGACCGCTGATGAATAAGGTCGGCAACGGCGGCAAAGGGATCAATTGGGACACCAAGATTGAAGTGACCCAACTCGGCCAGCTCAACGGCTTGACCCTGGAACCCGGCGTGACCTGCGGCATGCCCAAGATTGAGTCCGACATTGATGCCTGCGAGGTGGTGCTGCAACTCGCCCCTGAGACCAACGGCCATGTGGCGGTTAAAGCCTGGAAGGCACTGGGCAAACAAACCGGGCTCGATCACACCCACCTGGCGCTTTACCGCGAAGACGAAAAAATCCGCTTCCGCGACATCCAGGCGCAGCCACGCAAGATCATCTCCAGCCCGACCTGGAGCGGCATCGAGAGTGAAACCGTGTCGTACAACGCCGGTTACACCAATGTGCACGAGATGATCCCGTGGCGCACCCTGACTGGCCGCCAACAGTTCTACATGGACCACCCGTGGATGACCGCGTTTGGCGAAGGCTTTACCAGCTACCGGCCGCCGGTTGACCTGAAAACCACGGCCGGCATTCACAACATCAAGCCCAATGGCCATAAGGAAATTGCGCTGAACTTCATCACGCCGCACCAGAAGTGGGGCATTCACTCCACCTACAGCGACAACCTGATGATGCTCACGCTGAACCGGGGCGGCAGCGTGGTGTGGCTCAGTGAAGACGATGCCAAGAGTGCCGGCATTGAGGACAACGACTGGATTGAGGTGTTCAACATCAACGGTGCGATTGCCGCCCGTGCCGTGGTCAGCCAGCGGGTCAACCCCGGCATGACGCTGATGTACCACTCGCAAGAGAAGATCATCAACACCCCCGGCTCGGAGATCACCGGGGTGCGCGGCGGCATTCACAACTCGGTGACGCGCATTGTGCTGAAACCGACGCACATGATTGGTGGCTACGCGCAGTTCAGCTACGGGTTCAACTACTACGGGACGATTGGTACCAACCGCGACGAGTTTGTGGTGGTGCGCAAGATGAACAAGGTGGATTGGCTGGATGACGAAGGCTCATCTACAGAACCCACAGCAGCCCACGCCTAAGGAGAAAACTTATGAAAATTCGCGCACAAATCGGCATGGTGCTCAACTTGGACAAGTGCATTGGTTGCCACACTTGTTCGGTCACCTGCAAAAACGTCTGGACCAGTCGGCCTGGCGTGGAATACGCCTGGTTCAACAATGTCGAAACCAAACCCGGCATCGGCTATCCCAAGGAATGGGAAAACCAGGACAAGTGGAACGGTGGCTGGCAGCGCCTGCCCAGCGGCAAGATTGAGCCGCGCCAGGGTGCCAAGTGGAAGCTGCTGATGCGCATCTTTGCCAACCCCAACTTGCCGCAGATTGACGACTACTACGAGCCGTTTACCTTCGACTACGCGCACTTGCAATCTGCGCCTGAGTCCAAAGCGGCACCGACGGCGCGCCCGCGCAGCCTGATCACCGGCAAACGCATGGAAAAAATTGTCTGGGGTCCCAACTGGGAAGAAATTCTGGGCGGCGAGTTCTCCAAGCGCAGCAAGGACAAGAACTTCGACGACATCCAGAAGGACATCTACGGCCAGTTCGAGAACACCTTCATGATGTACCTGCCGCGCCTGTGCGAGCACTGCCTGAACCCGGCGTG
>JAGOUM010000033.1 GCA_018061265.1 Rhodoferax sp. | reverse complement strand
TGGCGATTGTTGTCAATAAACTGATCCCTGAGTTTGAATCGAACGCAACCGGAGGCGTTCGGGTGACTCACACCTCCCATCTCGGCAAAATTATTGTCCTGTACTTCTACCCCAAAGACAATACGCCCGGCTGCACCACCGAGGCGATGGAGTTTCGTGACAAGTACCATGATTTTGTCAAGGCTGGTGCCACGGTGTTTGGTGTCTCGCGTGACAACATGCGTTCACACGACGAATTCAAACAGAAGCTGGAACTGCCGTTTGAGCTGATCGCCGACACCGAGGAAAAAATGTGCCACATGTTTGGTGTGGTCAAGAACAAGATCATGTACGGCAAAAAGGTCAAAGGCATTGAACGCAGCACCTTTTTAATTGGTGCGGACGGGTGCCTCAAGGACGAATGGCGTGGTCTGAAAGTCCCTGGGCATGTGGACGAGGTTCTGGAAGCCGTACGCGCCCTGAAGAAAACCGTGGCACTGGCCTGAGCCGGCTTGGCCAGTCGCCTTCAGTTTCAAGGCGGTTTTCTTCACCTTTCGCCAGCTGTCTTTGTCCGTGTGCATAATCAAGGCATGTCCTTGAAACCGCCATTCCATCAGGAGCCGCCCCGCTTTTCGGGCGGCTTTTTCGTTTCTGAATGGTGATCGATTACCCCAACCCCCGGAACATCCATGCCCCTGCCTACCGCTCCCAGCAAACGTGCCTCCCTGTTGTCGCAGAAAGACTTCGAAGTGTCTGCCAATGCCAAACCACGCCAGAAGCCGGGACGCGACGCGAGCATCGAACCAGGGAAACCGGCCACCGAGGCACTATCAGTTTCCGCAGCGCCTGTGGCAGCTTCGCTTGCAGTCAGCCCGGCCACCAAGTTGCCGGCCCCACCAACTGCTGCGCTGGCAGTCGACAATGTACAGAAAAGCACGCCGCGTACTGCACAACGTGCCAGACCGGCACGCAAGACTGCGACCGGCCCGAGCAAGCTTTTTGTCCTCGACACCAATGTTTTGCTGCACGACCCCACCTGTTTGTTCCGCTTCGAAGAACACGATATCTTCCTGCCCATGATCGTGCTCGAAGAACTCGATGCACACAAAAAAGGCATGACCGAAGTCGCACGAAATGGGCGTCAGACCAGTCGCACGCTGGACGCCTTGGCAGAACATCAGGGCGGAGACATCACCACCGGCTTGCCTCTGGAGGCAACCGGTCACACCGAGGCGCGTGGTCGGTTGTTTTTCCAGACCCAGTTGCTTAGTTACGAGTTGCCCAGCAGTTTGCCGCAGGGCAAGGCAGATAACCAGATTCTTGGTGTGGTGGAGGCGCTTCGCAAGCAGCATGCACCACGCGAGGTGGTCCTGGTTTCCAAAGACATCAACATGCGGGTCAAGGCGCGTGCCCTGGGTTTACATGCCGACGACTACCAGAACGACAAGACCCTGGATGACGGGGATTTGCTGTACTCGGGTGCCCTGGCGCTGCCCGCCGATTTCTGGACGACACACGGCAGCACCATTGAGAGCTGGCAGACGGGCGCCAGCACGTTTTACCGCTTCAGCGGGCCGGTGGTTCCCCAATTGCTGGTCAATCAGTTTGTCTATTTTGAGGCACCAGGTGAGCCCAGCCTGTACGCCAAAGTCACTGAAATCCGCGGCAAGCAGGCGGTGCTTAAGACCTTGCGTGACTTCACCCACCTGAAAAATGCGGTGTGGGGCATCACCACCCGCAACCGCGAGCAGAACTTTGCCATGAACCTGCTGATGGATCCGGAAGTTGACTTTGTCACCCTGACCGGCACCGCCGGCACCGGCAAGACGCTGATGGCCCTGGCATCCGGTTTGACACAGGTGCTTGATGACCGTCGTTACACCGAAATCGTCATGACCCGCGCCACCGTGAGTGTTGGTGAGGATATCGGTTTCCTGCCGGGAACGGAAGAAGAAAAAATGGGGCCATGGATGGGCGCCCTGGACGACAACCTGGAGGTCCTCGGCAAGACAGATTCTGCCGCAGGTGAATGGGGGCGTGCCGCCACCAATGAGCTGATCCGCAGCCGCATCAAGATCAAAAGTATGAATTTCATGCGCGGGCGCACATTTCTGAACAAATACCTGATCATTGATGAAGCACAAAACCTCACCCCCAAACAGATGAAAACCCTCATTACCCGTGCGGGTCCGGGGACCAAGATCATTTGTATGGGAAATATCGCCCAAATCGACACACCCTATCTGACCGAGGGCTCTTCTGGGCTGACCTATGCGGTCGACAAGTTCAAGGGCTGGGCCCACAGTGGGCATATCACCCTGGCCCGGGGAGAGCGCTCGCGTTTGGCAGACTTTGCCAGCGAGGCACTCTAAAGTGATAGCTTAAAGTGCTTATTGAATAAGCGCTGGCGGCTGTTTATGTTAAAAATCTCCACTTGAACCTGAGGCCAGCGACTCAAACTTGGTGATTTTGTTGAGGAAAGCCAGCTTGACCACACCGGTCGGGCCATTGCGCTGTTTGGCAATGATCACCTCGGCAACCCCGGGCTCTTTGCAGGCGTCCTTGGTGTAGTACTCGTCGCGGTAGATGAACATGATGATGTCGGCATCCTGTTCGATGGCGCCAGATTCGCGCAGGTCACTCATCATCGGTCGCTTGTCGGGACGTTGTTCAACACTCCGATTCAACTGCGACAAGGCGATCACCGGACATTTGAGCTCCTTGGCCAGCATCTTGAGGCCACGCGAAATTTCGCCCAATTCGGTGGCCCGGTTTTCTCCGTCACTGCCGTTGGAGCCGCTCATCAGTTGCAGGTAGTCGACCACAATCAGGCCGAGCTGCCCGCACTGTCGGGCCAGCCGTCGGGCATTGGCACGCAGTTCACTCGAGGTCAGGCCCGCCGTCTCGTCAATATGCAGCGAGATGGTGCGCAAGCGCTCAATCGCCTCAGACAGTCTTGGCCATTCGTCGTCGGTCAGTTTGCCGGTGCGCAGATGCCCCTGGTCAATGCGACCAATCGAGCCAACGATACGCACCGCCAGTTGGGCCGCCCCCATCTCCATGGAGAAAACCGCCACCGGCAGCCCTTCATGCAGCGCAACATGTTCGGCGATATTGATCGCCAATGCGGTCTTACCCATTGATGGACGAGCCGCCAGCACCACCAGATCACCGGCCTGCAGACCGGCGGTCAATCGATCCAGGTCATAAAACCCGGTTGGCACCCCGGTCACATCGTTGGGGTTGTCCGCCATTTCCTGAACGCGGTCAAGCAGCTCCACCACCAGGGTATCCATGGTCTGGAAGCCTTGTTTGGTGCGGGCACCCTCTTCACCGATGTTAAAAATTTTCTGTTCTGCTTCGTCAAGGATGGCCGCGACCGGCCGCCCTTTGGGGTTAAATGCGTTGGCAGATATTTCCTCGCTGGTGGTGACCAGCTTGCGCAGGATGGAGCGATCACGAACAATTTCGGCGTAGCGGCGAATGTTTCCGGCGCTGGGCACATACTGGGCCAGCGCGTTGAGATAACTTAAGCCCCCCACCTCTTCGGCTTTGCCCAGACTCTGCAACTGCTCGTAGACAGTAATGACATCGGCCGGCTTGGAGGCGTTGATCAGTGAGCTCATCGCCGAAAAAACGGCACGATGCTCGTAGCGGTAAAAATCATGTTCACCCAACACATCGCTCACCCGGTCCCAAGCAGCGTTGTCGAGCAGCAAACCGCCCAGCACACTGGATTCGGATTCGATCGAATGGGGTGGAATCCGCAGCTGGGCAACCTGACGGTCCAGCCCGGTGTCGTCGTTGTGAATAGAGAGTACGGCAGACATATTGATTTCAGGAAACCCCGAATGCTACGGCGTGCGCCGGGCGCTGTCGAGTGAAAAGCTGGGGGACAGCCGTGTAAAAGCTGTGCATAAGTTGCGCGTGACCGGTTTTGACGCGACCCAGTAAAAAGGCCGCCAGGGCATCTGCCCGGGCGGCCTTTTCGGAGACGCTTCGCTTAAGCGGTTTCGCCGTAGACTGAAACGGTAATATCCACCACCACATCCGTGTGCAGAGCAACACTGACCGTGCTGTCACTGACAATCTTGATCGGTCCGTTGGGCATACGCACCTGCGCCTTGGTCACGGTAAAGCCGTTTTTGGTCAACTCCTCGGCGATGTCGGCATTGGTCACTGAACCAAACAGACGACCATCCACACCGGCCTTTTGCGTCAGCTTGCAGGTTGTACCGGCAAGCTTCTCACCGACCGCCTGGGCTTCAGCCAGTTTGCCTGCAGCGACTTTTTCGAGTTCGGCGCGACGCGCTTCAAACTCTTTCTTGGCCGCTTCAGTTGCACGGCGGGCACGACCGGCCGGAATCAGGAAGTTGCGCGCATAGCCGTCCTTGACCTTGACGATTTCACCCAGGTTACCAAGGTTCACCACCTTGTCGAGCAGAATGATTTGCATGGTGTGTATCCTTTAGATCTTGTGCTGGTCGCTGTACGGCAGCATGGCCAGAAAGCGCGCGCGCTTGATGGCGGTGTTGAGCTGACGCTGGAAAATCGCGCGGGTACCTGTCAGGCGTGCCGGGATGATCTTGCCATTCTCGGCAATGAAATCGCGAAGCGTATCGATGTCTTTGTAATCAATCTCTTCTACACCCGTCACTGTGAAGCGGCAAAAGCGCTTGCGCTTGAACAACAGGTTTTGCGCTGGGCGCTTTGGGCGCTTGTCTTTGTTATTAAAACGTTTTGGTCCGGCCATGATGGACTCCTTAAATTACTGCGGTATGGATGACTCTTTGACAAATTCCTGAATGTGAAACACAACGCCCTTGCCACCACGAGGCGACGCCAAAAAGCCCTTGAATACACCTTTACTGCCAATGTCCTGAATGACCAGTTGCTCGGCAACCGCTCCCAGTGCGACTGATTTGACATTGACTTTAACTTGCCTGGGAAGACCTGCCTCGGAAATTTCCGAGCCATGTTCCAGGCGGAGATTCAAAGCCGGCAAACCAGCTGGCGTGTAACGCAAAGGTTCTACTTCAATGATTGAGGCGCTCAAAAAAAGATGGTTGGCAATGGTCTGACTCACACAATCCAGAATTCGCCGTGTTTATGCCTGGTACTCGGCTTGTTGTGTCTTGCGGTTTTCTTCACGCTCAACGGTCTTCATCATCGAAGAAGGGCCGGTTTCAGCCTTTTTCTTCAACACGGTAAGATGACGCAAGACCGCGTCATTGAACTTGAAGGCGTGTTCCAGTTCAACCATCACCGCCTGATCGGCCTCAATGTTGATGCACAGATAGTGCGCTTTGGCCAATTTGTTGATCATGTAGACCAATTGGCGACGACCCCAGTCTTCAACACGGTGAACTTTGCCACCGCCGCTGGTGATCATGTTCTTGTAGCGCTCGAGCATGGCGGGAACCTGCTCACTCTGATCCGGGTGAATCATGAGTATGATTTCGTAATGACGCATCTAAACTCCTTCTGGATAAACCCCGGCACGGGGCGATGAAGCCGCCCTCAGCGTCTAATTGAGGTGCGGCAAGGCGAGCCCGCGATTATAGCCTGCGGTTGATTGGCGTCCCAAATCACCGCAATCCTTCATTCGACTGCTGTACGACTGCGTGGCGACATCCAGCTGACCAGAAGCGTGGCCAGTAGCCCTGCACTGACGCCGAACACCCCCGCGGCAACCGGCTCGATGTCAAGCCACAATCCCGAGCCAGTCAGCTTGAAATGGTGTCGGACTGACGGCGCATTAACCAGCATGTAGTACAACGTGATGCCCAGACCGGTCAACATACCCACGATGGCGGCCGGGCGCGTGGTTCGTCGCCAGAAGATGCCCATGATCATCACCGGGACCAGTGCCGCACCGGCCAGAGAAAACGACGCTGACACCAGAATCAAGATGTCCGCCGGACGTTGCGCTGCCACATAGGCCGCCATCAACGCGACCAGCAACAACGCGAATTTCGACAACATGACCCTGCGCACCGCCCCCACCCGATCATCTCCGTCGCGCAAAAAAAGATCATGCGCAAGCGCATTGCCGATGGTCAGCAATAGTCCGTCCGCTGTGGACAGTGCGGCTGCCAGCCCCCCGGCAGCAACCAGACCGGACACGACGTAAGGCAAACCGCCAATTTCGGGGGTTGCCAACATGACAATGTCGGCCCCCAATCTGAGCTCGGCGAACTGCAGAATTTGATCACCATTGATGTCACTGACTGAAATCAGCGCGGAGTCCACCTTGGCCCACTGGGCTATCCATACCGGCAACTCATCAAACCGTTGCCCCACCAGGTTGCCCATAATTTCAAACTTGACCAGTACAGCCAGAGCAGGGGCGGCCAAATAAAGCAAGGCAATGAAAAACAGCGACCAGGTCACTGAATTGCGTGTGTCTGCCACACTGCGGGTGGTGAAAAAACGCGTCAACAGGTGCGGCAGGCCCACCGTTCCCACCATCAGACAAAACATCAGCGCCATAAAATTCCTCCGCGAAGACTCAAAGGCCTGTCGCTCTTGTGGAGAGCCGTCAGGGTTCCCGGCAAACGGCCGGGTATGGGCTGGCATGCCTGCCAGCGGCCTGGCACGCTCGCGGTTTTCAATCAGTGCACGGCTCCATAACTCACGCGCCGCCGCCTCGTCTCGTGGCATGGCGGCCAATTCCCGACGGGCCGCCACAATCACCGACTCATCGGCTTGCCGCTCCGTCAGTCGGCGAATGGTTTCGCGCCGGGCTTTTCGCTCCTGCTCAAGCGCCTCCGGAACATTCTTGAGTTTTTGTTCATACGCTTCGGCACGCCGATTGAACTCACTGATCACTGTTTGCTCTGCCGGCGAGTCGACCAGCTGACGCTCCAGCTCGGCAATTTTTGGCAATTGCTGCCCATAAACAAGTGGGGCCATCGGATTGCCAAGTTGCTTGTACGCCAGCCAGGACACAGGTATCAGGAACGCCAGGATCAACACCACATACTGTGTGACCTGTGTCCAGGTCACCGCGCGCATACCCCCAAGGAACGAGCAGACCAGCACGCCACCAAGGCCCAAAAGAATGCCAATCTCGAATTGAACCCCGGTCAGGCGAGAAGTAATCAGACCCACACCATAAATCTGTGCCACCACATAAGTGAACGAGCACAGCACTGCAGCCCAGGCCGCAATGATGCGAGGCCATCGCCCGCCAAAGCGCACATCAAAAAACTCCGGGACCGTGTAGAGATTCAGACTTCTCAGGTAGGGGGCAACCAGCAGCGCCAGCAGACAGAATCCGCCAGTCCAGCCCAGCACGTAAACCAGCCCGCCAGGCTGTGAGCCAGCTCCAGAGAATCCTTGCAGGTACAAACCACCCGCCATGCTGATGAATGACGCCGCGCTCATCCAGTCGGCGGCAACTGCCATGCCGTTGTACATGGGTGGAATCTTGCGCCCGGCAACGTAGTATTCAGATGCTTTGGAGGTTCGCCCGTAGATGCCAATCAAGGCATACAAAAAGACAGTGGCAAAGAGGAAGACCGCACCGACCCATATCTTTCGAAATCCTGCCTGCTCAGCAGCAGCCAAGGCCAGAATAAAAGCCAGAAACAAGACGACGTAAATAGCAAATCGCTGATGAATCCGGCGCTGGTACCTGTCGTAGTGCGCATCAGGCTCCTGATGCTGGCGATCGCGGCGGTTGGCGAACCAGGCGAAGGCAGCCACCACACCGATAAACACCAGTACGCTGCCCTGCGCAGCAAACCAGTACGAAACCGGCCAACCCGCAACAATTTGCTGCAGGCTGTTGGCAAAAAAAACCACACCGAATGAAGCGACAAACCAGACCAGCAACAGTCCCAGTTGCATGCCACTGATGCCAGCACTTTTCAGTGTTGAGAGTTCAGTACGAGGCTGTTCCAACTCGGTGCCAATCATCGTTGCGCAGTCACCTCGATTTGATCCGAGTTGTATCCTCAGCGCCTACTTCTTGGCCAGGTTTTGCCAGGTTGCCACCACCGTGTCGGGGTTAAGCGAGATCGAGGTGATTCCTTGCTGCATCAACCAATGGGCAAAATCCGGGTGATCACTCGGGCCTTGCCCGCAGATACCGATGTATTTGCCTTGGGCTCGGCAAGCAGAAATGGCTTGGCTTATCAAGGTTGTCACAGCCGGGTCGCGTTCGTCAAAATCCCTGGCCAGCAATTCCAGCCCGGAGTCGCGATCCAGGCCAAGCGTCAGTTGTGTCAGATCGTTGGAACCGATCGAAAATCCGTCGAAATACTGCAGGAATTCGGTGGCCAGAATGGCGTTACTCGGAATTTCGCACATCATGATCAATCGGAGCTCATTTTCCCCTCGCTTCAAGCCATGGTCTGCAAGCAATTCTGTGACTTTTTTGGCTTGTCCCAGGGTGCGAACAAATGGCACCATGACTTGCACGTTGGTCAAACCCATCTCCTGTCGGACCCGCTTGATGGCGTCACATTCCATGGCAAAAGCCTCCCCGAATTCAGCGCTGACATAACGCGCTGCACCCCGAAAACCGAGCATGGGATTTTCTTCTTCCGGCTCATAACGGCTGCCACCGATCAATTTGCGGTATTCGTTGCTCTTGAAGTCGGACAGCCGCACAATCACCGGCTTGGGCCAGAACGCTGCGGCAATGGTAGCCACACCTTCGGCGACACGATCAACATAGAAGGCACGGGGCGACGCATGGCCCCGGGCAACTGATTCGACGGCTTTTTTCAGGTCGGCATCGATGTTCGGATAGTCCAGAATCGCCTTGGGATGAACGCCGATGTTGTTGTTGATGATGAACTCCAGGCGCGCCAAACCAACGCCGTCATTGGGCAACTGGCAAAAGTCGAAAGCCAGTTGGGGATTGCCAACGTTCATCATGATCTTTACATCCAGCGCTGGCATCTCACCTCGACGCACTTCCGTGATATCGGTCTCCAGCAAGCCGTCGTAAATGAATCCGGTATCACCCTCGGCGCAGCTCACCGTCACCAACATGCCGTCTTTGAGCACACGGTCAGCATTGCCACAGCCCACCACCGCCGGAATGCCTAGTTCACGCGCGATGATCGCGGCGTGACAGGTACGGCCACCGCGATTGGTCACTATCGCTGACGCGCGCTTCATGACCGGCTCCCAATTGGGATCTGTCATGTCCGTGACCAACACGTCGCCGGCCTGTACACGGTCCATCTCGCTGATGTGATGCACCACTTTGACCGGGCCAGTGCCGATTTTTTGCCCGATTGCGCGGCCCTCGGCCAGCACCACACCCTTACCTTTGAGCCGGTAGCGGTGCTCAACTTTGCCGGCGGCCTGGCTCTTGACGGTCTCAGGCCGCGCCTGCAGGATGTACAACTCTCCATCGAGTCCATCCTTGCCCCATTCGATGTCCATCGGACGGCCATAGTGCGCCTCTATCACCAGGGCATATTGCGCCAGTTTCTGCACATCTGCATCACTCAGTGAGTATCGGTTGCGCAGCTCAGTGGGTACGTCCACAGTTTTGACCAGCTTGCCGGTAGCGGCTTTTTCAGCCGCGCTTGAAAACTGCATCTGGATGAGCTTGGAGCCCAGGTTGCGCCGGATCAAGGCCTGATTGCCTGCCCTTAGCATGGGTTTGTGCACATAAAACTCATCGGGGTTCACCGCACCTTGTACAACGGTTTCGCCCAAGCCGTAACTCGATGTGATAAACACCACATCTTCAAAACCGGATTCAGTGTCAAGCGTGAACATCACGCCGGCAGCGCCCAAATCGGACCGCACCATACGCTGGATGCCCGCGCTTAATGCCACATGCTCGTGCGCAAAGCCTTTGTGCACCCGGTAGCTGATCGCCCGGTCGTTGTAAAGGGAAGCAAAAACTTCCCGCATTTTGTGCAGCACGTCGTCTATTCCGGTCACGTTCAGAAACGTTTCCTGTTGACCCGCAAACGATGCGTCAGGCAGGTCCTCTGCCGTCGCCGAAGAACGCACGGCAAACGAGGCATCGGGATTGTCACCACAAAGCAGGGAAAACGCCTCGCGGATCTGCGCCTCCAGATCCGCCGGGAAGGGCTGCGCCTCCACCATGGCCCGTATTTGCGCGCCAACCAGTGCCAAAGCGTTCACATCCTCGGTGTCGAGTGTGGCCAAATGGGCATTGATCCTGCCAGCCAGGTCTTCAAAAGCCAGAAACTCGCGAAACGCGTGGGCAGTGGTGGCAAAACCCGTCGGAACCTTGACGCCGGTGGGCAAGTTGGAGATCATTTCACCCAGACTGGCGTTTTTGCCGCCAACGGAGTCGACATCCGACATGCGTAACTTTTCGAAGGGAACGACCAGCTCGGTCGGAGAAAAAAGGGCAGACATGAACCAAACTCCAGAAGTTAAAAAACAGTTCCGGTCGAGCCAATCCGGAATGGCAAGCGCTTGAGCGCATATTTCAGGCTCTTTGTTGTCGTCATGCGTTGAACCAGCGCCGCGTCAAGCTTTCGACCAGATAATCCCAATTGTAGGCTTCGAGGTCGCCTTCAAGCCGCTTTGAAACTTCCCTTCTCAACCCGAATCTGACGCGGACCACAACACCATCATGCCCAATCGCACCGTATTTTTTGTCTCGGATGGCACCGGCATCACAGCCGAGACTTTTGGCAATGCCATCCTCGCCCAGTTCGAGATCGAGTTGCAGCACGTTCGGCTCCCGTTTACCGACAGCGTCGACAAGGCGCATCAGGCAGTGCGCCAGATCAATCATGCCGGGGTTATTGACAACAAGCGCCCAATTGTTTTTACGACCCTCGCCAACGAGGAGGTCTTCAAGGTCATCGCCGAAGGTTGCGAGGCGATGTTGATGGACATGTTCAGCGCCTTTGTCCTCCCGCTTGAAGCCGAATTCAAGCTCAAATCGAATCACCGCATTGGCCGGTTCAGTGATACCAGCAAGAGTGAGGAGTACCAGTCACGTATTGCAGCCATCAACTTTTCGCTTGAACATGATGACGGACAGTCCAACCGCGACCTTGAGCAGTCTGATGTCATTTTGGTTGGGGTCAGTCGCAGCGGTAAAACACCTACATCGCTTTACCTAGCCATGCAATATGGCCTGAAGGCGTCCAACTACCCCTTGATACCCGAGGATTTTGAGCGCCAGGATTTGCCACCGGCTCTCAAGGCACAAAAAAAGAAACTGTTCGGACTCACGATTCAGCCTGAACGCCTCAGCGAGATCCGTAACGAACGACGCCCGAACTCCAAATATGCCTCACTGGAGAACTGTCGTTACGAGGTGAAAGAGGCCGAAGCCATGATGCGCCGATTTGGCATACGCTGGCTCTCAACCACCACCAAATCCATCGAGGAAATTTCCACCACGATTCTTCAGGAATTGCGTCCGGAGCGCCTGACCTACTGATGGTGCCTCCAAGCGATGTCGCGACACTACCCGTTCAGTGCAGCGATACCGGCACGGGCAATCTGTGCGTCTTCAGAGGATTTCACACCGCTGACACCCACTGCACCAATACACACGCCGTCGTTCATGATGGGAACGCCACCTTCCAGCATGCCATGAATCAATGGCACACTCAGAAAAGAAGTGCGGCCACCGTTCACAATCTCCTCATAGGCCTTGCTCTCACGCCGACCCAACGCGGCCGTATTGGCTTTGGCTGGCGCAATGTGGGCTGACAGTGCAGCGGCGCCATCCAGTCGTTGCAACCACAACAAATGCCCACCATCGTCCACAATGGCGATCGTGACTGCCCAATGGTTGTCCAGTGCCTCTTTTTCGGCGGCAGCAGCAATGGCTTTGACATCCGACAGTTCCAGGACTGCTTTCGTTTTCATACACGTTCACCTTTCAAAAAGTATTAGCGGAAGCATACATCGAAGCCAGAGGCGTCCAGTTTCCGGGTCTTTACTCAGTATCCCCATAAAAAATAGGTCGCACAATTCGCCAGGGATCTTGATGATTTGGGAAACACCCTAAAATTTGCGCCATTGGATCAACAACTTGCAAGGAGCAATTTATGTCCGACCGAATTCATACGCTTGGCCAGGATTTTGGCTACGGTGCCTCAACACTGCAGCGCAACAAGGTACTGCGCAACACTTATTGGCTGTTGGCGCTCAGCCTGCTGCCAACGGTGTTGGGTGCTTGGCTCGGGGTGGCGACAGGCATCACCCAGTCTCTGGGTGGCGGTATGGGCCTGATCGTCTTCCTCGGTGGTGCATTTGGTTTTGTCTACGCGATCGAGAAGACCAAGAACTCCGCGGCGGGTGTGCCGGTTTTGCTGGCCTTCACGTTCTTTATGGGCCTGATGTTGTCGCGCATGATTGCCATGGTGCTCGGCTTCAGAAACGGCCCGGAACTGATCATGACGGCCTTTGGTGGTACCGCAGGCGTGTTCTTTGTCATGGCCAGCCTGTCCAGTGTCATCAAGCGTGATCTCTCCGGCATGGGCAAATGGCTGTTTGTGGGTGCACTGGCGATCATGGTGGGTGGCATCATCAATGTGTTTGTGGGCTCAACTGCCGGCATGATGGCCATCTCGGTCGCAGCGATTGGTGTGTTCAGTGCCTACATGCTGTATGACCTGAAACGCATCGTGGACGGTGGTGAAACCAATTACATCAGCGCAACACTGGCTCTGTATCTGGACATCATCAATGTTTTCCAGAGTCTGATGGCGCTGCTGGGCATTGCCGGTGGTGAGCGTGACTGATCAAAGTTATCTGGCATGACAGTTAAAAAAAGGGCTCTTTGTAGCCCTTTTTTGTTGCTTGTCACCCAACCAATCATGGTTGAATCCAGTCAACCGTGCCGATAAGCCTCCGTTCGACCTCACCCATGCCTAAAACCCTGCTGATATTTGTTGCCAGCTTGCTCTTGTCGGGCTGCGATTTGCTCGGACTGGGCCCTGATCCGCGGATTGCCCAGAAAGAGGCGGATGCCAAAGCAATTGGTGGTGCCTGCCGACACGGGTTGCGCAGCATCGAGGATTGCTACACCTTGAACAAAGGCATCAATAAAGCCGCCATTTACGCGGGCTGGCGCGAGATGGACGAATACATGCGGGAAAACAAGCTTGAAGGCCTAAAAGCAGAGATCCCTACAACCGCTCCGGCTCCTGCACCTGCCGTCGAAGAAGAAGTGATCGAAGAGCCCAAGGCAAAAACCAAGGCCAAGGCCCCTGCCCACTAAGCTGGCACGTTTCAGGCCGATTCCGTCAAATCAAAAACTGCCAGACTTTCAACGTGCGCGGTGTGTGGGAACATATTGACCACACCAGCTGCGGTGCAGCGATAGCCGGCCTGGTGCACCAGCAAACCGGCATCACGCGCCAGGGTTGACGGGTTACAACTGACATACACAATGCGGCGCGGTGGACGCCAATCCGGGGCACCATGGGTTGGCTCGCCCTCATAAGTTCCCAGCGACTGCTGATGCAAGTCAGCCAGTGCGCGCACCAGGGCAAACGCGCCCTCACGTGGCGGATCGACCAGCCACCGGTCGGCGCTGCCATCCCCGACCAACATGGAAGGCGTCATTTCAAACAGGTTTCTAGTTACAAAATCAGTAGCTGATAATGCTCTTCCTGATTGGGCTAGAGCCTGATTTTCCTTAAAATTTTGGCGTGAACGCGCAACCAGCGCTTCACTGCCCTCCACACCTAGCACCTGGCGCGCCTGGGTGGCAATAGGCAAGGTGAAGTTGCCCAGTCCGCAAAACCAGTCGATCACCCGTTCGTGACGCTGCACCGCGAGCAGGCGTAATGCACGCGACACCAGAACGCGGTTGATATACGGATTCACCTGGGTGAAATCTGTGGGCTTGAACGGCATGGTGATGCCAAACTCGGGCAAGGTGTAACTCAGTACTTCGCCCCCTGTGTTAAGCAAGTGCACGGTTTCCGGACCCTTGGGCTGCAGCCACCATTGGACACCTGGACGGTCGGCGGCAAATGCCCGCAGGCGCGCCAGGTCGCCCACACTCAAGGGCTCCAGATGCCGCAGCACCAGCGCCGTCACCAAGTCACCGCAGGCCAGTTCAATCTGCGGACAGGTTTCAACCGCATCCATCGACCCGATGAGGTCACGCAAAGGCAACAGCATGGCTTCAACATGGGGCGGCAGGATCGGGCAAACCTGCATATCGGCAACATAGCGGCTCTTGCGCTCATGAAAACCGACCAGCACAACACCTTTCTTGCGAACAAATCGCACCGACAGCCGCGCTCGGAAACGGTAACCCCAGTTGGGTCCTTCGATCGGTCGCAGGATTTGTCCGGGCTTGACTTTGCCCAGGTGCCAAAGATTGTCCTCCAGCGCCCGCTGCTTGACGGCAACTTGTGCGCTGGTGTGCAAATGCTGCATCTTGCAGCCACCACAGGCACCATTGTGCAAACCAAAATGCGGGCAAAGAGGCGTTACCCGTTGTGACGACGCACGGTGCACTGCCGTCAGTGTGCCCTGCTCCCAATTGTTCTTGTGCCGGTTGATGTTGGCGCTGACATACTCAAAAGGCAGGGCCCCTTCGATAAAGACCACCTTGCCATCCGATTTGTGGGCCACACCCTGCGCGTCCAGGTCCAGCGACTCCACCCACAGCCAATCGGCAGGAATTGCCGCACTGTCTCGGCTGTCCGGGCTGTCCATAGGGGTTCTAAGAGATGTATAGGCTATCGAGCCGGCAGGTACTTGACCGGATCCACCGGCTTGCCCTGGCGACGCACTTCAAAATGCAGTTTGACCCGGTCGGCGTCACTGTTGCCCATCTCGGCAATCTTCTGTCCCTTGATTACTGACTGGTCTTCCTTGACCAGCAAGGTCTGGTTATGGGCGTAAGCGGTCAAAAACACGTTGTCGTGCTTCAGAATGATCAGATTGCCGTAACCACGCAAGCCCGCTCCGACATAGACCACACGCCCGTCTGCTGCTGCCAAAACCGGGTCGCCAGCCGCGCCACCAATGTCCAGTCCCTTGTTTTTTACCTCATCAAAAGCGGCCAGCACCGGACCGCTCGTTGGCCAGAGCCACTGGATGTCATTGTCGGGCGCCGCTTTGGCGGCCGGGGGTGTTGCACTTGCGGCCACGGCAGGCGCCAACGGTGTGCCAGCCACTGCGCTCGCCGAGGCGGGCTGCGCGGCGGCACTGGCAACCACGCTGGGCCGGGTCACAGGTTTGACCAGCACCTCGCTGGCACCGGGCGGCACCACACGCAGCACTTGACCCACCTCGATACGATTGGGGTTTTCCACCTGGCTCCAGCGTGCAATGTCCCGCATCGACTGGCCATTCTCAAGCGCAATACGCAACAAGGTATCACCCGACTTGACGGTGTAATAGCCAGGCTTTCCCGCATTTTCCCAGCCTTGCGGTTGTGATGCAGCAGGTAAATCGACCGGTGCTGACGGGCTTGGCGGTGTGGCCGGGTTAACGCCAGGCGTCGCTGGTGTGGTAACCACAACGGGCCGACTGGCACGGTCCTCGACGGGTGCACGATTCAGACTTCTGCTGCTACAGGCCGCCAAGCTTACAGCCAGCAGCCCGACCAGCAAAGGCAATACAGGCACACGTTTCAAAAGCATCATTAAATTCCCCATCAAGCGACCCCGGATTTTAAAGGGACGAAATGAACTGCCTCCATCACGGTCTGACGCAATCCCTGCGATGTTTTGTCGATCACCACCAGGGCCTGTTGACGGCCTCCTTCAACCGCCACGGGCGATACCAGGCGCGCACCAACGGCGAGTTGTTCTATCCATGCCTGCGGCACGGACTGGCCACCGGCGGCGGCAATGATGCCAGCGTAGGGGGCACCTTTGGCATAACCCGCCATGCCATCACCAAACAACAAATGCACGTTGGCCAGACGCAGGGGCCGCAGGTTGTCGCGCGCCTTGTCGTGCAAGCCGCGCAGACGTTCGATCGAGTACACCTCGGCACAGAGTTCACTCAGCAGCGCGGCCTGGTATCCGCACCCAGTACCAATCTCCAGCACCCGCCCGAGGCGGGTCGGCCTGCCCTGGCACAATAATTCGAGCATACGGGACACCACACCCGGCTTGGAGATGGTCTGTCCAAGCCCGATCGGCAGGCTGGTGTCTTCGTAAGCCTGATTCACCAGTGCCGTGTCCACAAACCGGTGCCGCTCGACACGCCCCATCGCCGCCAGCACCTGAGGGTCAACAATACCCTGCTGCTTGAGCTTATGCACCATGTTCTGCCGGACGGCACTGGACTCCAGACCCACACCGGAGGGCACCACAGTGTGCGTCGGACTGGCTTTGCTGGCCCCGATCGGACCTGCCGGGCGGATGGTTGCCGTGGGTGAACCCAATTGCACTGGAAAGCCAGGGCGTCGCCGGGGCGTGGACTGGCGGTGGTCGGTCATCTGCTATTGGCCCATGGCCGATGACAGTCGTGCAGCGGTTTGTGCCCAATAACCCAGGTGGTCGTGGTCTGTGAGGTCCACCTTGAGAGGCGTCATGGCGATATGCCCTTGCGCCGTGGCATGAAAATCTGTGCCATCCGCGTCATCCTTGGCAGGGCCGGCAGCACCAATCCAGTACATCGTCTCACCCCGGGGACTCGGCTGCGTGATCACCGGTTCGGCCGCATGGCGACGGCCAAGACGACACAACTTGAGATGCCCCATCTGCGCCAGCGGCAGGTTCGGGATGTTGACGTTGAGCAACCAGGCACTGCTGCCGACCAGATTTTGTGCGGCCATCTGAAGCACCAGTTCGCGTGCTTTCTGCGCCGCAGCGTCCACATGCAGCCAATCACGTTCGACCTGTGAAAACGCAATCGACGGAATACCAAACAGGTAACCCTCCATGGCAGCCCCAACAGTACCCGAATAAATCGTGTCATCCCCCATGTTGGCACCATTGTTGATGCCCGACACCACCAGGTCCGGGCGGTAGTCCAGCAGGCCAGTCAGCGCAATGTGCACACAATCCGCCGGGGTGCCGTTGACATAGCGGAATCCATTACTCGCACGATGCACATACAGCGGTGAATGCAGTGTCAAAGCGTTGGACTTGGCGCTGTTGTTCTGCTCTGGCGCAACCACCTCGACATCGGCCACGTCCTTGAGTGCGTTGTACAGCGCCACAATGCCATTGGCCTGATAACCGTCGTCGTTGGAAATAAGTATTTTCATGAAGTTGCCCTTTACATTTGAATTGTAGGCGGCGCCCCCCGCAGGGCCGTCGTTGGAGCCGGCCAATAGAGTGGACAGAATCAGGGCTGATCGGTACACATCGCTTGCTGCAAAAAATCAACAATCTGCGGCAGTTCCTCCACCAGCGCATCGCTGGGGTCATGATGGCCGGCCACAGCCATCAGGCTCACGCCGCCCGCTCTGGCGGCTGCATAGAGCCGCCTGGCATCGTCGAACGGCACCATTTCGTCCTGCGTACCGTGCACCAGCAGCACCGGGCACGCGACCCGCACAATGGTATTGACTGGCGCAATGTCATCAAAGCGTGCACCAATGACCCGCTGCACATGGCGCAGGACGTACCAGCCAATGACCGGGTACACCACACCATGGGAAGACAAAAAACGACGCATCACCTCATTGGGGTGGGCAAAGGCACTGATACTGACCACCGCCCGCAACTGCGGGTGACGCGTGGCGCTCAAGAGCGCAGCGCCCGCGCCCACCGAATGCCCGATCACCGCCAGGCGCAGGGGATCCACCACTGGTTGCTTGCGCAACCAATCCAGCCCAGCGCCGATGTCCTCGGCAAATCTCGGCAGCGAGGTGAACGTCTCGTCATCACTCAGACCATGGCAACGTGCATCCAGCAACAAAACCAAAAAGCCCGCCGCCCGCAGGGGCGCAAGACAGGCCGACATCATCGCCGCGTTGGCACCCCAGCCATGCATCACCAGTACCGCTGGCCCAGGCAGCGCATCTGTGCCCTTCGAGAACCAGCCAAACAAGGTTTTGCCACCCTTTGTTGGGCAGCGGATTTTTCTACCACCCGGGTCAATGGCTAAAAAGTCCTGTTCATGAACGACACGCGGGGCTCGCAAGCCCCGCAGAATGACATGGTGCGCAAGCCCGCGCACCCCATATAAACCGAACATACATGCAGCGATCAGCCACAACCAGGACCCGTCAACACCCATCGAACAGGTCCACAGTTCGCGCTGCCTGAACTACTTCGGTACGATGAAGGTCGACTTCTCGATCAATTTTCCAGGACTGTCCAGGGACTCGATCTCAAAGTGAATTTCATGGGAGCCCGGACTGGCGGCACCAAAGTCTGCCTGCACCCGTACTGGCACCGTCACCGCTTTGGTCGACTCCACATTGACCGTATTGTCTGAAGTGATCACCAGACTGGGCATACCGTTGACGGTAAAGCGGTAACGCTGGTCTGCCTCGGTCGCGTTCATGACCTGCAGTCGGTACACGTTCTCGGTCTTGCCGGCTTCCACCACCCGAGCCATCACACCGCGGTCTCGCACCACATTCACTTTGAACGGTGTACGCATGGCCAGACTGACAAAAATCGCCAGCACAATGGCCATCAGAATACTGGTGTAGACCAAGACCCGTGGCCGGAACACATGGCGCATCGTCTGTTTGGCACTCCAATGGTTGATCATGGCGTTTTCGGTTGAGTACTTGACCAGGCCACGCGCATAACCCACTTTGTCCATCACCGTGTCACACACATCCGCGCAGGCACCGCAGCCAATACACTGATACTGCAATCCGTTGCGAATATCGATACCGGTCGGACAGACCTGCACACACAGACTGCAGTCCACACACGCACCGAGGTTGAGCTTGCTCGGGTCGGCTTTTTTGGAACGCGCTCCACGTGGCTCACCGCGTTCAGCGTCATAGGTGACGATCAGGGTGTCCTTGTCAAACATGGCACTCTGAAACCGTGCATACGGGCACATGTGCAGGCAAACCTGTTCGCGCATGAAACCGGCATTACCGTAGGTGGCAAAGCCGTAGAAGAATACCCAGAAAAATTCCCATGCAGCCAGTTCACCGCCCAGGAAAGCCCCTGCCATTTCACGCATGGGCACAAAATAGCCAACAAAGGTGAAGCCGGTCCAAAATGAAAACACGATCCACAAGAAGTGTTTGGCCGCTTTACGCCCGAACTTTTCACCCGACATCCCGGCTTCATCGCGACGTATACGTGCTGCGCGATCACCTTCGACCAGTTTTTCGAACCACAGGAAAATCTCGGTGTAGACGGTTTGCGGGCACGCATAGCCGCACCACAAGCGCCCCGCCACTGCGGTGAACAAGAACAGCGACAAAGCCGCAATGATCATCAAACCAGTGAGGTAAATAAAGTCCTGCGGGTACAGCACCAAGCCAAAGATATAGAAGCGGCGCACACTTAAATCAAACAGAACCGCCTGGCGCTGCCCCCACTCAATCCACGGCAGACCATAAAAAATGATCTGCGTGACCCAAACCATGATCCAGCGCCAGTTGGAGAACACACCCGAAACACTGCGCGGATAGATCTTCTTGTGCGCTGCGTACAGCGAGATCATCTCCTCTTCGGGCTCGGCTGCGGCGATGGGAATCACCTTCTTGCCTTCTTTAGTGCTGTTAGTCATGTGTCATTCCTCAAAAAGTGGGTGTGAGTATCTGCTGTTCTGGCAGTGCCGCCATGTGCGCGAGGAATTCGTCGCGCGTCAATCCGGAAAAAAATGGATGCCAGCGGCGTTGCTCCAGCACCGTGCTGACCGCGCGTGCGCGTCGCTCGTGCCCGGCAAACAACAGCGTTTCATCCGGAAGTGTAAAAACTTTCTGCGTCACGCTGTCCCACAAGGCCTGCGGCACCTGCGGGCGTGACTGATGCGGGCAGGCAGTCACCGCCAGCAGGCCACCACAAAAGAACCTGTCGCGCCAGGAAAAACTCAGGCAGAAGCCGGTGTGTCCGGGTGTCGGCACCACATGAATCAGTTCATCCCCAAATGGCAAGACCGATGGATTGACCGGGTATGGGGCATCACCTTGCACCACGGGTGCCGCCAGTTTCGCCAACAAAGCGGGTTCGCGCGGCTGTAATTCGTCATGATGATGGGTGCGCAAAACCCAGCGCAATCGCAAATCGCGCTCAGCCAGTAGGGCTTGCAAAACCGGCAAGTCACGGCCGTGGGGATCAATCAGTACCGCTTCCCGGGCGCTCGGGTCAGCCAGCAGGTAGGTCAGCTCACCACTGGCGTCGTCGTTCAATATTCTGAAATACATGCCCTGCCTCCGGTCTGTGTCGGGTCAACTCAATGCGCCGGACAAGCCGCAGCGTCACCTGCATTCAACAGATGGTCCGCCATCTGCGAAAAGGTGCCAAGCAGCCATTGGCGAAAGTCCAGGTCAGTCACCTGCTCGGAGATGGCTTGTGTCATGCATAACATCCACTCGTCACGTACCACCTTGTTGATTGTGTAGGGCGCATGGCGCATGCGCAGCCGCGGGTGGCCTTTCTTTCGCTCATACAGGGGTGGCCCACCCAGCCAGCCCGACAAAAACTCAAACAGGCTTTGTGCGCTGCCTGTCAGGCTCTCGGGATGCATCTGGCGCACAGTGAAAGCCTCGGGCAGTTCATCCATCAGGAAGTAAAAACGCGAGACCAGTTGGCGAATGCCTGCCTCTTGACCCAGGCGTTCGTATGGTGTCACGGCAACTGCAGTATTCATGCTCAGGCCGCCTTGTCGTCGCCAATCAGCAATCGGCCATCCGACAGATACTTGTGCGGCGGCACTTCAAGATTGGTCGGGGCAGGCTTGTTCTTGAAGACACGGCCCGCCAGATCAAACGTCGAGCCGTGGCAGGGGCAGAAAAAACCACCTTTCCAGTCGGCACCAACGCTCGGATTGTTGGTGCCCGCCGGCACCGAGGTGGGCGAACAGCCAAGGTGGGTGCAAATGCCCACCGTCACCATGAACTCCGGCTTGATGGACCGGTGCGGGTTTTGCGCGTATTCGGGTTGCTGTGATTTGACTTCTGATGCCGGATCCACCAACTGGCTGTCAAGCAGCGGCAGCGAGGCCAGCATTTCAGGGGTTCGCCGCATCACCCAGACGGGTTTACCCCGCCACTCAATGGTCTTGAACGCACCTGGAGCGATGTCCGAAATGTCCGCCTCAACCGCTGCACCCATCGCCAGTGCACGCTCGCTAGGGGAAAAACTGGCCACCAAAGGCAGCGCCACGCCGCCCGCCGCAACGGCACCTGCCGCGGCGGTGAGCAGAAGCCAGGTACGCCGTTCGGCATCGTGCTCGTGTGCATTGGCTGCCAGGGCGGCAAAGGTGTTTGCAGTCGTCATGTGGTACTCCGGGAAAGGTGAACACTTTTAACAATATCCGTGCCACCTCGGAAAAAATCAAGAAATTCGAATTAATTCATAGAGTTACAGAAAAAATGATCGACTACTGTATGACATGGGGATTTCATAAATCTGCCAAATATGTCAGGCTGGCAGTCATTTGGCGTAGACTTGTGCCATGAAACCCTTGCCCGAACTGATGTCGTTTCTGGAGGGCTTGCCAGAGCCCCATATTTTGTTTGACACGCAATACCGCATTCTGGCAGCCAACGCCGCGTACCGGCGCCAGTTCAGCCCTGATCGCAGCGTGGTCGGGCGCACCTGTTTTGAGGTGTCGCATCATTTCAGCGTCCCGTGTGATCAGGCCGGTGAGTCCTGCCCCTTGGTGAAGGCACGCGAGTCGGGTCAACGCGAACGGGTTCTGCACCTGCACCACACGGCCAAGGGTGAGGAATACGTCAATATCGAGCTTGCGCCGCTGCTCGACGGCGAGGGCGAACAGGCGTTTTTTATTGAAAAAATGGAGTCGCTGCGTGTGGCCCAGGGTCAGGCCGCTGCTCAGGGCTTGATCGGACGCTCACCCGTGTTTCAGCTGATGCTGTCCATGGTGGCGCGGGTCGCACCGGCCATGGCCACCGTTTTGCTATTGGGCGAGTCGGGTACCGGCAAGGAACTGGTGGCGCGCGCGGTGCACGAGGCCAGCAGCCGCTCACACCGGGCCCTCGTGCCGGTGGACTGCTCAAGCCTGCCTGAGAACCTGTTTGAATCAGAGCTGTTTGGTCATGAGCGTGGCGCCTTTACCGGGGCCAACACCTCGCGTGGTGGCCTGGTCGAGGCGGCCAGCGGTGGCACTTTGTTTTTGGACGAGGTGGGCGACATCCCCCTGACGATGCAAGTCAAGCTGCTGCGGCTGCTTGAAACCGGCACCTACCGGCGCGTTGGCAGCACCGAGCAGCGTCACGCCGATATCCGGGTTGTCTCGGCCACCCACCGCGACCTCGATCAGATGGTGGCGCAGGGACGATTTCGCGAAGACCTGTATTACCGGCTGAGCACTTTTCCCATTCACCTTCCGGCGCTGCGTGAGCGACGGGGTGACATCGCCTTGCTGGCTGTGGCGCTGCTCAAACGGGTTGCGGCGCAGCGCAAGCTGGAAATCAGTGACGACGCACTGAGTCTGCTACAGGCACAGGACTATCCCGGCAATGTGCGCGAGCTGCGTAATCTGCTGGAACGATCAGCGCTGCTGTGCGACGGCGACACGCTGGAAGCAAATCATGTCGAGCAAGCCCTGCGCACTGGCCGTCGTCCAGCGTTCAGCGCCACAGCGGCAATTGCAGCACCGCATGATCAGGTGCGCAGTGAGGACAACCTGACCCAAACCAGCAGCGCCGCCACCATGCCAAAGGTGATGCCGGGGTCATTAAAGTTGGCCGAGCGCGCCGCACTGGACGATATGCTCAAAACCCACCCTGGTAGCCGGGCCGAACTGGCGGCACAACTCGGCATCAGCGAGCGCACGCTTTACCGCAAGATCAAGGCGCTGGATGCATCCAATTAGCGGCTTCACTTACCGTGTTGAACGCACACCGCACAAATGCTGGTGGCGATGCTCTTTCTGCGTTTCCAATCGAACCGGTGCGCCCTGGCATGATTCATCTTGGCTGTGTCGACGTTTTTTAGAACAAAATCGGCCTCCAGCGCATATCCATAAAGCATTTCATGCTATTTAAATGTTGTTATTGATTGGCTTGCGTCGTGTAGCGCAGCTGGCTCAGGTCAAAACCCTGCGCCGTGGCTGAGGTCAGCGCCGCATCGAGCAAAGGCTTGGGCAACTGTGGTGTGCGCGATAAGACCCACAGGTATTTACGGTTCGGATTACCAACCACGGCCCAGCGGTAATCATCGTCCAGACCCAGCACCCAGTAGTCGGACTTGAAGGGCCAGAAGAACGAGACCTTGAGGCGACTGTTGCGCCAGCCCTCGACTACGGTGGCAATACCGTTTGCTTCATCAAAGCCGCTTTCCGTCCGGCAGCGGTTGGTAACCTCGACCCGGCCATCTGCACCCAGCGCATAACTGGCGGTGGTGTCGCCGACACACTGACGCTGAAAGAACATCGGGAAACTGGCAATCTCGAACCATTTGCCGACATACCGCGCCAGATCAACTGCCGCCACGCTGGCCACAGGAGCAACAACCGGACCCGCGCTTTGTGCTAGGCCCAAACTGCTCAGACACAGCGAGCAAACCATACCTACCGCCAAGGTTCGAAGCATGCCTCCACTCCCATCAAAAACAGTCATGGTGCCACAACCTCGGCCAAGCGGTGGTACGCCACCGAACAGACCCACAACGCCTGGTGGCACCTTTACGGCTGGGGATGGGTAATCGGCGCTGGACTCGAACAGTTGCTCAATACCGCGATGACGCGGTCATTGAAGAGGCGAACCTGAGCTGTACCCGGTACGGGCTAATTGACCCGGCCCAGGCTTGTTGCCGCGCAATGGGCCAGGATAGCCGCTGATATCTGAGGCACCAATGCACCTGGCAGGTCGTGCCCCATGCCGTCAATGACCAGCAAGCGGGCACCTGGCACATGCGCTGCGGTATCCTGCCCGGCAGCCAGCGGCACCAGCGGGTCGGCTCGACCGTGAATCACCAGTGTGGGTGCCTGAATGTGGCGCAGCAGTTTGCGGCGGTCACCACTGGCAATCACCGCCAGCAACTGGCGCCTGACACCTTGCGGATCGTAAGCGCGCAACACCCCCCGACGCACACGCTCGCGCAGGTTCGCCTCGGGTTCGGGGTAAGCCGGACTGCCAATCACCCCAAACACCTCCACCAGATGATCGACCACCGACTCCGGATTGTCAGGGTCAGCTGGACGACCCAACAGCGCCTTGCGCGCTTTTCGGGTGGGCAGCGGCAGGCGCGGATTGCCACTGGACGACATGATGGACGTCAGGCTCAACAAGCGCTCAGGCGATTGGGCAGCCAGCACTTGGGCAATCATGCCGCCCATTGACGCCCCGACGACATGCGCACGCTCGATTTGTAATGCATCCATCACCCGCAGAACATCACCCGCCATGTCGTTCAGGCGGTAAGGTACGCGCAGCGGCAGATGCAGCAGTGAGGCCGCCACCGCTTGCCACAGCCTGGGCAATTGACCATTCGGCGCGCGTGCCGACAAACCACTGTCCCGGTTATCCATCCGCACCACTCGGTATCCCCCGGCAACCAGGGCCAGGCACATCGCCTCTGGCCAGCTGGTGAGTTGCATGCCAAGACCCATGATCAACACGATCGCCGGGTACGCAGGGTCACCCAGCTCCTCATATTCAATGGGCCAGTCGCCGGTGGTCTGCATGACTCAGTCCATTTGGCGAGCAGGTGCAACTCTGGAGGTGGTTTTTTTGCGGGGAGTGTGGGGCTTGAAACCAGCGCTGGGTACCGCTGCCTGCGGCCTGTGTTTCGGCTTGGCCAGCGCCAAATACTCCTGAAAGCTGTCACGCAGACACTGCGCCAGCACCTCGGGGTCGGGTAGCTGTTCGTAGCAGGAGGTGAACGAGAGCACCAGCATCTCGTTGTAACCGGTCACCGAAAACACCAGCCCCATGCCATCGGTGATCGGCATGATGGCCGAGAGATAGGTCAAACGTGCCCCGCGCAGGTAAAGTGCCCCCGGCGGTCCTGGCACATGGGTGACGCTGCAATTGGCCAGCGGCGTCCAGTCACCCAGACGGGCCGATGCCGCGCGCATCATTTTGCTGGTCGCGGCAATGGCCAGCGGGGGTGCCTGGCTGGCCAAACTGGTCAACCCGCGTGCATCGGCGGCTTTTCTTGCCACCTCGGTGGACGAGGTGGTCGCCTGAATGGCCTGCAGGCGCTTGAGTGCGTCGGGCTCAGTGGTCTGCAGACTCACGCGTACCCACGAGAATCCGTCGCCTGGTGGACCTTGATGGGTTTGAATGGCGATCGGGGCTGCGGCCAGCAAGCTTTCGTCTGGCAACTCGCACTGCAGTTCGAGGTAACGACGCAGGCCTCCGGCACACAGTGCCAGCACCACATCGTTCACCGTGGCGCCATCCACCAATGAACGTACTCGATCCACATCTGCCAGCGCAAAGCGGCGGGTATCAAAAACCCGGTGCGCCGAGACCACCGTGTTGAACCGCGTGGCCGGAAAATCGTTCGGCCGACGCCAGAACTCACTTGCAAGCGTCTTGACACTCAGCGCCATCAGCCCGAGTCCCTGGGACACGGACCCGGCCAGACGCAAGGGAAAATTCGCCGCATGAAAACCGGCGCGCCACATCAATGCCAGCGTGCCTGGTGGTGACTGCGGGAACCATGGCCGCGGTGGCGGATCGGGCGGTGGATCGGGTATCAGGTCATGCAGCAAGCGGCTGATTTCCTGGTCATGCGCCACATCAACAGCGGCGTGATGCACCTTGAGAAGAACCGCAAAACTGCCCAAAGGCAAATCGAGAAAGCTGTCCAGTCCCTCGATCACATACATCTCCCACAAGGGGCGCTGCAGGTCGAGTGGGCGCGCGTGGATCCGTGAGGCCTGGATGCAGAACTGGCGCCAGTCCCCCGGCTTGGGCAATGCGATGTGTCGCACATGGTACTCAATGTCAAAGTTTTCGTCTTCAACCCAATACGGATAGTCCAGGTCCAGCGGCACGCGCAGGACTTTTTGCCGGAAGATCGGCAACTGGCTCAGGCGTGTCTCGAGGTGCGCCAGGATCTGCTTAAAACGCACCACCCCACCCGGTGCGGTGGTCTGGTCATAAATGTGCAGCAGCGTGACGTTGGAATTGGCGTGTTCCGTGTCCGAGTAGATAAACGCCGCGTCACTTTCGCCAAGCTGGCGCAACGGGAGTTTTGGGGCGTGTGGCATGTGATCAGGCTCCGGCATCGGCAGGCATCACCCGCCACACCTGCGCCAGCAGGCCAGCCGGCTTGAACGGAGTCCATTGGCCCTCGGCTTGGGCCAGCCGGTCTGCCACCACAGCCAGCACCACACCGTTAAAACCCAGGCCAAGGTGGCTGCCCGGGACGCGGATGTTCTCGTGCAGCGCGGGGTCCCCGTCGATGGTGGCTTCCTGCGGCGGCACCACCCCATCACCCAGCGAGTACAGGCAGCTCGTCGGGATCGCCAGCCGCCGGTGTTCACGCAGGCCCTTGGCGCGCGGTGCCATGGCGTGGGCATTGCTGCCCTGGCGGTGGGACACCAGCCGGTACAGCGCCTTGACAGCGGCGGGCGACTGGCTGCCCTGTGCGTCCATGCTCACCGGGCTGCCCAGCGTGATAACACTGCGCACACACTCCAGCGAGTTCTCCGCGCCGTAGAGTGAAAACACGCCGCCCAAGCTCCAGCCGACCAGGCTGACCTTGCGCCCGGTCACATGGTGCAGGTAGCGGATTTTTTGCGGCAAGGCGCTGGCATGTTTGCTGCGAAAACCCAGGTTTCGGCCCAAACCCCAAGTGTGTACGTCGTACCCCTTGCGCTGCAAGAACGCCTTCAAGACAAACAGCGACTTTTCATCGGCCATAAAACCTGGCAACAGCAATACCGGATGGCCGTCGCCTTGTGGTGCCTGCATCAGCAGTGGCAATGTCATCGGCAGCAATGCGGCCTCAACAAAGGCCCGTGGCTCCAGCAGAGAGTGCAGCAAATGGGGTGCCCCGACATGACGGTGGCGGACAACTTTGGCGGCAGACATCATGACGACACCTTGGCAGACTGAAGGGACGCCCGCCCGGCCGCTGGCCTGGTGGGCGGCTTGCGCACTGTTTTGGCACTGGCGGGTTTCAGCACCGCGGCTTTAAGTTCTGCATAGGCGAACATAAAGTCTTCGGCCAGTTGGCGCACATCCGGCACGGCGCTTCGCGCCACGGTAAAACCCAGGTAGACCCGGCCAGCGTAACTCATCAAAGTGATGTTGAGACCCACACCGTGCTCAACGATCGACAACGGCCAATAGCCCGTCATCCGCGCCTGGCCAACATACAGCGGCAGCGTTGGCCCGGGAACGTTGGAAATCAGCACATTGGCCAGTGGTGGCAACACCTGTGACACACCGCCCCGGCCGTACAGGTTGGCCAGCGTGCCCATCAGCCAAGGCACACCAATCGACGGAAAGTCGGTCGGAATCACCGATCTGGCGCGACGCGCAACGTCCTTGGTGGCACTGGTATGGCCGCGAACCGCCCGCAGGCGCTTGAGCGGGTCTTTGATATGGGTGGCCAGGCTGACCAGGCTCAGCGTGGCCTTGGTGTGAAAGCCGGTGTCGCCTTTGTCGCGCAACGAAATCGGCATTGAGGCGATCAGCGACTTTTTGGGCAGCGTATCGTGGCGTGCCAGGTAGCGGCGCAGCGCACCGCCACACAGCGACAGCACCACATCGTTCACCGTTGCCCCGGTGGCAGCAGCCATTGCCTTGAGCTCGGCGAGCGCCACCGATTCAGCGGCAAAGCCGCGTTCACGGGTGATTGCCACATTGAGCGGCGTGCGCGGCGCAAACGCCGCGCCGCTGCGACTCGGTTTGCCAGCCAGCCCAGCCGCGGCCTTTGCAGACGGGTCAGTCACCGCTTTACCGCCAGAGCTGCGCACCAGACCCGCCAGCGTGCGCACGACTCCAGGCAAGTCCCGCACCAGCTTGACGTATTGCACCGCATCATGGCGAAACGCAGCCGCCACCAGCTTGAGTGCCCCGGGTCTGGACGCACTGGCACGATTGACCGCGGGTTGGATATTGGCCAGGAGTTCATGGGGTGCCGTGTCAAACAAGGCACCCGCCAGCGCGTTACCTGCCTGACCATCCAGCATGGCATGGTGGATTTTGAAGTAATAGGCCCGCTCACCACTGGCCAGACCATCGAGCACATACATCATCCACAAGGGGCGGGCGCGGTTGAGCAGGTCGGCATGCAGGTTGGCCACCACCGTTTCGAGCTGCGCGCGTGTCCCCGGGGCCGGGATGTGTATACGCTCAATATGCTGGTCCAGATCGACCGCCGTGTCCAGCCACACCGGATTGGCCATTTGCAGCGGCATGGCCGACAGGCGTCGGCGCAACACTGGCACCATGCGCTGGGTCAGCAGGGTCTTGACGTCGGTAAAAAAATCTCTGTCATACGTGGCCGGCACCTCAAAGGTATGCAACGAACCCACATGCATCGGAGTGGCCAATGTTTCAAGATTCAGAAAAACACCGTCCAGACCACTGAGCGCCTCAACTTCAGAGGGTGTGTCGATCATGGTCGTGCCCATCAATCCGCCCGCATGCCGACAAAACCACCAGGCTCAACAAGCTGCCTGATTGCGGTCGTGTGGCGTGCTGCCAGCGCGCGCCGCTGCATCTCGGTCTGCGCCACAGGGGCCGGACACTGCCCGTTGACCAGGTAATGGCCAGCTGCGGCCAGCAGCACTTCGGAGGGATCACCCAGCGCGCCGGCAAAATCTTCTGCCAGGGCACAGGTGGGTGCCAGTCCGCTGTAGTAGCGGCCCTCACCTCGCGCGTTGACCGCCTCAAAATTGACCGCACTGACCGTGCTGTCGCAATGGTCAACCGGCGTGAATCCGACGGGCTTGCCACAGGTCGACTCCCCAAGGATGACCACCTCCACATATGGCCTGAGGCCATTGGCAAGCAGTTCGCTGGCTGAACAGGTACGTCGCCCGTTCAAAATCACCACCCGCGAGAACCCGGGTGTAGTGGCCTCCAGCCAGTAATTGACGTTGGCCCGAGCCTGTCTCGGGTTGTAAACCAGCGCGGTGAACAACTGGCCGTGGTGCGCCTGACCCGCCACCAGGGACGCCAGTGTGTCAGCCACCGAAATCAGACCCCCCCCGTTGTAGCGCAGGTCCAGCACCAGTTCACTGGCGCCTGCCGCCCTGAACGCAGCAAAGGCACTGGCCAAGGGTGCGCGCGCCTGGGTCACAAAGTCTTTCAGCATCAGGTAACCCACACGTCTGCCATCGGCCAGCTCCAGCACCCGGGCCACCGGCACCGGCGTCAGCGCAAAAGTGGCCGCCGTGACGGAGACTGTTCGACTGCCCTGCGCGGTGGTCATCTGCAGTGTCAGCACATCCCCAGCCTTTGCCGGACTCAACACCGAATAGTCACCCAAGGCCAACAGCTGCGCGACTGACACACCATTGATCGACAGGATGACGTCACCACGTGCCAATCCGGCCGCCTCGGCAGGGCCACCCGGGTCCACCCAGCGGATTTTCAGCGGCAGCTGGCCCTCGAGTGCATTCACCGCCAGCCCATACCCCAGCGTGGTGCCTTCCTCAAAAAACTGCTCGTATGCCGCCTGGTCGGCAATGAAGCTCCAGTGATCAGCCGGCGTTTGTGCGTCACCTGTAAACAGCAGGGTCGAAAAATAGCTGGCCAGACTCTGCCCATCCAAAGGTGCCGGGTCAGGCGCCAGCCCCGCCCAGAAATAGGTCTGACGCATGGTGTCGCGCAGCCAGGTTTTTTGCGACGACGCTGAGCAGGCGTCAGCCGCCGGTGTCACCGGGGTTGTGTCGCTACCGGACCCTCCCCCGCCACAAGCACCCAGGACCACCAGAAACAGCAGGAAAACCAGCCTTGTCAGCTGAACATGAAATAAGTGTTTCATACCCGGATTCTCAGGCCAAATGGATGACTGGGAAAAATGCAGCGCATACAATAAGTAATTACTCTATTACTTTGTATGCAATCACCCGTCAAATCCGGCAAATACGCCACTGAAATCCGTCAGGCCGAACTGATTGACGCCGCCATTCATCTTGCTGCGCGGCGCAGCCCGACCAGTATCACCACCGGTGATCTGGCGCAGGCGGTGGGTATCACCCAAGGAGCGATGTTTCGCCACTTCGATAGCAAACACGCCTTGTGGATGGCTGTGCTGGTCTGGGTGCGCAGCACACTCATGCAGCGTTTGCAGGAGGCCGCCAGCCAGGCCGTCGATGGCGCTGAATCAGTCCCCGACACCACCGTCCGGCAGACCGAGTCGGTCAATCCTCTTGCAGCGCTGCGGGCGGTGTTTATGGCGCATGTGGAATTTGTTGTGATGTATCCAGGTGTGCCGCGCATCATCTTCCAGGAACTGCAACAGGCACAGGATTCAACCCTACTGGTTGAGGTGCGGCGGTTGATGCAGCAATACCGTGCCTTGTTGATGCAGCTTTTGGAGCAGGCAAAGGCATCACAGTTAATAGCAACAAATACAGATACAACAAGCGCTAGCGTGCTATTTATCGGCTCAATTCAAGGTCTGGTGATGCAGTCGCTGATGTCAGGCGATGTGGCCGCCATGCGGCAGCAGGCACCAGCGGTCTACGCCCTGTATCAGCGCGGCCTGCAAGCCACTACCCATTCAACCCAAGGAACCCCATGACCCCCCAACAAACCTTGCTGCGCCGCATTGCCCTGGGCGCTGCCGCGCTGCTGCTGATCGGTGCCGTGGCCTATGTGTCGTTGCGCACCGGGCCGCTGGCCCCGATCAAGGTCACCGTGACCCAGCCCAAAGAGGGCAGCCTGAGCCCGGCGATTTTTGGCATTGGCACGGTCGAGGCGCAACGTGCCTGGCTGGTCGGCCCCACCACAGCGGGTCGGGTGTTGAGCGTGAAGGTGGATGTGGGCGAACTTGTCAAGGCCGGACAACTACTGGCCGAGATGGACCCAGTCGATTTGGACCAGCGCCTGGCGGCACTCGACGCGTCACTGGCGCGCGCTGGCAGCACCCAAGCCAGCGTCAGCGCCCAAGTGAGCGATGCCAAAGCCCGGCGCGCCCTGGCGGCTGCCAACACCCAGCGCAACCAGGACCTGGCACGGCAAAACTTCATCAGCGCGGGTGCGCTGGAGGCCAAGCTGCAAGAGCAGGCCTCGGCCGATGCCGCGCTGCAAGCCGCCCAGGCCAACCTGACCGGGGCCGGGCAAGACCTGCTGCGCCTCAAAGCCGAGCGCGCCGCGCTGGTGCAGCAGCGTGGCAATGTGCGCCTGCTGGCCCCGGCCGACGCGGTGGTGACCAGCCGAGAATTTGAAGCCGGCAGCACCGTGGTCGCCGGCCAGGCGGTGATACGGCTGGTGGACCCGAGTAGCCTGTGGGTCAAGATGCGGGTTGATCAGGGGCGCTCTGGCGGGCTGGCCCCCGGGCTTAAAGCCAGCATTGTGTTGCGCTCGTTGCCCCAGACCCCGTTGCCCGGTCAGGTGGCGCGGTTGGAGCTGCTGGCCGACGCAGTGACCGAAGAGCGCATCGCCCAGGTGGCTTTTGCGCAAATGCCGCCCAGCGTGTCGGTGGGTGAAATGGCAGAGGTGACGCTGCAGTTGCCTGCCACCGCACCGGCCCTGCTGCTGCCCAACGCCAGCGTACTGCGCCAGCAGGGCAAGGCCGGCGTGTGGCGACTGGTGAATGGCCAGCCCGAATTTGCCCCGGTGCAGTTGGGTGCCAGCAGTCTGGACGGGCAGGTGCAAATCCTCAAAGGCTTGAGCAAAGACGACAGCGTCGTGGTCTACAGCGAAAAAGCTTTGAAATCCGGTGCCAAAACCAAGGTGGTTGACGCTCTGGTCAAACCGGCAGCCCAGCCATGATCAGCCTGGCCGGGCGCGACATCTTGCACGGTTGGGGCAAATTTGCCCTGACGGGCTTGGGCCTGGGGCTGCTGATCGGCGTGACGCTCTCCATGGCGGGCATTTACCGCGGCATGGTCGATGACGCCCAAGCCTTGCTGGCCAACAGTGGTGCGGATTTGTGGGTGGTGCAAAAAGACACGCAGGGCCCGTATGCCGAGGCGTCGAGCATCAAGGACGACGTGGTGCGCAGTGTGCGTGGCATGCCCGGGGTGGGCCAAGCCGCCAACGTGACCTACCTGACGCAACAGGTGCAAAAAGTGGGTGGCGACGAGGTACGCGTGATGGTGGTGGGCATCGAACCCGGCCAGCCTGGTGAACCCGGCTACCTAGTGGCAGGGCGGCAACTCACCCGCAACCATTACGAGGCGGTGGTTGATGTCAAAACCGGCTTCAAACTGGGTGAAACCCTGCGCGTGCGCCGCCACGACTACCAGGTGGTGGGGGTGACGCAACGCATGGTGTCCTCCGGTGGCGACCCGATGGTGTTTATTCCGCTCAAAGATGCGCAAGAGGCGCAGTTTTTGAAAGACAACGACACCATCCTCAACGACCGCCTGCGCACCGCCGCCAACCCGGCCTTTAACCGCCCCGGCGTGCCGGGTTTGCTCGACGCTGTGCAAGGCCTGCAAACCAGCAGCCACAACGTCAACGCGGTGCTGGTTCAATTGCAACCCGGCTGGCAGGCGGATGCCGTGGCAGAGCCGCTCAAACGCTGGAAGCATGTGCAGGTGTTCACCCGTGTCGACATGGAAGAGATTCTGGTGGCCAAGCTGATTGCCAACTCGGCCAAGCAGATTGGCATGTTTCTGGCCATCTTGTCGGTGGTGAGCGCGGCCATTGTGGCCTTCATCATCTACACCATGACACTGGGCAAAATCCGCGAGATTGCGGTGCTCAAACTGATTGGTACGCGCAACCGTACCATTGCCGGCATGATCCTGCAACAGGCGCTGGGCCTGGGGCTGATCGGTTTTGTGGTGGGCAAAGTGGTCAGCACCGCCTGGGCGCCGGTGTTTCCCAAATACGTGCTGCTGCTGCCCAGCGACTCGGTGATCGGCCTGATCGTCACCTTGCTGATCTGCGCGCTGGCCAGCACGCTGGCGATTCGCGTGGCGCTCAAGGTCGACCCGGCGGCGGCGATTGGATAAGCCATGCAAGCCAACACAAACAACAGCGGCGGCATCCACATTGAGGGCTTGCGCAAGGTCTACGGCAAAGGCGACAGCGCAGTGGAAGCGCTGAAAAACGTCAGCATGTCGGTGGCCCCGGGTGAGGTGGTGGGCCTGGTCGGGCCCTCAGGCTCGGGCAAAAGCACGCTGCTCAAATGCCTGGGTGCCATCATCGAGCCCACCGCCGGGCGCATGACGCTGGGCAACGAGGTGATTTATGACAATGGCTGGAAGGTGGACGACTTGCGCGCGCTGCGGCGTGACCGCATCGGCTTTATCTTTCAGGCCCCATACCTGATTCCGTTTCTGGACGTGACCGACAACGTGGCGCTACTGCCCATGCTGGCGGGCCAACCCAACGCGCAAGCCCGCGCCCGGGCGATCGAACTGCTGACCGCGCTGGACGTGCAGCACCGCGCCAAAGCCGAGCCGTCGCAACTCTCAGGGGGCGAACAACAGCGGGTGTCGATTGCGCGGGCCCTGGCCAACCGCCCGCCGGTGATTCTGGCAGATGAGCCCACCGCCCCGCTGGACAGTGAGCGCGCGCTCGGTGTGATGCGAATCCTGAATCAGATGGCGGAAAAGTTTCAGGCGGCCATCATTGTGGTAACACACGACGAGAAGATTATTCCGACCTTCAAGCGGATTTATCACATTCGGGATGGGCAGACGGTGGAAGAAGTGGGTGAGGGGCGGGCAATCTGAACGACCAATGGCCTTACTCGAACGACGGCGTCTCGGGTTTGGCCACCGGTTTACCCGCTGCCGACCAGGCGTCAAACCCGCCAACAATCGACTGCACGCTGAGGTAGCCCATGTC
>JAGOUM010000135.1 GCA_018061265.1 Rhodoferax sp. | reverse complement strand
GGAAAATCGTTGAGCGATCACGCTGGAGTTCAGCAGCAATGCGGGTAATACTGATGCTTTGCCGCTTGAGTGCGTGAATTTGGTATCGTTCTTCTTGGGTCAAGTGTTTGTAGGTCATGGTGCTCGTCGAGACTGGCTGGTCACAAAGAGCTCATCCTATTTGCTCTTGGCCCAACCTGTTTAAAACGATGCACTTCGTGCTTGAATCTGCGTTGGGTAAACCCGGGTTTTGCAAGCACCGGTTTGTCCCGGCACCCGTCTCACTTGGCTTTGTTTTCACCCAGACGCATGAAGTCGCTGCCAGAGCCCAAAGACAACAGGCCACTCTTGGCGTAAATGCCCAGCTTGGCGCGTGTGTCGGTGATATCCAGGTTGCGCATGGTGAGCTGGCCAATGCGGTCCAGCGGGCTGAACGGTGCGTCTTCCACCTTTTCCATGCTGAGGCGCTCGGGCGCGTAGGTCAGGTTGGGGCTCTCGGTGTTGAGCAGCGAGTAGTCGTTGCCACGGCGCAATTCCAAGGTCACGGTACCGGTGACAGCGCTGGCCACCCAGCGTTGCGCGGTCTCGCGCAGCATGATGGCCTGGCTGTCAAACCAGCGGCCCTGGTACAGAAGACGGCCGAGTTTGCGTCCGTTGTCGCGGTACTGCTCGATGGTGTCTTCGTTGTGAATGCCGGTCACCAAACGCTCATACGCGATGAACAGCAGTGCCAGACCGGGCGCTTCGTAAATGCCGCGGCTCTTGGCCTCGATGATGCGGTTCTCAATCTGGTCGCTCATGCCCAGGCCGTGGCGGCCACCAATACGGTTGGCCTCCAAAAACAGGCTCACCAAGTCCGGGTACTCAACGCCGTTGAGCGCCACCGGGCGACCTTCTTCAAAGCGCACGCTGACCTCCTCGCACTTGACGGCGCAGTCGTCGCGCCAGAATGGCACGCCCATGATCGGGTTGACAATGCGGATGCCGCTGTTGAGGTTTTCCAGGTCTTTGGCCTCGTGTGTGGCACCCAGCATGTTGGAGTCGGTGCTGTAGGCTTTCTCGGCACTCATCTTGTAGCCAAAACCGTGCGCCGTCATGAACGCAGACATTTCAGCGCGGCCACCAAGTTCATCGATAAACGCCTGATCCAGCCAGGGCTTGTAGATTTTGAGCGCCGGGTTGGTCAGCAGGCCATAGCGGTAAAAGCGCTCGATGTCGTTGCCCTTGAAGGTGCTGCCGTCGCCCCAGATGTTGACGTCGTCCTCTTTCATGGCGCTCACCAGCATGGTGCCGGTCACGGCGCGGCCAAGTGGCGTGGTGTTGAAATAGGTCACGCCGGCCGTGCTGATATGGAACGCGCCGCTTTGCAGGGCAGCCAGTCCTTCGGCAGCCAATTGCTGGCGGCAGTCAATCAGGCGGGCTTTCTCGGCGCCGTATTCCATGGCTTTGCGCGGGATGTCGTCGTAGTCCGACTCATCGGGCTGGCCCAGGTTGGCGGTGTAGGCGTAGGGCAGGGCGCCTTTGAGCTTCATCCAGTGCAGCGCTGCACTGGTGTCCAGGCCGCCCGAAAAAGCGATGCCGACCTTTTGCCCAACCGGAATGTTCTGTAGTATGGTGTTTGACATGATTTTTGCCTCTAGCGCTTGCTGCGTATGCGCAAGCAGCTATAAAAAATAGTTAAATCCGGGCGAATCAACCAAAATGGCAGATGTAGTGGTAGGGTTCAGTTACCCGAATATCAAAGCTTGAATTGCCGGGAATGCTGAACTTGTCGCCCGGGCTGGAGCTCAGCCAGGTGTCCGATCCCTTGAGTTTGTATTCACAACCACCCGCCACACATTCCATGACCTCAGGCGCACCGGTGTTAAACGTCAGGCTGGCGGGCAATACCACACCGACCGACTTTTTGCTCCCGTCGGCAAAGGTGAGCTGGTGGCTAATGCACTTGCCGTCAAAGTAGACGCTGGCCTGGGTCGCGACGCTGACATTGTCAAACTGGGTGGTAGTCATGTTGTGGAGTGTTGGGGGTAAAACCCCGGATTTTAGGGCGGCCAGTGCGCGATCCTCTTGTAACGCGTTGTCAATCAGGGCGTTTCTGTTTTGCCCGGTGATGCCTCCCGGTCGATCTCCAGCTTGCGCATTTTTTCCCACAAATTTTTCCGACTGATCCCCAAGGAGTCAGCGCAGGTTTGAATCTGCCACTGGAACTTGTCGAGCGTACGCACGATGAAATCACGTTCACATTCCAGCAAATAATCGCGAAGACTGCCCGCCACGTCCTGGGTTGAGTCCAACTGGGGGGCTGGTCGCTCAAACAGGATGTCGTGAGAAACGCTGCGACCATCACTCATCAGGCTGGCGCGTTCCAGCGCGTTTTTTAACTCACGAATGTTGCCAGGCCAGGGGTAAGACAAGAGCGCATGTTCGGCTGAGTGTGTCAGGCTCGGTGTCGGCTTGCCAGCCAGCCTTGCGATTTCAGCCAGCAGGTGACGGGCAATCGGCAATATGTCCTCGCGGCGCTCGCGCAGCGGCGGAATGCGCAGCTCGACCACATTGATGCGGTAATACAGGTCTTCGCGAAAGTCGCCACTGGCGACCCGCTCTTGTAGTGTCTGGTGCGTGGCGCAAATGAGGCGGATGTTCACCGGGATCTGCGTTTCGCCACCCACCCGCACAATGCTGCGCTCCTGCAGGGCCCGTAGCAGCTTGACCTGCATGGCTTGCGGCATGTCGCCAATTTCGTCCAGAAACAAGGTACCGCCGTCGGCCTGCTCAAACACGCCCTTTTTGGTCCGGGCCGCACCGGTGAAGGCCCCTTTTTCGTAGCCAAACAGTTCGGCCTCCAGCAGGCTCTCGGTCAATGCACCACAGTTCACCGCAATGAAAGGGCAAGTGCTGCCGGTCAAATGGTGTAATGCTTTGGCCACACGCTCTTTGCCGACACCCGACTCCCCGGTGATCAGCACCGACGCGGCGCTGCTGGCCAGCCGGTTCAGCATGGCCTCGATCTGGCGCATGGCCGGTGACTGACCCAACTCGCCTGGGCCAGAAGGGGCATCAGGGTTTGCCATGGCCTGAATTTTGTCGATCAAGGCGTCCAGGTCAAACGGTTTGGTGATGTAGTCCTGCGCGCCCTTTTTGAGCAAACGCACTGCCGTCTCCAGGTCACCATGGCCGGTGATAAAAATGAACGGTGGCAGGCTGTGCTGCTGGGCCAGCAGTTGCTCAAACAAGGCGTCGCCGCTGATGTCGGGCAGGCGGATGTCGCTGATGACCAGGGCGTAGTCGTGCTGGCGCAGTGCGGTCAGGGCGATGGCGCCGGTGCGGTGCCAGTCAAAAGCCAGACCTTCGAGCTCAAAGCGGTCGGTCAGCGACTCACCCATCAGCGCATCGTCTTCAATCAGGCAAATTTTTCGGGGCGTTGTCAGCATGGGGTGAGTCTATCGGCAGGGTGACGGTAAACCGGGACTGTGCTGGCGTAGATTCAGCCCGGATCGTACCGCCGAGTTGGGTGACGATCTGGTAACAAATCCACAAGCCCAGACCGTTGCCGTTTTCTGAGAAGGGGGTAAAGGGTTCAAACAGGTGGGCCAGTTGCTCGGACGACAAGGGTTTGCCGGTGTTCTCAATGGTCAGTAGCAAATGCTGGCCATTGACCTCCGCCCGCAGATCCACCTGGCCGCCCTGGCCGGCTGCCGCGATGGCGTTGAGCAGCAGGTTGATCAGCACCTGGCGCACCAGGGTGGACGGCAGCGCCAGTGACTCCGGAATCTCGGGCTGCCAGGTGATCTGGGTTGCCAGCTTTTTCGCCGCGTGTGACACCAGCACCCGCACGTCGTCCAGGTCAGACCGGGCCAGAGGTCGGCTTTTGACCTTGGCCTCGACCAGCAGCGCAGCCACGGTTTCACGGATCTGGGTCAAGCCGCGCTCCAGAAGTGACACCGTCTTTTGTGTGACCGCGTCGGGGCTGCCGTGTTTCTTCAGCGTGCTGATGGAGTTGAGCATGCCGCCCAGCGGGTTGTTGATTTCGTGGGCAATGCTGGCAGTGAGCCGACCCAGGGCGGCCAGGCGGTCGGTGGTGAGCATCTGTTTTTCCAGCTCGGCTTTTTCCAGCAGTTTGCTACGCATGCCCTCGTAAGCCAGAAACAGCTGGCCCACTTCGTCACCGTACGGGTAAAGCCTGGCATCAAGGGCTTCCAGGTCACCGCGTCCGATCCCGCTGATGCGCTGGGTGATCAGGCGCATGGGCTGCATCATGCGCCGTCCCCAGTAGGCGGTCACCGGCAGCAAGACCGCCAGCACGGCCAGCGTGGTCCAAAGAGCATTTTCCAGCAAATGGGTAAAGCGTTCAGAGATCAGAGATTTGTTGTAAGTCACGATCAATGTGCCCAGGCGCACCCCGTCGCTGACAATTGGAACGGTCACATAGATATGGTCCGCGCCGGGGGCTTCGAGCACAAACACATCAGCATCCGACGCCCGTGGAAAAACACGCTCAAGCTCTTGAAATTCTTCGCCCAGCGAGGCCAGCGGACTGAGCACCGGGTGTTCCTCGGGCCGCGACGACACATAGACCTTGGCTGTACTGTCGAGCACCATCAGGCTTTCGGCCAGCGCGGTGTTTTGGGGTGTAGCAAAGGGCCGTGACACGAGTTCATAGGCTTGCCACACATCGTCATGCAGCATCACCGGAAACAGCGAATGGGCAATGGATCGACCCAGGTCCTGCGCATTCTTTTGAATTTCTTGATGCAGGGTGTCCCAGGTTTGCAGCACAAACGAGGCCGACAGCGCCAGCGCGGTGGCCAGAATCAGCCCGCCACCCCACAGCGGCATCTTGAAGCGCAGACTCAGGTCAAACAGGCGCATCAGGGCTCGCCAAAGGCCGTCATCATGTCTGACACACTGTTGTAGAGTTTTGGACTACCTGCAATAAATCCGTTCAGGTTGAGCCGCGCCAGCAGTGCGCGGCCCTCGGGCTCGGTGGTCATGCCCAGCAACACGGTTTGCATGCGTTTGAAATCTGCGGTACTGACCTGGTTTTGCGCCACGATGGGCGGAAACCCGTAGTCTTCCGATTGCCAGGCAATACGTGTCTTGCTGGTGATGTCCGGGCGCACCTTGGCCAATGAGTCCCATACAAAACTGTCTACCGCAGCACCTTGGGCCAGGCCGGCGGCCACCGCATCAATCGCTTTGCGGTGCGACCAGGTGAAAAAAGTGCGTTTGAAGAATGTCGTGGGGTCGGCACCCTGGCGCTTGATTTCATAGCGCGGTACCAGATAGCCCGTGTTGGAGTAGGGGTCAGCGTATGCAAATACACCGCCTTTAAGGTCCATCACATTGCGGGTTTTGACATCGCGCGCCGGAACAATCAGGTAGGAGCGGTAGGTCGGGTTGCTGCCGTTGATGGCCACAGACATCAGCCGTACGTCATTCTTGAGCATGATGAAGGGGTAGTCACAAATCCACGCAAACTCGACTTTTTGCTGTTGCAGCAGGTCCATGGTGTCGCGGTAGCGGTCGCGTTGCACAAACTCCACGGGCTGTTTCAGGCGGGTTTCAAGGTAAATCCGCCACTGCGCCAACAGGGCATGCTGGTCATGCAAAAAGGCAGGGGTCATGGCAAATCGGATGGGCCTTGCCGGTGGGTTGGCCAGGGCTGTCGCGCACAGCGCTGCAAGGCAAATCGCGCAAAACACCTGTTTGAAGAGTTTGGACATCCTGTTTCCTGGTTACCAAGTGGTGACATTGGCTCACAAACCACTTTGTGAGGTTACCAGTCGGTAACACCACGCTTTTTCCCACGACCCGATCGCCGGTGGCCTAGGGACTGACGCTTGAGAATAATCAAAATTTTAGCCAGCCAGCGCTTTGTGTTCATGGGTACCTTACGCTTCATCGACATGGAAGTTACCGATTGGTAACACGGGTCTATTTGCAAACCTGGTTTGCTCACACGGTCAATGGGTCAACTTGGCAGTCGGTTTAGGCCTGTTCTCCCAATGGGCTGCGGCGGCTTGACAGTCTCCTTGGTCCGACATCACTCCGATTTCCGACAACACACTTTCCCAGTGGCATGAAGTTTGCGCAAAAGAGTGGTCGAACACCAATTCAGGAGCGTTTTATGAAGCTGACAAGACGGGTATTTATCATGGCCACGGGCATCTCTGCCGGGGCGCTGATGACAGGATGTGCGGGCATGATGGCGGGGCCGTTGCACAGTTCACTGATCCCCCGCAAAGCCAAACCCAGCAGCCCAGCCGTGGGCAACTGGGTGGCCAGCACCTGCCAGGGCTGCACCCAGTGGTGTGCGGTTCAGATTTTTGTGCAAGACGGTCGCGCGACCCGGGTGCGCGGCAACCCGCTGTCCAAGACCAACCATGGTTATTGCTGCCCACGCGGCCACCTGATTCCGCAGCAAATGTACGACCCTGATCGCATCAAGACACCAATGAAGCGTACCAACCCGCTCAAAGGTCGGGGTGTTGATCCCAAGTTTGTTCCGATCTCCTGGGACGAGGCCCTGAATACTGTGGCCGACAAGATGATGGAACTGCGCAAGGCTGGTGAACCCGGCAAGTTGATGTACATGCGCGGACGCTATTCATCGACGTCCACGGAATTGCTTTACGGCACACTGCCCAAGGTCTGGGGCACGGGGCAGTATTTTTCACACAGCGCGATCTGTGCCGAAGCAGAAAAAATGGGTCCGGGCCTGACTCAAGGCTTTTTTGGCTACCGTGACTACGACCTTGGCAACACCAACTGCCTGGTGGCTTGGGGCTGTGACCCGCTAAGCTCCAATCGCATGGTGCCCAACACCATGCACCACTTCCCCGGTATCGTCAAACGCGGCACGGTGATTGCCGTTGACCCACGCATGTCCACCATCGCCGCCAAAGCGCATGAGTGGCTGCCCATCAACCCCGGCACCGACGGAGCACTGGCCAGCGCCATTGCCCATGTGATTCTGACCGAGGGGCAATGGGGCAAGGAGTTTGTCGGGGACTTCAAAGATGGCAAGAACCTGTTTGTGACGGGCAAGCTGGTGGATGAAGCGGCTTTCGCAGAGAAAGAAACCAATGGTGTCGTCAAATGGTGGAATCTGGAGCTCAAGGATAAAACCCCCGCCTGGGCCGAAAAAGAAACACTGATTCCTGCCGACCAGATTCTGCGGGTGGCGCGTGCCATGGGTAAAGCCGGCTCCAAAACCACCGTCTGGATGGGGCCGGGTGTGGCCATGACACCGCGCGGCACTTACGCCGCGATGGCGGTGTACGCGCTCAACGGCTTGTTGGGTTCGATTGATACCGAAGGTGGCGTGTGGCAAAGCAGCAGTGTGCCCCTGGGCAAATTCCCTAGCGCTGAAAAATATGTGGACGATGTAGCCAAGGCAGGAAGCAAAGGCAAGAAGCTTGACGGCCGTGGGGACAAAGACATGCCAGCCATGATGGGTGGCAAGCCCGGAAGCGGCGTGGTCACCAACAACGTGGCCAACGGATTGCTGAAAAATCCAGGTGCGATCAAGGTGTTCTTGTCGTCCTGGTCAAACTTCAACTTCTCAGCCACAGGTGCGGGTCGTTGGGACAAAGCCATGGCCCAGATTCCCTTCTTTGTGCACATGGTGCCAAACGCCTCCGAGATGACTCAGTTTGCAGACATCGTGCTGCCGTCGACCTTCAATTCAGCCGAGGGCTGGTCAATTGTCTCGAACATGGGCAACGGCTACGGCTACGCCTCTATCCAGCAAGGTGCCGTCAAACGCCTGTGGGATGTGAAGCAGGAAGAAACCGAAGTCATGTGGCTGCTGGCCGAAAAACTCAAAGCCAAAGGTTTTCCCAACCTGTTTGACTACTACTCGCAGGAGTTTAAAGATCCCGAGACCGGCAAGCTTCCCACCACCGCCATGGAGTTCAGCGAAATTGCGGCCAAGATCAGTAGCGCCACCTTGTGGATGCCCAAGGAGCCCCTCAAAGGCGACGCACCCATCAAGGGCTGGGCTGAGTTCAAGGCCAAGGGCATGTTCAGCGGCCCTAAATACACTCTTAAAAAAGGCTGGGGCGGCAAGTTTGGCACGGTCACCAAGAAGTTTGAGTTTTATAGCGAAACCCTCAAGAAGGGTCTGCTGGAGCACGCCAAGAAATACGAGACCACCACCGACGACATCATGACGGTTAGCGGGTATGTGGCGCGTGGTGACCTGGCCTTTGTGCCGCACTATGAACCGCCCAAACGCCACGGCAGTGTTGCGGACTACCCGTTTACCTTTATCGACCACAAATCACGTCTGAACCGCGAAGGCCGCTCGGCCAACGTGACTTGGTACCAGGAGTTCAAAAAAGTCGATCCGGGCGACGTGAGCTGGGGCGATGTGGTCAAGATGAACCCCAGTGATGGGGCTAGGCTGGGCCTCAAAGATGGCGACAGCGTCAAAATCACCTCGATGGCCGGCACCATTGGCTGCCAGCTCAAGCTGTGGGAAGGCGTGCGCCCGGGCACAGTGGCCAAATGTTTTGGCCAGGGACACTGGG
>JAGOUM010000134.1 GCA_018061265.1 Rhodoferax sp. | reverse complement strand
ACCGCCACAAACTGGAAGATCTGGTCAGCCAACGCACCCAGGAACTCAACGACGCACGCAAGCTGGCCGATGCCGCCAATCTGGCCAAGTCCGAGTTTCTGGCGAATATGAGCCATGAAATCCGCACACCCATGAACGGGGTGATCGGCATGGTCGACATACTGCGCCAGACGGCGCTTGACCGCCAGCAGCTGCGCATGCTTGACACCATCAACCAGTCATCGATGGCCTTGCTTGGGCTGCTCAACGACATTCTGGACTTCTCCAAGATTGAGGCCGGCAAACTCGAAGTGGAACGGGTGCCGATGGCCCTGCGCGACCTGGTGGAAGACGTGGTGCAGCTGCTGCTGAATTCAGCCCGCCAGGGCGAGGTGGAGCTGGACCTGTTTGTGGATCCGGCCCTGCCCGCCTGGATCCTGTGCGACCCGCTGCGGCTGCGCCAGATTCTCCTCAATCTGCTGGGCAATGCGTTGAAGTTTGTGCCCCATCACCAGCAGGGACGGACCGCATTACATGTGCTGCCACAGACCCGCCTTGACGGCAGCAGCTGGTTCCAGATATTGGTGATTGACAACGGCATCGGCATGAGCCCCGAGGTGGTTGACAAGCTTTTTCAGCCGTTCAGCCAGGCTGACGCCAGCACGGTGAGACGTTTTGGCGGCACCGGTTTGGGTCTGTCGATCACCCACCGCCTGGTCAGCCTGATGCGCGGCAACATCAGCGTACAAAGTACCCTTGGCAAGGGCTCGGAGTTCAGCGTTGAGTTGCCGCTGGTGGCAGCCACGCCGCCTGCGGCGCAAGCCCATCAGGCGCTGCCCGACCTGCGCGGTGTCAGCGTGTTGGTGGTGACGCCACGCGTGGCCTGTATGACCATGTTGCAGGTTTACCTGAACTCTGCTGGTGCCAAGGTCAGCGCCATGCCGGACGTCCGCAGCGTCAGCGCACGGCTGGCCGAAGGTGACCATGACACCGTGATCCTGCTCGACCTGACACATGCCTGCTGCGTCGGGCAGGACGACCTGCTGGGTTGGCGTGGTGACAGGAGGGTGGTATGGCTGGTACGCCAGGTGGGCACCGACCCGGATCTGCAAGGGGTGGAAATACAGGCCCAGCCCCTGTTGTACCGCGAATTGGTTGCCGCCGCCGCCATCGCCTGTGGGCGCATGAGTCGAACTTTGCTGCAACACCCACCCCCGGCACAGGTCGTCAGGCGCACCAGTGCACCCAATGTGGAAGAAGCAGTCCGGCGCGATCAGCTGGTGCTGGTGGCTGAAGACAACGAAACCAATCGCGATGTGATGCACGAACAATTACGCTTGTTGGGCTACGCCGCCGAACTCGCTGCAGATGGTGCCCAAGCCCTTGCCATGTGGCAAAGTGGACGTTATGCCCTCCTGCTGACCGACTGCCACATGCCCAACCTGGACGGCTACGACCTGACTGCTCAGATTCGCCAGGCCGAGGCCAAGGGCCCTCGAAAACCGATCATCGCCGTGACTGCCAATGCCATGTATGGCGAAGCCGAGCGCTGTTTTGCCTTTGGCATGGACGACTACCTGAGCAAACCAGTGCGCATGGATGAACTGGCCCGGGTGCTGGCCAAATGGCTGCCACTGTCTGACATGGCCGCACCTGGCGATCGACGTTTGCGGGTTGGCCCCCCTCCTGCAGCGGCGACTGCGGCGGCCTCGACGGTGATCTGGGACAACACCACACTGGCGGCGGCGGTCGGCAACAACCCGACCTTGCTCAAACGGCTGCTGGCCAAATTCCTGGCGAATGCGACCCAGCAGGTGCAGGACGCGCAGGACGCCCGTGCCAGCGGTGATCTTGACACCCTCACCCGAATTGCCCATACCCTCAAATCGGCGGCACGCGCGGTGGGTGCCCTGGCGCTCGGGGAGCTCTGCCAGTCGCTGGAGGCAGCCGCTCGTGCAGTGGATCACATGGCGTGTGATGCGATGTGTGAGGAGTTGCCCACTGCACTGGGTCGTGCTGACGGACGCATTCAAGCCTACCTTGACACATGAAACTAGAGCAACTTTTTCAGCCACCCCAGGCCATACCAAGCATTCCACAGGTGCTACAGGAGCTGATTGTTGCCCTGGGTGACGAGGCGTCTCAGCCGCTGGCGCTCGCCAGGCTGATCGAACATGACGCGACGATTTCGGCGCGTCTGCTGCAGCTGGCCAACTCGGCGTTTTTCAGCCCGGGGCGGGAAATCCACACTGTCAGTCAGGCACTCGACCAGTTGGGCACCGTCAATGTGCGCTCGGTGGTGATCGGCCTTGGCCTTAAAAGCCGCTTCAATACGCTGGAAAACGCAGTTCTTCAACCGTTCTGGCGCAACAGCCTGCGCATTGCGGCCACGGCACAGCACTGGGCAGCGCTGCCCGAGGTACAGCTCAACGTCCATCACGCCTGGACGGTAGGTTTGCTCTACACCATTGGCCAACTGTTCATGCACATGGGCTTGCCACAGGACATGCAGGCGCTGGATGCACAAATGGAGCCGTTGGCACCTGAACGTATCGCACTGGAACGAGAGAAGTTTGGTTTTGGCTACCCTGAGGTCAGTGCCGAGCTGGTGCGCCGCTGGCGTCTGCCAGCCTTGTTTCATGAGGTACTGTCCGTTGAGCCATGGCAGCCAGCGGCAACCGAACTCACGCCGATGGCGGCACTGGTACAAATGGCAGTGCGCCAGGTCTGGGTGTATGCGCCAGCGGCTGCCGAACAAAGATCAGATCTACCCTGGCCCGCCGAAGTGGCGGCCCTGGTGCCACTGCAGCCAGAACAGGCGGCCGAGAGTTTTCCGGGCTGGCAACCACTTTGCGGCAAGCTTGAGGCCATGCTCGATTAGCATACGACTCCAACAGAGTGACTACCCATGTCCAACTTCACCTCCCCCATGCCTCCCAATGCTCCGACTGTCTTGCTGGTTGACGATGACGACTTCCTGCGCGAGATCATGGGTGAAATGTTGTCCCAACTGGGCGTGTCAACCGTCTATCAGGCCGGCAACGGACTGGAGGCACTGGCGATGCTCAAGACCATGCCGGCACCACCGGACTTCCTGATCTGCGACATTTACATGCCCGACATGGACGGCATCGAGTTTGTCGCAGAGCTCGGCAAACTGCACTTTCAGGGTGGTGTCATGCTGCTCAGCGGCGTCAACCCCGAAACCCTGCAGTTGGCGCGTGACATTGCCGCCGGTGAAGGCATCAAGCTGGTTGGCGCTTATCTCAAACCAATACCCCCAGAACTTCTGGCCGATGCACTCGGCCTCAAACCAACGGCCTGATGCCCGCCATGGCAGATACCGGGCCGCTGCAACTGGATCGAATCGACCGCAAGATCCTGCAAGCACTCCAGGAAGATGGCCGCCTCAGCAACCTGAAACTGGCCGAAACCGTTGCACTCTCCCCCACTGCGGTGCTGGCGCGCGTTCAGCGCCTGTCCCGTGAAGGATTCATCCTCGGTTATGAGGCACGGCTGAATGCCGACAAGCTGGGGGCCGGCCTGATGGTCTTTGTCGAGGTGCTTCTCGACAAGACCACGCCCAACATTTTTGAGGCTTTCAAAGCGGCCGTGCAGGTGCGACCGGAAATCATGGAGTGCCATATGGTGGCCGGTGGTTTTGACTACTTGCTCAAAACCCGCATGGCCGACATGAACGCCTACCGGGAATTCGCCGGCACCGTGTTGTGGCAACTGCCCGGCGTGCGCGAAACACGCACCTATGCGGTGATGGAAGAAGTCAAAAACACCACCCGGCTGCCATTGAAATAGCGCAACACGTCAGGAATTGTCCAAGCTCAGCCGGCATAGTGCCGCTGGCCAAAAATCGCCGACCCCACCCGCACCATGGTGCTGCCACTGGCCACCGCCGCCTCGAGGTCGGCACTCATGCCCATGGACAAGGTGTCCAGCGCAAGCCCTGTCGCGTTCAAAGTGTCAAATAGGTCTCTAGCCCTTTTAAATACAGCGCATGCAGCTACAAAGTCAGCAGCTGGTTCGGGGATACACATCAGCCCGCGCAGACGCAAGCCAGGTAGCGTCGCCACGGCTTGGGCCAGTGCCAGTGCCTCTGAGGGTGCCACCCCCGACTTGGTGGGGCCGCCGTCCACGTTGACCTGAAGACACACTTGCAAGGGCGGCAGTTGCGCGGGGCGCTGCTCACTCAGGCGCTGGGCGATCTTCAGTCGGTCTACGGTCTGCACCCAGTCAAAGTGCTCGGCCACCAGCCGGGTCTTGTTGCTCTGAATTGGCCCGATACAGTGCCATTGCAGCGGCAGGTGGCGCAGTGCCGATATCTTCTCAACCGCCTCCTGGATGTAATTCTCGCCAAAAGCCCTTTGCCCGGCCGCATGGGCCAGTTCCACCGCGTCGGCACCAAATGTCTTGGATACGGCCAGCAGACTGACCGACTCCGGCCTGCGGCCACTGGCATGGCAGGCCGTTTCGATGCGCGCCTGCACGGTTCGAAGGTTTTCGTGAATCGTGGTCATAATTGCATGAGCGTAACAAACAAACGGAGGGCTTGTGGACATCACCCAACTGCTGGCGTTCAGCGTCAAAAACAAGGCATCGGACTTGCACCTCTCAGCGGGTTTGCCGCCCATGATCCGGGTGCATGGTGACGTGCGGCGCATCAATGTGGAGCCGTTTGACCACAAACAGGTGCATTCGATGGTGTACGACATCATGAATGACTCGCAGCGCAAACACTATGAGGCGTTCCTGGAAATCGACTTCTCGTTTGAGATTGAAGGGCTGGCGCGTTTTCGGGTGAATGCATTCAACCAGAACCGCGGTGCGGGCGCGGTGTTCCGGACCATTCCGAGCAAGATCCTGACACTCGAGCAGCTGAACTGCCCGAAGATATTCGCCGAACTGGCGCTCAAGCCGCGCGGTATGGTGCTGGTGACCGGCCCAACCGGTTCGGGCAAGTCCACCACGCTGGCAGCCATGGTGAACTACCTCAATGAAAACGAGTTTGGCCACATCCTCACGGTAGAAGACCCGATCGAGTTTGTGCATGAGTCCAAAAAATGCCTGATCAACCAGCGCGAGGTAGGGCCGCACACCCAAAGCTTTGCCGCAGCACTGAAGTCGGCACTGCGCGAGGACCCGGATGCCATCCTGGTGGGTGAAATGCGCGACCTGGAAACCATCCGCCTGGCCATGACCGCCGCCGAAACCGGCCACCTGGTGTTTGGCACCCTGCACACCAGCAGTGCAGCCAAGACCATTGACCGGATCATTGACGTTTTTCCTGCCGAAGAAAAAGAAATGATCCGTGCGATGTTGTCCGAGTCGCTGCAGGCCGTGATCTCGCAGACACTGTGCAAAACCAAGGACGGCCAGGGCCGTGTGGCGGCCCACGAGATCATGCTGGGTACCAGCGCCATTCGTAACCTGATCCGCGAGGCCAAGGTGGCGCAGATGTACTCGGCCATCCAGACCGGCAACAACGTGGGCATGCAGACGCTGGATCAGAACCTGACCGAACTGGTGCGCCGCAATGTGATCAGCAATGCCGAGGCTCGCACCAAGGCGAAGATTCCCGACAACTTCATGGCATGACGGCGCAACACAAGGGGTAACCATGGAACGTGATCAGGCCAGTACCTTTATCACCGATCTGCTCAAACTGATGATCGGACGCGGCGGCAGTGATTTGTTTCTCACCGCGGACCTGCCACCGGCCATCAAGGTGGATGGCAAGGTCACCAAGGTGTCGGGACAAGCACTCAACGGCACCCACACGATGGCGCTGGCCCGCTCGATCATGAATGACCGGCAGGTGGCCGAATTCGAGCGCACCAAGGAATGCAACTTTGCCATCGCGCCACCGACACTGGGGCGCTTTCGTGTGAATGCGTTCATGCAGCAAAGCAAGGTCGGTATGGTGCTGCGAACCATTCCGCACAAGATCCCGACGATCGATGCACTCAAGCTGCCTCCCATTCTCAAAGAGATTGCCAATACCAAACGCGGCCTGTGCATCATGGTCGGGGCAACCGGCTCCGGCAAAACCACCACACTGGCGGCCATGGTGGACCACCGCAACGAGACCACCTTCGGGCACATCATCACGGTTGAGGACCCGATCGAGTTTGTTCATGCACACAAAAACTGCGTCGTCACCCAGCGCGAGGTCGGCATCGACACCGACAGTTGGGGTGCCGCCTTAAAAAATACCCTGCGTCAGGCACCGGACGTGATCCTGATGGGCGAGATCCGCGACCGCGAAACCATGGAACTGGCCATTGCCTTTGCCGAGACAGGGCACCTGTGCCTGGCCACCCTGCATGCCAACAGCACCAACCAGGCGATTGACCGGGTCATCAACTTTTTCCCGGAAGAGCGCAAGGCCCAGGTCCTGATGGACATGTCGCTCAATGTGCGCGCCCTGGTGTCTCAGCGGCTGATCAATAAACCCGACAGCAAAGGACGCACGGCGGTGGTAGAGATCATGATCAACTCACCTTTGATATCGGACCTCATCTTCAAGGGCGAGGTGGCCGAGATCAAGGAGATCATGAAAAAAAGCACCAACCTGGGCATGCAGACTTTTGATCAGTCGCTGTTTGCCGCCTATGAAGCCGGTGAAATCTCCTACGAAGACGCGCTGCGAAATGCTGACTCCGTCAACGACCTGCGCCTGCAGATCAAGCTGAACAGCCAACGCGGTCGCCGCCAGGACCTGGCTGCTGGTACCGAGAACATGACCATCGTTTAACTGAGCAAGCACCCGCATGAATACCCGAACTTACGACACCCTACCCGCCCGCAAAGTGGCCTTTCTCGGTCTGGGAGTGATGGGTTACCCGATGGCAGGGCACCTGGCCGCCGCCGGACATCAGGTCACCGTTTACAACCGGACGGAATCAAAGTCTATAGCATGGTGTGACCAGTATAAAAGCGCTACAGGCCAAAATAGCACTGTAAATCATGCCAAAACACCGGCGCTGGCTGCCCGGGGCGCAGAGCTGGTGTTCTGCTGTGTCGGCAATGATGACGATTTGCGCAGCGTCCTGCTGGGGCCAGACGGTGCATTTGCCGGCATGCCCCAGGCCGCTGTGCTGGTCGACCACACCACAGCCTCAGCCAATGTGGCGCGCGAAATGTATGCCACTGCCAAAAGCATGGGTCTGAATTTTGTGGATGCCCCGGTGTCGGGTGGCCAGGCGGGTGCCCAGAATGGCCAGCTCACTGTGATGTGTGGTGGTGACGCGGCAGCGTTTGAGCAGGCCAGGCCGGTGGCCATGGCGTTTTCCAAAGCCTTTACCCACCTGGGTGACAGCGGTGCCGGTCAATTGGCCAAAATGGTCAACCAGATTTGTATTGCCGGCCTGGTGCAGGGCCTCTCCGAGGCGATTGCCTTTGGGGAAAAGGCCGGGCTCGACATGAACCAGGTCCTGGATGTGATCGGCAAGGGTGCGGCACAAAGCTGGCAGATGGACAACCGTGGAAAAACCATGGTCGCCAACACCTTTGATTTTGGCTTTGCCGTGGACTGGATGCGCAAGGACCTGGGTCTGGTGCTTGATGAGGCACGCCGCAATGGTGCGCGGCTACCGGTGACTGCCCTGGTTGACCAGTTCTATGCCGATGTGCAGCAACTGGGCGGGCGGCGCTGGGACACCTCCAGCCTGATCAAACGATTGCGCTGATCAGCCTTTGCTCTTGTCGCTGGCGGGCTGGGGCTGCAGTTGGCGCAGCTCGTCCTCGCTGATGATCTCAAACACCTTGACCACCTTTTGCACGCCACTGGTGGTGCGCGCAACTTCTGTCGCCCGATCGGCCTCACGCTGCGTCACCCGTCCCATCAGGTAGGCGGTGCCGCGTTCCGTGGTGACCTTGAAAGCGTTGGCAAAGAGATCTTTGGAATCCACCAGACCGGCCTTGATCTTGCCGGTGATCAGCGCGTCGTTGGAACGTTGACCCAAGCTGGAGTTACCCAACACGGACAGCTCATTCACAACCGTGCGGACGTTCTCGACCCTCGAAACAGTCTGTTCGACCAGCAGTTTGTCTGCGTCAGTCGGGACTTCACCGCTGATCAGGACCCGGCGATTAAAACTGGTCACGTTGACATGGGCCCGATCACCGAGCGCTTCGCGCAAGCGGCTGCTGGCGCGCAACTCAATGCCTTCATCTTCCAGTTGTGCGCCCGACGTGCGCCGGTCGGTGGCGACCAGTGCGGTACCCACCACCGCACCACCCATGATGATCGGAACACAGGCACTCAAGCCCGCAGTCAGGGCGGCAACAAGGGTCAGGGCCGTCAGGGTCCGCATGCTCTTTGATTTCATGGTGTGTTCTCCAGCTCACCCAGCAACTGGGCATCCACCGCATCACACAGGCAGTGCAGGGTCAGCAGATGCACCTCCTGAATGCGGGCGGTTCGTTCGTGGGGTACACAGATGTGTACGTCGGTGTCGCGCAGCGTGGTGGCCATCTTGCCACCGCCCCGGCCAGTCAAACCCAGCACCACCATGTCGCGCTCGTGAGCGGCCTCAATGGCAGCCAGCA